>NZ_JBLZNC010000004.1:0-436642 GCF_048553715.1 Sagittula sp. SSi028 | reverse complement strand
GACTTCGGAAAGAAAGGCTCCAGACGCGCCATCTGCGCATCACTCAACCAGAAGAGATCAGACATGTTCACCGCTCGATTTTCGAGCCGTGAATCACGCTGATACCGGGAAATCGATGGGGCCTGACCCTAAGGCCTTCTTCGCCGAAATCGTTGTCGCCGCATCGGTCATCTATTGGCTATGTGTCCTGAGCCGACCGTACCGTCTGAATGTGGCCCATCAATCAGTTGCCCAGTTCAACTGGGCGTCCGGTCCGCGACGAGGTTTCGATTGCCGTGATCAGGTCGTGCGACACCAATGCTTCGTGCCCTGTGACCATAGGTTTGCCGCCGGTCCGGATGGCCTTGATAAAATCCTCTATGACGGCCTGATGCCATTCGTGTTTGCCACCCAGCAGCGGATTGACCTTGCGGGGGGCGTCGTCCTTGGCTTCGACGTCGACACGTCCCTCGCGCCAACTGATTTCAAGCGAATCCTTATCCAGCTTCAGGCTGGCATTCTGGAAATGGAGCCGGATGACCTCGGTGCGATGCGGGTACATGGCCGTGCTGGCGGCAAACGAGCCGACCGCACCGCAGGCAAACCGCAAGCCCGCCACGGCGAAATCTTCGGCCTCCATCCGGTGTAGCGGTGTTGTCGCGGTCATGGCCTGAACGCGCGTCACGGGGCCGGTCAGACTAAGCGCCAGATCGATAGAATGGATCGCGTTTGTAATCATGACACCACCGCCATCACGGGCATAGGTGCCGCGGCCAAGCTCGTCATAGTAGGCCTGATCGCGCCAAAGCGGCACGGCAATTTCCACCAGGCCCAGCGCGCCCAGCGCACCGCTGGCCACATGGCGGGTGGCCGCCACTGACGGGGCGCGCATGCGGTGCTGGAACAAGACACCCAAGGTCACGCCCGCATGGTCGCAGATGTCCACAACCTCGCGCGCTTCCTCCGGGTTCCGGCCAAGCGGCTTTTCGAGCAGGATATGTGTGCCGGAGGCCGCAAGCACCTCGATCACGTCTTTTCTGACGCTGGGCGGCGTGGCCACGATGGCCACGGGAATGTCCGGGTTTTCTGCGACAGCGGACAGATCAGCGGTAAAGTCCGGGGCGCAGCCGTCATAATACTCCGCCAGATAGGTGGCCCGCTCTGGCCTGCGCGAGACGATTTTACGCAAATCCGCCTTGTCCTGCGCCGCGGACAGCGCGGCCACATGCGTTTTGGCGATCATTCCTGCGCCGATCAGGGCCACCCCTGCGCGCGCGCCCTGCACCGTTTTCACCATGATTTCCCCTCCCGTTATTTTGCTAAGAGGCCTGTGTGCTTAGCCGCACGTCACACCGGCCTTTGCAAAAGGCACCGCAATGTCGGCCAGTTCGGCAAGACGGCCAAAGGCGCGGGCGGTGTCCGGATCGACCGGAACACCTGCCTTGTCGCGGCGGTCGGCCTCGGCCCATTCCCGATCTCCGGGTGCCATGACCCGTGCCCCCGCGCGGGCCGCGCTGCTGCGCAAAGTCTCCATGTAATGCAGCATGCCTGCGCGCAGCATCTCGCCTCCGATGAACCCGTCGGGGTCGATACAGATCACGAATGCGCCCATCTCACGGGGCGTCGACACATCCGGACCGGCCATCGGCAGGATCTCGGGGCCGATTTTCATGCCTGTCAGAATGGCCGAGAATATTTCCGCAAGCCCCGCAAGACCTGCCCCCTTGAAGCCGAATTCGCCGCCCATGGGCGCCAGCATATCGACCGCGTTCGGGTCCGGCGTATCAACACCTTGCGCATCTGATGCCGTATGGTCCGGCAGTGCGCGCCCCAGAGATTTGTACAACTGCACCCGATTGTAGGGCACCGCGCTGGTCGCCATATCGAGCAGCCAAGGCCGGTCGCCCGCGACAGGCACAGCAGCGGCAATCGGATTGGTGCCATGAAACCGTTCCGCCCCGTCATGCAGACGCACAAAGCTGTCGGAATGGCACATGACAATCCCGATCATCCCTGCCTCTGCCATGGCCAGCGCGTAGGCGCCCGCGGGTCCGAAATGCGACGTGCGGCGAATGCCGACCGCGCCGATGCCCGCCTCGCGCGCAAGGATGCAGGCAAAATCGCTCGCGGTATAAGCGGCCAAGGCACCATGCCCGTTATCCGCATCCAGCAACCCCGATCCGGCTCGGGTCCGGTCAAACCTTGTGCGCGGCGTGCCGTTTACCCGTCCGCCGCGCAAAACCATATCGTAATGCGGCAAAAGGCGAACGCCGTGGCTGTCCACGCCAAGGCGGCTGGCGTGCAGCATCGCACGGGTGGCAGCGGCAGCGCTTGGGGCGTCTGCACCAGCGGCGCGAAGCACTTTATCGCAAAACTGTGAGAGATCCGAAAGGCTTGCGTAGCGGTCTGTCATTGCGATGGCTCCGGTCCGGTCACAGCGCAAAGCGCTGACACACAGCCCGCTGAGCTGCCAGTCAGCGCCATGCCGATAAAATCTGTCATCAACCCAATGTCTCAAATATGTCCAATGCACACATTAGACATTACTATTACCAGCGATCAAGTCCTTTGAGCAAAGCGCCGCGCCTTCTCGACAGGCATCACGCCACCCTGTGCATAGCCTTACGCGCAACAAAATAGACGACCCGCGCCATGCGGATCGTCTTTGGGCCGCCAAAATCCCGGACCGCACAGCGGTCATGGATGGCCACTGGGCGTCAGCCCATCTTAGGGCGAGATGGCCACCTGAAAGCTGACTGACCCTGTCTCACCGGGTTCGTATGTGCCGGTGCAATCCCATTGCAGTGCGCCCGCGTACCCCGCCGTGTTTGTGGCAGGCTGGGCCAGCGTGCATACCACGCCAGATCCCACATTCACCGGCGACGGAATGGCGGCGGCCAGCTCTGTGTAGGGCGGCGTGCGGTCATGGATCACGATCTGGGTCGCGGGCAAGCTGCCGGGATTGTCCAGATAGATGCGATATTCCAGCACGTCCCCAAGGCTTGCGCCATTGCTGACCCCTTCGGCGGTGCCCTGCGTCAGGTTCCGCACGGTTTTGCGCAGTTCCAGCCGCCCCTCGGACCCCTCGACCCGCACGGTATCGGTGTTGCGGTCCTCTTCGGTTAGGCCGGTCGCCCCATAGGTGGTCTGGGCGATGACATCAAAGGCAACCCGCGCCCCCGGAGCAGCCGCCGCCGAGGCGGTGACACGTGCCACCAGACAGATCCGCGTCCCTGCAGACACCGCAACGGGATCGCTCACAGGCGTGACCGCCGTCCCGTCGCAGGCCGGATCATAGAACAACCCCGTGGCAAACAGACCCGGCGTGGTTTCGTCCACCACAGCGGTGCTGAAGCTGACCGTGCCTTCGGCATCAGCCACATAGTCATGCCGCAGCGAGACCACCTGTCCGGCGCGGATGGCGGCCTGCTGGTCTTCGGTCAACCGGGCCTCCTGGATCAGACCGAACCGCAGATCGGTGTAGTCAGCCCCCTGCCCCGGCTGAAAGCTGTAGCTGCCATCGCGTGGATCAGGATTGCTCAGACCCGGCAGGCTGCGCGGATCCTCTGACACCAGCGAGTACCCGTCGCTGGGGATGACGCGCACCGTGAGGCGGTCAAAGTAGTTCTCCGGCAATGTGACGGTCCAGCTGCCATCCGCCGCGACAACCGGCGCGGCAACGACGGTGCCTGCGGAATTCAACAACTCGATCCGCGCGGCGGCGGTGCCGGGCTCCTCTGCGGCCTGCTGGCCGTCATAAGCGGTGCCAGAACCGCCCCCATGGTCAAGGAACACCACCCCCGACAAGGTCGCTCCATTGCCGTCAAAGACCACGGTGGCACTGGCCTCGTCATCATCGGCAATCCCGTCGGACAGATCGTCGGTGACCGCCCCCACGGACGGGTCACTGTCAGGGTCCGCCTGATCGGAGGCGATGATCTCTGCCAGATTGGTGTGATCGCCGGTCTGGTTCATCGTCACCCGAATGGTCAGGGTTTCGGTTGTCCCGCTGGCGATGTCGCCCAGATCCCAGACCCCGGTGCCTGCGTCATAGCTGTCGCCCTGCGTGGCCGCTGTGTCCGACACGTAGCTGTAGCCATCGGGGATCAAATCACGCACCTGCACACCAGTTGCAGCAGACGGCCCGTCGTTGGTGACCGACAAAACAAAGTCGATCTCTGTATTGGCCGGGGCAAGGCCGATCGGCGCGCCCGAGGTGTCAAACGCTTCCTTGGTCAGCGACAGGTCAACCGCCGTGGCAACACCAAAATCGTATCCGCTTGTCGTGCTGCCCGCTGTCACCCGAACCGGCTGGTAAGGATTTTCAGTGGTGAACACAGAACCCGATGGCAAATTCGGATCGGTTTCGCTCACTTCGATCCGATACACGATCCGCGCCGAGATATCTTCAAAAAGATAGCCCCCGCTGGCGTCGGTCTGCGCGCTTTGAATGAACGTATCATCCGTTGGATCGCTTGGTGTTCCATTGATATCGTAGGCCGATACGGTGACATTCGGGATGCCCGGCTCGGTCGCCGAGCCATCGGGCGTGCCCGAGAAGTTGCGATCTTCGAACACCAGCCCGCTAATCGACCCTTCGGGCGGCAGGGGACCGTTGGTCGAGGGGCAAGCCGCCGCATCTACGCGGTTGTCCGTGCCCAAGGTCAGCGTATCAATCAGCGTTGCGCTGCCATCACCGTCACCCTCAAACCCCACATTGACCGCGAAAATCTGATTGCCGAAATTCTCTTGGACATAGAACCGCCCAGAGGCATCAAACCACACCGCGCCATAGCTTGATGTGTAGGTCGCCGGGCCAAAGTCGACAATCGAGGTGCTGCCGGCTGTGCCGCCATTTGGGTCGAAGTAGAACAGCCGGTCTGTGGTGCTATTGATTCCGTAGAACATCCCGTCGTTAGGGTTGAATGCGAAATCGGCAACGGTAAGCGGCTCCGAGAAGGTAAGCTGCCCCAAGTCTACCGGGTTGAGCGGATCGCTGAGATCCAGCAGCTGGAAAGCACCACCCGCGCTGACGCGGTAGATCATCACCCCGTTGGACATGATGTCGCCGGCATTGCTACCCACCGTGGCAGTCGCGGGAATGGTAGAAACAATCCTGAAATTGCCCAGTGAATCCAACTGCACAAGGTCACGGTTGCCGTTATCGACACCATAGAACAACCCGTCTAGCGCATTGTACCCCCAGGCCGCGTTGTACTCATCCGCCGCTGGCGTACCCACATCGTTATCCGAGATAGTGTAGCCGCCAGAGCCGTCCGGTGAAAACACCAGTTCCTGAAGTCGCGAGTTGCCCGCCCCCACAATGCGATAGAGCGTACCGTCGCAGACGAAAGGCACGGCATTGTTTGAGAGGCGCACGTAGTAATCCTCGACCTCGCCGTCGAGGTTCAGACCGTCGAAAGCATCTGCGACCAGTCCGCTGGTGGTCGACCAACGGACCCGTGCGTATGTATAGCCGCTGTTGATGGTGTTCGGCACGTTGATGTTGAGCGTGATCTGATTGTTGAAAACGCCATCGGTATCCCCCGTGCCGCCGTCGCGGTAGTCTGCGGCCACCTGTTCACCGACATCGAACACGCCATTTTGGTTCCAATCGATCCAGACCTGCAGGTTGGTGATACCGGGTGTCAGCACCGGCACCCCCGCGTCATAAGTATCAGACAGGAGTTCATGGGTCTGCACAGTCAGCGAGACGGTGCTGCCTGCCTCAAGCACCGGAAACTCGGCGATTGAATCCTCGTCATCTATCCCGGAAAGATCGTCGCCGTCTGCCAGCTCGCTGTTTTGCGGCGTGATCTCTGTGTCGGGCAGGCCCGCGCCAAGATAGATCGTGGGCACAACGATATGGCGCGGATCGCCATAGCTGGCAGGCGCATCGCCGCGGTCAACCAGATCGGCGGCGACAATCAGCAGTGAATAATCCTCAACTTCGCCATCAATCGCGAAACCGGCAACAGGTGTGCCAAGCGCACTGGCATAGCGGAAGCGCGCATAGGTGGTCGATGTGGTGGCATCCGACGGCACGCTCACGTCGACCTGAATCACACCGTCGCCTGCTGTATTGTCGAAGCCGGTCCCGTCATCCTGCAGATCCTGGGCAATGCGTTCGCCCAAGGTTTCCTCGAACAGGCCGTCACCGTTGAAATCGATCCACGCCTGCAAATACCCGCTGCCGGTGACAGGGATGTTCAGGGTGCTGATCATCCCTTGGGTCAAAACAGGGAACAGCACAGCGTCTTCGTCGTCGATGTCGAGCAAATCATCCGCCGTCGCTGTCGCATCCGATTGTGGCAGCGGTTCGATATCCGGCGGGATCGCACCAAGGTACACAGTGGGCACCGCGTCCACCCGGTGAGAGGCGGGCAGATAGGTGATCGGCGCATCGCCAAAGTCCAGCCCCAGCCCCTCGAACACCGTGACCATGACGGTCGCGCGATCACATTGCAGCGGATCGAAGGCGTCGCACAGCTCGTAGGCGATTTCATAGTCGCCAGCGGGCACATTGGCAGGCACGACAACACGTCCCTCATCCAGCCCGCTGGTTTCCAGAAACGGCACAAGGTCGCCGGGGCTTTGCGGTGTGGCGGGTGTGATCACCGTCAGATCGGCATTCAGCACCGTGGCGGGCAGACCGTTCACCGTATCGTTTGCATAGACCTCTCCCGCCGTGCCGCCCACCAGTGTGTTCAGCGGCGTGGCGGTATAGTCATCATCTTCCGCCACCACATTCGGCGAGACATTGGTGATCGCACACAGCAGCGTCGATGCCGCGCGGCGGTCGCTGACGGCGGAAGCCCCTGCATAGCCGTGGATGAACTCTGCCTCGACAAAACCGCTGTATTCATAGGTCGCATAGTTGTCGAAGCTGGTCTCGTTTGTCTCATCCAGCCAATTGGCAGGGTCGCCAGCCTTGGCCGGGTCCATGGCGATGGCTTGTCCGCCAGAGGCAAAGCCAACCAAAGGTGCCGTGTTGAAGTAGGACACCGCATCCGGTGCCACCAAGGGGCCAACAACCGCCGTGCTGTCATCACCAGCGGCGCGGCTGTCCACATCGGTCTGCTGGACAATGACACCGTTGATGCGGGCCTGATCGACGGCTGTGCCCAGCGGCGTGCCCGCCGTCGCACTGCCATCCTGCACCAACCGCAGACTGTACGTCACAAATCCCTCATCCCCGGGGATCATCTGCGCCTCGACCGCGTTTGCCGTCAGCCGCACATCGGTTGCGTCCGAGATCTCGGTCAGTTGGAACACCACGTCCAGATCATTGCCGTTGATGTCCTGCGTCACGTTATCGAACACAAAGATATCCGAGGTGGTCAGCGCCGCCGCACTGCCCGATCCCGCAAGCTGGGTGCGCGGCTGGGCAAAGACCGACTGCGGCGTACAGGTGCGCGGGCCTGTGTCCGCGCTGAGCACATTGGTGATGATGCTGGCGTTCTCGGGGTTGGATTGCAGACGCGACACGAAGGGCTGACCGATCAGGCCGATGCCTGCGGTCGCGGTGCTGTCGATCGCCCCTGTCAGCACATCCGCGGCCGACACGGTGTAATCGGCGGTACAGACAACCTGACCCCCCGGTGCCACCGGTGCGCTGATCGCCGGACAGGTGACGGTGCCAAGCAGATCATCCTCGATCACCACATCCTGCGAGGTATTGAACGGAAGGCTGCCGTTGTTCGTGACGGTATAGACAAAGGTAATGCGATCCCCCTGCAGCGCCGAGCTGGGCGAAGTGTTGCGCGTCAGGGTGATGCTTTGGTCCGTGGTAAACGTCACATTGGCAAACAGACCAATACCGCGCGCCTGCGGATCATACGGCAAGGTTTGCGGATCATAGTAGCTGCGCACCTCGCCGATGCTTTCGTCATACCAGATCGTCATCGTCGACGTGCCGTTCGGATAGTTCAGCCGCAAGGTCCCGTTTGTGTCGTTGTTCGACGTCGGAGACACAACAGCCCCCCCATCAATAAAACGGCACTGCGCCTCGTTCGCGGCCAAAAGCCCTGTATCACCAGAGCCGAGACCGGGACCGACGATCAAAGTCGGCGCGGGGCCAACCGTGCTTAACGTCGGGTTGCCATTGTCACCAAAGGCCGTGACGAAATCGCATCGATCGCCAGTTGAGTTATTGTCCGTGGGGTCGATGTCGAGAATATCAACCACCAGATTATCAACCTGCACCGACACGCCGCCAGAACTGGCAGACACGGTTGCAACGATCCGGTCATCCCCGCGCTCACCGCGATTGCGGGGCGCATCCCCGATGATGATCAGCGACTCGGCATTGCCGCCAAAGATGTCGACATCGTCAGGGGTCGGCGTGGGCGCATTGCCATTGCTGGCATCCGGGTACGTTTGAAGATTGCCGGTGATTGTCACCGTGCCATCGACCTGAAACCCGTATTGGTCGCGCAAGGTCCGCACCAATGGCCCCTGGTTGCCCGCAGGCCAATCAAAAGTGCTGAGGTCCAGTGCAAAATCCCCCGCGTGCAGCGCACCCGTGGGCATAAGGCTCAACGCCGTCGCGGCAAGCGCCGCTTTGACGCCATGACGTCCTGAAAACAATTTCATCAATGAACCAACCTCGTTTTGTCGTCTGTGAAACGGGTTGCGCGACCGGCTGTGGTTACGCGAACGACCGGTTCCAGACTTCGCACGCATTGGCTGATCTGCCTGTGGTGTAGTCAGACAGGGGCGGCGCGCTCAAGTGTACGCCGATATGCTTTCGCATATGCGCCCCCACCCCCTGCCCTGTCCGCCAACAGGTCTTAACCGAAAGGATAGTGCGCTAGTCGTCGGGCAGGTCCCGCAATGCTTCGGAACGCACACCGGCTGCGCATTTGCCGTCTAGGGTGAGATCACGATGCAAATAGCGAGACAGCTCATGGACCACGAATTCTACACCACTCACGAGAATCCCCCCCTCGCTGCGGGCCTGATGTGCACGCTCACTGTAGGGTTTTCGGTCTTTGGACTGCTCTTGATGGCGGGCGTTCCCATCGTCCCTGCCTACTTCTTTGCATCCATGTTTAGCGCCGTCGGGTTCATCCTACCGGTCGCGCTGGCCAGTCTGCGAAAGGCCATGCGCGGGCAGCCCGGCATGGTGCCCACGCGGCGCTATCCTGCTCAGGTGCTGGACCGTCATTGACGCATCCACACAGCGGAGCCCCAATGGATTGAACCGCTTGATCCATTGTCCCAGGGGACCGTTACTACACCGCACCAAGCCCCCGCTTGGTGCGGCTTTTTTTCGTTATGACACCGGCAAACAAAAACCGCGCCAAGGACAGCCCTTGCGCGGTGATGCACGGTCTCATACGACGCCCCCGACCGGGGCGCAGGTGGTCAGCTTAGTCCCGGGTCTGAAGCGGGGGGATGTTCAGGCCACGCTGCTTGGGCCGGCGGTTCACGCGGGACTGCGACTTGATCAGGCAACGGCTGATGTTTACCAGGGCCGCCGGTTCGAACGGCTTGTCGATCCAACCGTTTGCCCCCGCATCAAGAATATCGCCACGGGGCGCCTTCGCGGGTTCACTGGACAGAACGAAAATCGGAACAGACCGGCCGGCGGCATTACGGCGGATGGCCGAAATCAGGCCCAAGCCGTTCATGCGCGGCATGTTGTAGTCGGTGAAAACGATATCGGGGCGGGTGCGATCGAAAACCTCGACCCCCTCAACCCCGTCACGGGCATCGAAATAGTCGAAGCCCGCCTGTTCAAACAACGTGCGAAGGATGTAGCGGAACACCTCGGAATCCTCGACCACCAGAACACGCGGCCGCAGACGTTTGCCCACAATCTGATCCGTGCCGCTGCTTGCGTCTGAATAAAGTCCCAAAATATTCTGCCCTTGTCGAAATGACGTCTGCCCAAGATCCAGAGGTGAAAGCCGAGACGGTGGTGTCATGTCGTCCTCCTGTGGTTGGGTTAAGTTTAGAAACCATAGAACTGGCAATCAGGCGCGGTGGATTGCGGTTAATGAATGTATTCTTGTTGATACGTTCACCAACATTTGGGTCATCCCTGATACCTGCGGGCGATTTCCTGTCTTCCTGGGTGGGCCCCTGTCCGAACGGTTATGATGTTTCTGACAGGGGCAGCCGTGCCTCGCCGGCTTTTCGCGCAAATAGGTTTACGCGATGTTCAGGCTTCCGCTGTCCCAGAATTCATCTTCGTCGTAATCGCCTTCAAGAACGATCCGGCGGTTTTCGTCACCTGCCAGCGTCATGATCAGCTCTTCACCGGTGAAACGCAGCGACAGATCATCCGCATCCTCGACATCGTCGGACCGGATACGAAGACTGTCACGACCCAGAGTAAAATCCGTCACACGGGTCTCGAACGCGTCTCCACGGTCCTCGATCGAGACGGTATCACGGCCAAAACCTGTCAGGATGACATTGGTTCCAGAGCCAGCGTCCAGCCAGTCGCCACCAGCGCCGCCTTTCAGCGTGTCGTCGCCAGAGCCGCCGAACAGAGTGTCCTTTCCATCGCAGCCCTTCAGCAGGTCATCGCCGCGCTGACCTTCGAGCCGGTCATCACCGTCGCCACCAGCCAAACGGTCACGCCCGCCACCGCCACGCACCAGATCATCGCCCTCCCCGCCTTTCAGCTTATCGTTGCGGTCACCGCCGATCAGCGTGTCGTCGCCACGGGTGCCTTTCAAAACGCCATCCTCACGGTCAGGGCGCGGGCGCATCCCTTCGGGTTCGGGGGCTGCGCGCAACGGTGTCACCTCTGCCTCCTCCGAGACGGCCACTGGCGCGCTGTCGGTATCAATCGCGCGAGCCAGCGGCGCAAATTCGCGGGCCGGATCGATGTCATCAAAGCTTGCCACCAGAATCTCTCCCGGCTGCAATGTCACCTCTAACACAGAGCCGGTCATCACATCGTCAGCGGACAGGGTGCGGATCACACCTTCGGAGGAATTGCTGCCCGGTGCATCGCCCGCCGCCACGCCAAGGATCTGGAACTGCGCCGTATCGGAGCCGTCCAGAATGCTGCCCAGATCGACACGGGTGGTTTCCGTCCCATCCGCCGTCGAGGCCAGAAACAAGGCCAGATCGCCGTCGCCGTAAAAGCCGTGCAGATCCGCATGGGCCAGCTCTTCTTCGGTGTCGCGATCATTCGCGTCAAAATCGATCATGGACTTGCCCGGGATGTGCGACGACATCAGATTGAACATCTTGCCCGCAGGCGTCAGCTCCACATGCTCGAACCCTTTGGAAAAGGCATTCGACGTGTTCTGCAACAAGGGCCATGCGTGGGCGACGTCCACCCCACTGTACATGAACTCCTCGATCATGTTGAGCATTTCATGCGACTGGAACAGGCCGAAATCCTCGTTGCGGTCGAACAGCCGCGACGCGCCGGAGACGTTCCATTCCGTCACATAGATATCGAGATCCGCATCGGGAAATTCGTCGCCCCATGTGTCCTTGATCGTGTTGAGCTGAAAGGACCGCTGACCGTCCAGCGCGGGCTCTTTGGAGTAGACATGCGCCACAATCCCGTCGAGCGCATCGATGGTGCCATCCTCATAGAAGGACATGATGATCTCGTTGGAAATCTCGGTCCAGTTCGGCACACCGGAGCCGCGAATGATGCTGTCATCCAGACCAAGATCGTATTTGTCGTTGAGATCATCGATGACCTCGTCATTTGACATGCCGTCGTAAACACGGCTGAGCGAGGCGTGATCAAAGTTCGTCCCCACCTGCACCACGATGCTGGTGTCGACCTCTGTCCCCAGCGTGTCGGCGATCAGCTGCAGTTCGCTGTCGATGATTTCTGTCATCTCCGCAGACAGGCGACCGTATTCAGCGGAGTTCATCCGCCCCGAGCCCCAGTATTCGTTGCCGATCTCGAAGGCCTGGATCTCGACGTCGCCATACACGCCGGTCACTGTGTCATAGACGAAATCGCGCAGCGCCTCTTCGTCGATATCGGTAAGACGGTCGCCATTGGCATCGGTCCTGTCCGACAGTTGCGTGCGGGTCGGCACCACCAGTGTGACAGGCTGGCCCATCTCTTCGGCGGCGGCCATGAATTCCGAGATCGGAATAAAGTCAGCGGTGACGCCATTTTCGTTGCCGGTGACGACCGCGCGGTCGGGGTCGCGAATGTCAAAGTATTCTTCGGTAAGCGATCCGCCGGGGTAACGCAGGTCCGTCACCCCCAGATCGTCAACCAGATCGGCATAGGAGCCTTCGCCGGTCATCTCGCCGCGTGGGGCCAAAATGTTGCCACCAAAGAGACTGTCCACCGCTTCCTCGCCCGAGGTGGTCATACGCCCGAGGCTTTCGACCTCTGCATTCGAGGCCCCCCCCGGTTGTGCGGCAAGGCTGCGAAGTGAGACCGGTGCGGGATCTATGCGTGCAGATACAGGTGCGTCCTGCGCGGTCTCCTGCTCTGGGGCAGAGCGCTGTCCGTCACCCCTGCCAGCCCGCAAGGAGGCCAGGGCGTCCGCATCATTATTTCTGAAAAAATTGCGCAAAAACAGTCTCATGCCCATCTCCATCCAAAGCGAAAGACATGCGACCCCCGGTCACCGCAGACGGAGTCTGCGATGGCATTTGAACTGTTTTTCAATGTCCGGCTGTGTGACCTTGAACCCGGGTCACGTCTTTCAACTCTGAATTAATCAGGTGGGGTGATTAAGGTCCGTCGACATTCAGCGCATGGAATGTATCCCGAGGTATAGGACGATATACAGGGAATGATCCGACGTACTGATTTATCGCCGCCCGCTCTCGACAGGGCGCCGGTTTCGGGTGCCGCCATACGCAAAACGCCACCCTGAAAGGGTGGCGCTAACATAAGGCGAATCATGCGGTTACGGGCAGTCAGCGGGCGGCGAAGATCCGCGTCATTTCCGCGTCAAAGGTCTGCCAGCTGATGGTGGCACGGTTGCCCGCATAGTTGTGATAGCGTGATTTGCCGGACGGCAGCGGCAGCCCCGCCCAGATCCCTGCGAGGTTATACATGAACCGCTCGCGGGATATCTTCCCCGCCATCAGAGCGCCGTAGCCTGCGTCATCAAGCAAGATATTCGCCAGATGGTCCTGAAGCTGCGGAGAGAACAACTCTGTCGGGGCGACACCTGCGCGCGACAACAGGCTGCGCAGCGTAGACGGGATGAACTGATAGCGACCAATCGCATGCGGTTGCCCCGGCGTGGCGTAGATCCATTGGAAAATTTCCTGCACCGTCATCTGCGTAGGCAGCTTTGGCGGCAGACGGCGCGCGCCAAGCTGCACGGCATCGTATCCGGCCATTCCGGCCTCGGCATAGGCGATCAGATGGCGCAACTGCGCATCCGGCCCGCCTGCGCGCGATGACACGAAGGGCGCGCGCCCTGACCCAGAGTATGCCACGACCTCTGGCATATCGATCAGGATCGGCGTGGCCTCCCCGTCAAGCCCCAGACCAAAGTGAATGCGGCCATCGCTTGTGATCGCGGCCATGTCGAACTCTGTCCCGTCTTGCGTCTGCGCGCCCCCCATAGAGGCCATGCAGACGGCTGAGACAATCGATGCGGTCAAAACCCTTTTGAACATTACTCCGTACTCCTGAACCAACTGAGTGCCGGATCATTCTAGAAAAGCCTGGAAAGCAGGCGGGCGGGGCATACAGGGAAGCAAACACACCATCGTATAGCGCCATCCCCCACAGAGACCGGACAGGATACCGGCGGGCGGGACATAAAGCGGGCCACGTCACGGATGCGCTTCGCGACGTGGCCCTGTTCTTGGCAACGCTCAGGTTCAATCAGTTGCCAAGAAATCCATCCAAACGGTCCCACAGGCGTTCATCCAGCAACAGGTTGAACCGGAAGTAGGCCCCCTCCTGATACAGATCGCCCAGACCTTTGACGCGGGCGTCCACCGCATTGTAGCCGACCGCCAGCAAAGTTCCCTTGGCCAGCGACACGCCCAGCTCTGCGCCAAGACCCGTGGTGCTGCCACCGTGGCTGTCCCACAGGTGGGCCGCGTTCACGCCCAGTTGCATCCGGTCGTCGAGCAGATCGAAATAGGCGCCCGCCTGCACAAGCTGTGTGGTGGACTCTGCCTCGAAACCATCGCCTGACAGCCGCTGATGCTGACCTGCGTATTTGCCGTTCAGACGGATGTCGTCATCCGCCTCATAGCTGGCATCGACAGACCACATATGGGTCTCCGAACGGTTGTGCTTTTGCTCGAGGCGATGTTCGTACCATGCCAGAACATCCAGACGCGGGTCCTCCACCGGGCGGTAGGACGCCCCGATACGGGTACGGGTGCGCAGGTGATCCTTGCCGTCGCGCTGATCCATGGCGATGCGGCTGCGGCCAAGGATCGTCCAATCCTCGTTGACCTGACCGGCCATGCCCAGCGAGGCATAGTAGGTGTTTCCGCTCTCCTCGAAGGTCGCGTCAAAGTCCGCATCCCCCACCACGGTGTCATCGCTGTTGCGCCATTTGACACCAAAGGCTGCACTGGTCAGACGGTCTTTGCCTGTGTCCATGCCCCGCGAATGTTCAAGATCGACGCGCAACGTGGTCAGCGTGTTGATGTCCCAGACAATCGACAGCCCCTGATGCCATGTCTCTTCGCTGTCGCCTGCGGCCTCGCTGAACTCGGTGGTCCCGGACAGCCATTCGGTGAGCTGGTATTCCATGCCGAAACGCGCCCGCGTCATGATCACGTCTTCCCCAAAGGTCAGCTCGATCTCGTTGTGCACGCGCCAACCCGGCTTTGCCTCGCGCGACATGGCCAGCGTCAGCTCTGCGTCGTCGCGCCTCTCACCGGCGATGGGCAGGCGCAACTCGCTGCGCACGGCCACGCCGGGGCGGGACTTGGGCGTCCAATGCCCGCCCAGCAGAAGGGCCGCCTGATCTTCGGCGCCACCGTCCCGCGCGTGACGGGACAGCTCTACCCCGATCTTGCCGCGGAAGCTGTCGCTGAAACGACGGGCATAGCTGGCCTGGACGGTGCTGCGGGTGCTGTCGGACACGCGATCGCGCAGATATTCCGCCGACAGTTCAAGGTCGCTCTTGCGGTCAAGCTCCAGCCCATAGCTCAGCCGCAACTGGCTGGTGCCGGGACGGGCAAGCCCGCCTGCGCGGAAGTCACGGCCTGTGTGCAGCGCCTCGAAGGACAGCCGTTCGCGGGTGGTGCGGATGTCATAGGCCAGACGGAAGGCCGTGTCGCTGACCTGCTGGCTGTCCTCTGAGCGGGCAGCCTCGGCCTCCCAGACGCCGCCAGCCGCTGTGGTGTGGCGCACATAGGCCGACTGCAGACGCTCGCGGGCGGGGTTGCCCACGGCGGCATCCGCATGCACGGCGCGCACCCCGATCTGCGTGCTGTCGCTGAGGACGTAATTGACCTCGCCACCATACAGCCAGTAGCGGTCTGCATCCTCTGGCTCGACCTCATAGGTCACGCGCACGGACACCGGATTGCCGTCGGCATCGAACTGGCGCACCGGCGTGTCAAAGGTGATCGTATCGCGGAAGTAATCGAGGATGTAGTCGGTGCCGCGGCGCAGCGTTGTCGTCGACAGGATATCCCCGCCGTCCTCGTCACGGACGATGATTTCGACACGTTCTGAGCCGTCAACATAGCCCCCGAGCGCCAGATCATAAGGGCCAGACACACCGCGCCCTGCGAATTCCACCACCTGCTGTTCCTGCGCCGTGCGGGCCGCAAAGACGGTGACAGAGACGCGGTCATCCTCCCAATGGGCCTTGGCGCCTGCGGCCACCCGACGCATGCCCCCCAGTTTGAAGGAGGACGCTTCGGGCTGGATCGCGATATCGCCATACAGCACGTAGGACCGGCCGCGCTCGACCTTCACGTACAGGTTGGTCGAGGATTGCGCATCCCAGCCACGTTCCGAATTGTCACCATAGACGGGGTAATATTCGTCGCCGCGAATGTCGCGAAACAGACGGTCTTCGGTATCGCGGTCCGAGCTGTAGCGCAGCGTCAGCAAGGCATCGCCACGGATCGCGCCTTTTAGATACAGCTCGCCGCGCAGACCGGTGGTGGTGTCCTCGAAATGGCTGAACTGATCCTTCGGCAGCAATGGGCCGGTGGCACCCCCGCCAAGGGCCACAGCCCCTTCGACCACACCAATCATGATCCGTTCTTCAAGGTTGGGGGTGAAGGCGATGCGCGCCTCGGCGCTGGCAAAGCCGCTGGTGATGGTCACCAGATCGGCACCGGACACCTGCGGCGGGATCAGGTTGAACGTGGCCTCGCCATTGTCGATAAAGGCCTGCACACCCGGCGTGCCGGGGCGGATGTCATCCACGTCCCACAGGGCGCGCCCCGCATCCAGTGTGACCGTGGCAGAGGCCGGAACCGGCAGGCCACGGGCGTCCAGCAGGCGCACCACAACAGGCACCATGCTGACCGGATCGGCAGAGGCCTCGGCAGGCATGGTGATGTCGATCCGCGCGGGATCGCCGGGCGCTGTGACGGTGATGTCATGGCGCATACGCTCGATGCCAAAACCGTCACGCCCGATCAGGGACAATGTATTGGCACCGGGGCGCAGCTTGACCGCCACAAATTCCGATGCCTGCACATTGCGGGCGGGCCAGCTTGTCTGCTCGCCCACACGGTCCGCGCCCAGCGCCTGACCGTTCACCAACAGGCCAAGGGTCAGATCCGCCTTGCCTTTGACACGGATGGTCTGGCTGCGCCGCGCCAAGACCTGACCGTCTTCGATATCAAGGAAGCCCGGCTCTGAATCCAGCGAGCGGATCAGGCTTTCCAAAGGACGGCGGGTTTGTCGGGCCTTGGCGGCCAGGGGCGCGCGACGGGGGGTGTCTGCGCCTTGTGCCTCGGCCTCAGCGGCCAGCATGGCGGGCGTCAGCTGTGTGGTGGTGGCCACCCCCGCCTCGGAGCTGACAGAGCGTTGCGGGTTACGCGCGCCTTCGATCGGCAGATCGGCGGCGGTCATGGTTTGCGGCGTGCTGGCTGCGTCGAAATAGGCCCGACGCGCGGCGACTTCGGCAATCGCCTCCGGCGTGCAGGCCGTCACGGCAAAGTTTTCGGTGCGCAGCTCGCCGCGACGCAAAGGCACGATGCGCGAGCCACCCTGACGCAGGTCATTGGTGCGGGTCGCCATGACCCCGGTCCCCGTGGGCAAAGTGGCGCTTTGCACTTGGAAGGCATGGGTCACGGGACGCAAACCGGGCAGCGAGTATTTGCCCGCGCGGTCTGTCACCACGAACAGCCCTTCCTGCGTTACGATACGCACGCCAGCAATGCCCTGTTCATCGGGATGATCGGGGCCGAGATCCTGAACACCATTTGCGTTGCAGTCCATGAACACGGTGCCCAGCACAGTGCCCTGACGGGAAAACACCCCGCCAGAATTGTCCAGCCGCACAACAGCACGCGCGGGGGCAGAGCTGCGCAGAACGCCGGTGCCCGCCTGCCGGCCCGAGGCCAGTGCGGTGTTTTCCAGATCCCCTTCGCGGGTGGCCGCACCGACGGTCATCACGTATTCGAGCGTGGCCGTGCCCAGCGGCACCAGATCCCCGATGTCGAACCGCAGATCCCCTTGGGCGTCGCGCACAGGATCGGCCAGAACCTCGCCATCCAATGTCACCGACCCCTCGACCAGAGTGACACCATAGGGCGGGCGGTCCAGTATTTCGGCGCCGATCAACGCCTGTCGCATATTGTTGGTCACGTTCAGCGTGTAGGTGACAAACCCGCCTTGGGTGACACGGTCACGGTCGGCCTCTTTGATCAGGGCCACGGGCGCGGGGTAGAACGGATCAAGCGGCACGTCGGATTCGAACACCCGCCCGCCGCCGTGATCAAAGGCTGCGCCGAATGCGGCCTGCGTCAATGTCCGCCCGAACCCGTCAAAGGCGCGGCGCACGGTCGGAAAGCTCCAGCTGGCGGCCTGCGGCAGGGCATAGGTGTAGCGGCCCGCCGGCTGGTCCCCGAAGGCAAAGTAGCCGCGTTCGTCGGTACGCGCGCGGGCAATTTCGCGCCCCGAGGCCGCATCGATTAACGCCACCGGCGCATCGGCCACTGCTTCGTTGGTGATCGCATCAAAGGCAAAGTTGCCCGGTTCGACCAGCAGGCTGGCGGTCAGGGTGCGGTTGCCACAGCGGGCCTGCGCCGTCAGTCGGTCCCCCCGTGCCGAAGCCATGACTCCGTCCTGTGCCACGGCAGAGGCCATATCAGCCACGGGCAAGGCTGCCGTGCGGAAGATACCGCTGTTGCCAGCCGTCTCATAGGCCAGCACGGTTTCCACGTCGCCGGTCAGATGGCTGACCACGGTCACGGACATGCTGTCTATGCCATCGGACAGGTTGCAGGCACCGGCAAAAAGCTCGGTCGCGACGTCATTGCCCAGATCAACCGCTGCTATGGCAGCCGCTGTCACCGGATCGACAAAGCTCATGCTGCCGGTGCTGTCGCTGTTGCCGTCAAAGCTGACCATGTTCGACATCACCGCCGACACCCCACCCGAGGCGGGCACATAGCTGCGCGCGATGTTGTCGATTTGCACAGGCCCCAGATCACCGCTGACCTGCACCGTGAACGCCGTGGATGCAGAAAAGCCTTCGGCGAAATCGCCTGCGGTAAAAAAGGCCACCGCATCCACCTGCGCCAGATCCGTCGGCGCGGTTGTGGTGTAATCCTGTGCGGCATCGCCTTGGATATGGTAAAGCGGCGTGGTGCCACCGGCCTCCACGATCTCGACCAGACCGGCGTTGAGCGGAATGTCGTCGCGCATCAAAACGCCCTGCGCCACAGCGCCATCGATGCGCAGGGTTGCACCGTCGATCTCGTCATAGGCGGAAACATCCGCGTCGGAGTTGTTGCGCAAACGCAGATCGTAGCGGATCACCGTGTCGCTGTCCTGCGGGATGATCGCTTGGCGTTTTTCGATCTCCAGCGTGGCGCTGACAATCTCGGCGCTTGCGGTGCCCATCGCCATCAGCGGCGTGGCATCGCCCGCCATGTTGGACGTCAGACGCGGTGTGGCGCGGGTCATCAACCGCATCTGTGCGATCTGACCGGATGTGGCCTGCGGCGCCGCCTCGAAGGCAAAGATCACTGCCGCCCGCGCGCCCGGTGCGATCAGCATCTCTGCACCCGCCAGCAGTTCAGGCTCGCCCGCATCGATTGCGCCATTCGCGTTCACGTCATGAAACAGGCGACCGTTGCGCAGGGCCGCTGCATCGCCCGCCATTTCCGGCGACAGCGCAACATCGAGATCGACGTTTCCTGTGTTTTCCACGGCAAAGTAAAACTGGTCCCTGCCACCGCGCGACACGACCACCGCGTCACGCCCCGTGACCTCCAGTGCGGGAACGGCGCTGACGCGCGCTTCGACCACGTTGGATTGGATGTGCACGAACATGCCGCGACCGGTATCGAAATAAGTGGCCTCTGCGACGTTTCGGATCGTGCTGCCTGCCAGCGACGTCTGAGCAAACGCGGAGGTGGCCATCACGTTGAGGCCAATGGTGGTAGCGGCAAGACCAAGGAACTGAGCCACGCCCTTACCGGCAAAGCGAATAAAACTGCGCATCAGTTTCGCCTTTCGGACTGCAGGGGAAAAAACGGACCCATCGGGCCCATCGAGGGGGGATGACCCCCGCCCAATAGGGCGGAGGTCAGGGCGGTGGATTTAGTTATCCACCTGTACGGTGAACTCGAGGCTTGCGATGCCACCGGGCAGAACCGTTCCATGGTCGCTGGAGACGGCGCTGGTGGTGACCGTCGCAGTGCTGCCAGCCGGGAACAGCGCTTCGCCACAAGATCCACCGCAGTTCGTGATCGCGGTGTAGGCCGGAGCCGCATCCGAGATGGTCACATCATCGGCTGCAAAGCTGCCCGTGTTCTCGGCTTCGATGCGGTAGCGGATGCACTGGCCGGGTTCGACCGGCTGGCGCGCCTTGGAGAAGGTGCCCACAGTGCCGTCGCAGTTGGCGTCGATGTACTGGAACTTGGTCAGGGTCACGTCACCGGCGATGATCACAATGCGATCTTCGTTGGCGTTGTTGGCCGTGTCCGCGTCCGTGGCCGTCGCACCGTTCAGCGAGGTGGCCACCGCAATGGTGCCTGTCTCGGACACGCCAGCCGTGGCTGTCGACGGGGTCTGCACGCGGTAGATCACGCTGATGGTATCACCCACTGCCAGACCGTTGGTGCCCGCCGCAATGCCATCGGTCAGATCATCGAAGTTGTCGATCACCGGATCGGTCGCATCGATCACGCCGTTGGCGTTCTGGTCCCAGAAAATCGCACCAGAGAAGTTGGTCAGCCCGGTCTGGGTGATCGCACCTTCGGTGATGTCCACGTTACCTGCGTTGGTGATCGTGTGCAGCATGTCCACGACGCCGCCGGGCGAAGCCTGAACATTCTGATCTTCAAGGATCTGCACGTCATAGATTTCGTTCACCGAGATCTGGTTGACGATACGGTCCGACTGACCCGACACAGAGCTGGCCACCTGGATGTCCACCGGCACATCAGCGGGCGGCGCATCTGCCGAAGGGGTCACAGTGACGGTGATGGTATCCTGACCGCCTGCGGGGATGGTGCCGGTGTTGGTCACGATGGTGCCATCGGCATCACGGAACTCCACCGTCCAGCCGGTGGGCAGCGCCTGCGCAAGTGACAGGTTATAGGCATCCGACACGGGGCCGTTGTTCTGCACAACCATGTCGAAGGTCACCGGTGCGGCCGGATCCGTCGCGGTTGTGATCCAGGGTGCGCCTGCGTTGGTCGGCGCTGCGCCGTCCCCTTCGGAGCCCGCAACCGCGTTTTCGAGATCAACCGCTGCGGCAAGAACCGCGCCGGTGAATTCGGCGGTCGAGGTATCGGTAACACCGGAGGCATCCGAGGTCACGGTCATGGTCGCCGTGTAGTTGGTCGCACCAGCAGCCGTGGGCGTGGCGTCTGTCGGCAGGGTCGCGATCAGGGTGACCTTGGCGCTGTCGCCGATCGCCAAGGGACCGACAGATCCGATCACCGGCGTGATACCATCCGCGCCAACGATCTGGAACGTGGTGCCTGCGGGGAAGTCCACATTGGCAACATCCACAGACAGGCTGTCGGCCTCGTTGGAGTTGTTGGTCAGCACGAACTCATGGCGAATGGTGCCGCCCTGTGACACGTCGCCGGTCTCGGTGACCACATCGTTTTGCAAGGTGTCATCGTCCGTGGCCGATGTCGTGGTGCCATCCGGTGCCCCTGCCCCGTCGATGGCCGTGTCCGCAATCGCCACGGAATACTGCGTATCGACAGTGACAGATGCCGTGTTCGACGGTGGGAAGGCGATGCCATCCACGGTTTGCGTGGCGACGTTCGTCAGAACACCTGCCTGCGCGTCAGAGGCAATGGTCGCCTCGAAGGTGATGCTACCGGACCGGCCCGACCCGACGGACGAGATGCTAAAGTTCACCGTCTGGGTATCGTCGTAGTCCCAGGCAATGGTCTCGCCGTTGCCGTTGGTCGCATCCACCACGGTGGACCCGTTGTCGTCATCAAGGAAGCCTGCCGCATCCGACCATTGCGCGGTGCCCGGGGTGTAGGCAAACCCTGCATCCAGAACGTCTGTCACAACGTAGTTGTCCGCTGCAACAAGGCCCGTGGACGAGTAGGTCAGGGTAATGGTGACCGTGTCACCCGCGTCGACGATGCCGTTTGCACCTGCATCAACGACCATGGATTTGACCAGCTCGATGATCGCATCGTTGGACACTGTCAGCGTGTCGGTGTTGGTGGCCAGAACCGTGCCGTCCAACTGCGAGGTCGATGTGACCGTGATGGTGTCGGTGGCACCCGCCGCATTGGTCGAGGGCACAGTGGCCTCGATCACGACGCCGAACTGCTCACCCGGTGCCAGAACCGGCGTTTCGGTCAAAGGCGTGGCACTGTCGGCGACACCATCCATGTTGGCATCGGGGTAGAAGACCAACTGCGAGGTATCGAGCGCGCCGGTATCGGTCTCGACCGCCGACAGGTTGAAGGCATCAGGGCCGTTACCGTCGTTGGTGATGATATGCGGCAGGAACGCCTTGCCACCCGGGGCCACGCTTTCCGTGTTGTCAGAGGTCAGGGTAACACCTGCCACCTGCTGAACGACGGTTTCGACGGTGTTCGACGTCACCGTGATGGTGTCGCCTGCGGCGTTTGTATAGGTCGCGACGGCTTGGTTGCCGATCACGGAGCCCGCCTCTGGGGCGGCGTTTGCCACGGCCGCAAGCGCGACACAAATAGCTGCGGCACTGGACGTGCGCAGGATTGCTGAATGGTAAGTCACTTGTTAATTCCCGGTTTGAGTGATGGTTGGGAGGGGCGCCTGCCCCGGCTCAGTTCACGCGGACGCGGTAGGAATTCAGAGCCGTCTCACCGCCTGCAAGCGGTTCTGTCAGGCTCCACCGGACTGCGGTAATGGCGTCAGCGGGCAAGGGTTGCTCGACCAGAGTGCCGGTTTCGTCAGCGACCATGCGCACAGCAGGCAGCGTCGACCATTCAAGGCCTTCCGCCTCGGGGTCGAGATCGGCCTGCACTTCGAACACCGCAGGCACAGAGCTGTGCTGCCCGTCAAAGGTGATGGTCACGCCGTCGGGGACCGGCGCCGCGATGACCAGTCCGGCCATGGCGTCATCGGTCTTGTTCTCGTGACGCAGGTCGTAATGGATAACCTCGCCCGGTTTGACCGCGCTGCGTTCCACGAGAATTTCCTGCCCTGCATCATCGGCATCGACGATACGGAACGAAAAGTTGCTTTGAAGTGCGTCAGCAGATGCCGCGCTTGCGGTTATGCTGACCGCAAGGCCCGCGACCACGGCCTTGCTCAATTGCGTGATGGAAAAAGACATCAGTGCCTCCCTCTGTGGCCGGGGCTGGACCGGCGGTGAACCGGCAGAGGGACATCCCTGCCGTCCTACCGAAATGCCAAGAAACCGGACCAGAACGGGTGGGACGAAGGGCTGAAGACTGCTTCGCACAGGCAGTCGACTAACCTTGTGTATATTCGTGAAACCAAAAAGAGATCGCTAAGGGGGCAATTATGACTGAGGTTGCAGTGGCGCGGCACAAAGCCCCCCGCCTGCGCGAGTCGTCAATAACGCGTATAAGGGAGGGACCCGCCGTGACGCCCGACGGATGGGATCAGACGAAGCCCGCGTCGCGTGCCATCATGGCCGCATCCGTGCGGTTCTTTGCGTCGATCTTTCGGCACAGTGTCTTGACGTGCAGTTTGATGGTCACTTCCTGCAGATCAAGTTCAAGCGCAATTTCCTTGTTGGATTTCGCCGCCATCAGGCCGCGCAGCACCTGTTTCTCGCGGTCTGACAGGTCGCGTTCAAAATCTGTCTCATCCGGCGCATCCTTGCCCGACATGAAATCGACGGGCGCGTAAACTTCGCCCATGGCCATGAACCGCACAGCGTTCACCAAAGTCTTGGCCGGCATGGACTTGGGCAGGAAACCGGCCGCCCCCATGTCCAGGGCCTGCTGCGCAATCAGGCGGGTGCCGGTGCCCGACACGATACCGACAGGATTGCCGCCGCTGATCTCCAGCGCGGCTTTCAGCCCTTCCAGACCTTTCATTCCCGGCATGGTGTAGTCCAGAAGAACAAGGTCGAACGGCCCCTTCTGGCGCATGACGTCCAACGCCTCGTCGAGCGTACCGGCGGGTACGGTTTGCGCTGTCCCGCTGGTTTCAAGGAACATCGTAAACGTGTCGCGCACCATGTCATGGTCATCCGCGATCAGTACCCGTAAAGCCATCCTTGCCTGCACCCTTGTGAATTGTCTGGGTTTGACACCCTTCGCTGCGCCCAAATCTGAATGATTTTGACGCGTTAGGAAAGTCTACACCAACCAATAATTTCCCCGCAATACACCTTCGTATAGGCGGATAGGCTTTATTGTCAGCGCCTTCTTCCATCGCTTTCGATACTGTCGATCGGATAAATACATGTGATCTCGCGAGTAAACCTGTCATGATTCCGTCTTTTGCCCCCGGCGTTCCGATCCACTTGCGGGACCTACGACCGACGTTCTTGGTGAGCGCCGCTTGCTGGGGTGTCCGATCATGAAAGATTGCCCGTTCCGGCGCAGGTTGCCGAACCTCGCGACCACTTACATGTCGAACAAAAGCCAATTCGCGCTTAGCCTGTTTGCATTGACGGCCTTTGTCGTGGTCATCGCCATGTCGATCTTTGTCCGGCAAAACATCACAATCCTTGAGGCCGGAACTCAAGACCAAAGCCAATGGCGCGCCTCGCAGCTTGATAGCGAGTTTCTAAAATTCTCAAGCGCTTTAGTCGAGAATGTCTACAGCGAAACGCCGGACTTGGATGCTGTACGTGAACGTTTTGACATATTCTACAGCCGCATTCCCCTGATCGACAGAGCCACGCTGGATGCAGAACGCATCGCCCTGTTGGATGGGTTACTTGCGCAGATGGACGCGTTGATCCCGGTAGTCGACGGACCCGATGCAAAGCTTGCAGCAGAACTGCCGTCCATTCTGGAAGCGATCAAAACACAGGAGATTGGTGTTCGGACGGTTGTGCTTAGATCCATCCAGCACATCTCGGAGGTAAATGGCGACGGCCGTGCGAAATTGTCGGCCTTGATGGAAACCATGCTGGCCGCCATTGGCTTGATGACGCTGTTTCTGATCGCCACCATTATCTTTTTGATCCGCCGCACGGCATCGCTGCACAACGCGTCCGTCTTTGCCAATGAAAAGCAACGGCAGTTGACGGCCATTCTGCACGGCTCGATTGATGCAATTGTGGCGTCTGACCGCCATGGCCGGATCATCGAATTCAACAAGGCCGCAGAAAATATGTTTGGCCATAAAGCCGAGTCTGTTCTGGGGCGGCCGGGGACAGAAATCCTTGCCACACAATCCGCGCGGGCCATCCTGAACGCCAGCCGGGACGCATATCTGCGCAGCGGCTACCGGACATTTGAAGACGGCGAAACCCGCGAACTCGATTTGCTTTATGCGGATGGAACGATTTTCCCCGCCCAATTCAGCGTGTCTGTATCCCAAACCCGCGATGGCCCGATCTTTATCAATTACATTCGGGATCTGACGCTGGAAAAACGCCACGAGGCCGAAATCATGCAGGCGCGGGATACGGCACTGTCCTCTGCCAAGGAACGCTCGCGGTTTTTTGCCATGATGAGCCACGAGATGCGCACACCGCTCAATGGCGTGTTGTCTTCGCTCTATCTGCTCGAAGAGGGTCCTCTCACCGACGCGCAGCGCGCCAATGTCAAAACAGCGCTGTTTTCCGGCGATATTCTGATGGCCCATATCAATGACGTTCTGGCCATCGAACGCAGCGAGAGCGAACAGGAATTCAGTAAATCCAGCTGCGATGTCTCCTCGCTCACCGAAAACATGATCGGCATGATGGATACGATGGCGCAGAATTGCGACGTCCAGCTCGACCAGCAGCAAAAGGGCTTGGAAGGCAAAACATTCAGCCTTGCCCAGCGCGCAGTTCAACAAGTGCTGATCAATCTGCTTAGCAATGCCATCAAATTCTCGCCTCAAGGTGCAGTCTCCCTGTTCACCCAATACATTCCGGACGCACGGTCAACGCAAAGCCGTGGCACATTGCGGTTCGAGGTCAGCGATACCGGAATCGGGATTTCCGAAGAGGATCAGGCGCGCATCTTTGATGATTTCGTGTCTTTGGACCGCAGTTACGAACGCCTGACCGGCGGAACGGGTCTGGGACTGGGAATTGTGAAGCGTTTTGTCACCCAGATGAACGGCCAGATCTATTGCGAATCCACATTGGGCGAAGGCACGTCCTTTATTGTGGACATTCCTGTCACCGAAGTCAGCGACGCCGCGATTGCCGACTTGGATGCGCATGCACAACCGGTTGATACGACCGCGCAAAAACGTATCCTGATCGTCGACGACAACAGCGTGAACCGGAACCTGTTGGAAAAAATGCTGGAGGGACAACATCGCGTTGTCACGGCAAGCGGCGGGCAGGAGGCCGTGGATATTGCGGGAACCAAGGCCTTTGACCTCATTTTCATGGACATTTCCATGCCCGAGGTCAGCGGAACACAGGCCTGCCGCATGATCCGCGCCTCCGGCGGGCCAAACAGCGATACCCCCATTATCGCCTTTACCGCCCATGCCTTGCCGAAAGACCGACAGGCTTTCACGGATGCAGGTATGTCCGGCTTTTTGCTGAAGCCCGTAAACCGCAAAGCCCTGCAGGAATGCGTCCACAAAGCCTATGATCCCATTTCCACGCCCGAACCCGCGCCGGTTCCGCAAAACGACAGTGTCACAAGCGACCTTGATCGGGAGCATGTCAGCGATTTGGTCGATCTGCTCAGCATCGCGCAACTTCAGGACCAGTTCGAGGAATTCCGCCGCGAATTCCGCAAGCTGATGCGCAAATTGGACAGCGCTCTGGTGGGCGGCGATATCAAAAGCGTACAAGCCACCAGCCATTCCCTGGCCGGAATGTGCGGGATGATGGCAGCGGCACGCTTGCGGATGATCTTCAAAGACGTCGAAGCCATGGCAGAGGCGGGCTCAATCGCGCAGGCGCACAGCCTGATGGATCAGGTGCCCGCTATTCTGGAGGCGACTGAACAAGCGTGGAAAACCATTTTGCTGAAAGGGGCCGCCGTCCACGCCGACGCGTAAGATCGCGCCTCCGGATCACAAAGCTGTCACTGCCGCCGGTGGAACCCTGACGGGGGCATTTGGTTCTCCCCCTGAATGAAAGGGGGGCTTTATGTCCACGATCACCACGAGAAATCCCGCCACCGGCGAAACACTGAAAACCTATGACCTGATGAGCGAAAGCGAGGCGATGAAGCGCGTCGACGCGGCTCATACCGCGTTTGAGGACTGGCGCGCGCTGTCCCATGCCGACCGCGCACCTTACCTGAAGAAAATCGCGCAGAAGCTGCGCGACAACGCCGACGAGCTGGCAAATCTGATGACCCGCGAGACCGGCAAACTGTACAAGGACGGCCTGACCGAGGTTGAGATTTGCGCGGCCATCTTTGACTACACAGCCGAAAACGGCCCCGACACGCTGGCCGATGAGGAACGCACCCACGGCGACGGCCAACGCGGCATTGTGACTTATCAACCCATCGGTGTGATCTATTCGATCCAACCGTGGAACTTCCCGCTTTATCAGCCGGTCCGCGTGCTGGCCGCCAATCTGATGACGGGCAACGCTTGTGTGCTCAAACATGCGAGCATTTGCACCGGCAGCGGTCTGCGTCTGCGCGAGCTGTGCATCGAGGCAGGCCTGCCCGAAGAGCTGTTTCAGGTGCTGATCATCGACCATGACGTGTCGGACAAGCTGATCGAACACCCCAAAGTGCGCGGCGTGACCATGACCGGCAGCGATGGCGCAGGCCGGCACATCGGCAGCGTTGCCGCAAAAGCGCTAAAGAAAACCGTGCTCGAGCTGGGCTCCAACGACGCCTATCTGGTGCTAGAGAATGCCGACATCGAAACCGCCGTGAAGTATTCCGTCATGGGGCGGCTCTACAACAATGGCGAGACCTGCGTTTCTGCCAAGCGGTTCGTTGTGACCGACGCGGTCTATGACGCCTTTGTCGATGCTTTTGTGAAGCAGATGCAGGCGATCCAGATGGGCGATCCGATGGACGAGAACACGCAGCTGGGGCCGCTGTCCAGCGAGGATCAGTTCGACACGGTCAGGCAGCAGGTGGAGGAAAGCGTTAAAAACGGCGCGAAGGTCCTGTGCGGCGGCACCGTGCCTGATCGCACCGGCGCGTTCTACCCCGCCACTGTTCTGGGCGATGTGAAACCGGGCATGCCGGCCTACGACGACGAAATCTTTGGCCCCGTCGCTTCGGTTATTCGTGCGAAAGACGACGAAGACGCCATGCGCATCGCCAATGACAGCCGTTACGGGCTGGGCGGTGGTATCTTTTGCAAGGACGAAGAACACGCCTTGGAATTGGCGCGCAAACACTTCGACACCGGCATGGTGCGGATCAACTCGTTTGGTGCGGCGGACCCCAATATGCCCTTCGGCGGCGTGAAGGATTCCGGCTACGGACGTGAGCATGGTGGCTTTGGCATGAAGGAATTCGCCAATGCCAAGGCCGTCTTTTTGCCCTGATCTCACCGAACCACGCAGGCGGTCGAACAGCGTATCGCCTGCGGATCCCACTATGAACAGGAGGTCACGATGACCAAGACAATTCTCGTAGCAGGTGCGACCGGATCTACTGGCGCACAGGTGGTGCAGTCGCTTGAAGCGGGCGGTCACAAAACAATCTCGCTCGTGCGCGAGTCGTCGGATACCAGCGTTTTGCCGGAGACGACAGAACTGCGATATGGCGATCTCGCAGAGCTGCCCGACGACGTGTGCGACGGTGCCGATGTGGTGATTTTCGCCGCCGGTTCCGGGTCGAAAACCGGGCCGGAGATGACGGACAAGATCGACCGCGATGGCGCACAGCGACTGGTCGATCTGGCGAAATCTGCCGGTGTCGAACGGTTTGTGATGCTAAGCTCAGTTGGTGCCGACCAGTCCAACCCTTCCGGCGATCTGGCGCACTATCTGCAGGCGAAACATGACGCAGACGCGCATCTGCAATCGTCCGGTCTGACACATGCCATTCTGCGCCCCGTGGCTCTGACCGATGATGGCCGCAGCGACGGTGTGATCCTTGGCGATGCTGTCGATACATCCGGCAAAGCCTCTCGCGCTGACGTGGCCGCCTTGCTGGCAGAGGCTGCGGTTGCAGGTACTTTGGACGGGCAAGCCGTAAACATGCAATCCGCCTGAAACGGCTTTAAGGGGCGCCTGCGGGCGCCCTTTGACCTGTCATTTTCGACATATCCCTAGAAACCGATATTCATCGGGTCATAATAAATGACGCGTAGTGAGGCATTCGACGCTGTGCGTTTTTGCAAGAATGACACTTGCATATAAAAACTAAACCGAACTGTTTACTACGCTTCGAAACGCTCCTACATGGGGCCGCAACGCGTAACCCTGCGACAGGAGCCTCCTTCCGTGCGCAATTTGCCCCTACTCTCTGGCCTGCTGGCCGCATCCCTTTCCGTATTTTCTGCCGCCCACGCTCAGGAAGAGACCGCAGCGCGCGAAGTGCCAAAACCCGTCAAATTGATGGAAATCAGCACCCAGCCGGTGACCTTGCAGCGTCAGTTCTTTGGCCAGGTCGCCGCACGCCAGACGGTAGATCTGGCGTTTCAGGTGGGGGGCCAGCTGGAAACGTTGAATGCGGATGAGGGCACGACCAAGCAAGAAGGCGCATTGATCGCCCGCCTCGACATTGCCAATTACGAACGCGCGGTGGAACAGGCGCAGGCCAATTACGACAAGGCCAAGCGCGACGCCGAGCGCCTGCAAAGCCTGCGCGGGCAAGCCGCCTCTGCCGTGTCGGTGCGCGATGCGGAAACGCAGCTGCGTCTGGCGGAAATCGCGCTGGAGAATGCTCAGGACGATTTGGGACACGCCTCGCTGCGCGCCCCGTTTGATGCGCTGGTGGCCCGCCGTCTGGTGGCAAACTTCCAGACGGTGTCCGCCGGCACGCCGGTTGTCCGCTTGCACGACATCTCTGAGATGCGGGTTGATATCGAAGTGCCCGAGGTTCTGTTCCGGCAGGCCGGTGCCGGAGAAACCGTCAAGTTCGAGGCCGTCCTGCCGGGCGAGCCCACGCGCTATCCGCTCTCCATGCGCGAGTTCGAGACGGAGACATCCAGCGTGGGCCAGACCTACACGATCACCCTCGCCTTTATCGACAATCCCGGTGCGTTTGTCTTTCCCGGCGCATCCGTGACCGTCTACGCCAGCGCCGAGGGCAAGGCCCCCGACGGGGTGATCCTGCCGGAAACCGCGCTGACCTATGACCCCGAGGGCAATCCCTTCGTCATGGTGTTCGAGAACGACACCGTCACCCAGACCCCGGTCGAGATCGAACTGCACGAGGACGGGCGGCTTTACATGACCGACGGCCCCTCCGACGGGGCGCAAATCGTCAGCACGGGTGCATCGCAATTGCGTGACGGCCAGTCCGTGCGCCCCTTCACCCGTATCGGGGAGTAATTGACGATGTCTATCGCACGCGCCTCTATCGATAAGGCGCTGATCACATGGATCCTGATGCTGGGTTGCCTGCTTGGCGGCATCTGGGGGTTCGCAACGATCGGCCGCCTTGAAGACCCCGCCTTTACTATCAAAAACGCCATCATCATCACGCAATACCCCGGCGCGAGCGCCGAACAGGTGGCGCGCGAGGTGTCGGAACCGCTGGAATCCGAGATCCAGAAGATGGGCGAGATCGACTTCATCACCTCGTCCAACAAACCCGGCATCAGCCGCATCTCGGTGAACATTGAATCCACCTATGATGGCACCGAATTGCCCGCCATCTGGACCAAGCTACGCAACCGTGTCGAAGACGCCACCCGCAGCCTGCCCCCCGAGGCCGGCACCCCCATCGTCAACGATACCTTTGGCGATGTGTACGGCGTGTTCTATGCGGTCACCACCCCGGGATTCTCGGATGCGGAAACGCATGAGATATCTGAGTATCTGCGGCGCGAATTGCTGGCGGTCGACGGCGTGGCCGATGTTGCGCTGGCGGGCCTGCCGTCCGAGGCGATCTATGTCGACGCCCGCACATCCATCATCACGAACCTCGGCATCGGGCCTGACGCCATCGCCGCGGCCCTGTCGAACACGGATTCCCGCACAGATGCCGGCTCGGTCAGCCAGAACGGACAGGATGTCCGCATTCAGGCGCCCGAAGGCTCTGACACCGTTGACGAAATTGCAAACCTGACCATCGGCGTGGGCGGGGATGTCATCGACCTGCTCGACCTTGCCACGGTAGAGCGGTCCCGCGTTGACGAGCCGACCGAACTGATCCGCTTTCAGGGGCAAGAGGCCTTCACATTGGGCGTGTCCGGCAAGGCCAGCCTGAACATCGTGGACGTTGGTAAACGCGTCGATGACCGTCTGGCCGAGATCATGCGCGACGTCCCTGCCGGTGTCGAATTGCATCCGATCTACCAGCAGCACGTGGTGGTGGACGAAGCCTCGAACGCGTTCCTGCTGAACCTTGCCATGTCGGTTGCCATCGTGGTGATCGTGCTGGCGCTGTTCATGGGCTGGCGCGCGGCCGTGGTCGTGGGCGCCACCCTGCTGCTGACCGTCGTCGGCACCATCTTCCTGATGGCGATTTTCGGCATCGAGATGGAGCGTATCTCGCTGGGCGCGCTGATCATCGCCATGGGCATGCTGGTCGACAACGCCATCGTTGTGGCCGAGGGCATGCAGGGCGATATGGCGCAGGGCAAAACCGCCCGCGACGCCGCAGAGGACGTGGCCAAGAAAACGCAAGTGCCGCTTCTTGGTGCGACGGTCATCGGCATCATGGCCTTTGCCGGGATTGGTCTTTCGCCGGATGCGACCGGTGAATTCCTGTTCTCGCTGTTTGCCGTGATCGGGATCTCGCTGTTGCTGTCCTGGATTTTGGCCATCACCGCGACCCCGCTTCTGGCGCATTACTTCTTCAAGGTCGGTTCCGGCGAGGACAGCGACCACTACGGCGGCCCGTTGTTCCGCGCGTACCGCGCCGTGCTGAACGCGGCTCTGACCCTGCGCCATCTGGTGATCCTCGCGCTGATCGGCATCACTGTGCTGTGCTACATCGGCTTTGGTCAGGTGAAGCAGCAGTTCTTCCCCGACAGCAACACGCCCCTGTTCTACGTGCATTACAAATTGCCGCAGGGGGCGAGCATCCACACCACATCCGATGACATGGCTGTGCTGGAGGACTGGCTGGCCGAACGCGATGACGTGGTGTCTGTGGCGACCTTCATCGGCGGGGGGGCGACGCGCTTTATGCTGACCTACGCCCCGGAAGAGGCGCTGCCGACCTATGGCCACCTGATCATCCGCACGGAATCGCTGGAACAGATCCCGGAACTGCGCGCCGATCTGGAGGCGTTTGGCCGCTCCACGCTGACCGCCGGCGAATTCCGCACCGAACGTCTGGCCTTTGGCCCCGGCGGCGGCGCCCCGATCGAGGCGCGCTTCTCTGGCCCCGATGCGGTGGTTCTGCGGGAATTGGCGGTCGAGGCGCAATCACGGCTGATCGAGGCCTCTGACCAGCTGATGGATCTGCGCACCAATTGGCGGGAACGCGAACTGATCATCGAGCCGCGCTTTGCCGATGAACGGGCCAAGGCCGCAGGCGTGTCGCGTGACGATCTGGCGGGCGCGCTGCAATTCGGCACCGATGGTACGCAGGTCGGCTACTACCGCGAGGCGGACCGACTGATCCCGATCATCATGCGCTCTGACAGCGCCAGTGCCGACGGCGGCGCACATCTGGCGGACCTGCCGGTCTACTCTGACGCGGCGCAGGCCTATATTCCGGTGGCGCAGATCATCGACGGCTTCGACTGGGAGGCACAGAACACCTTTGTCGTGCGCCGTGACCGTGTGCCCACGATCAGCGTTCAGGCGGGTGTGCCGGCAGGCGTCAACGCCGCTGCCGTATTCACCGATATCCGCGCGCCCATCGAAGCGATGGAATTGCCCGAAGGCTACACGCTGGAATGGGGCGGGGAGTATGAATCCTCGACCGAAGCGCAGGCCAGCCTTGGCGGGCAGTTGCCGCTGTCGCTGATCATCATGGTGCTGATTTCGGTGCTGCTGTTCGGCACGATCCGCCAGCCCGTCATCATCTGGCTGCTGGTCCCGATGAGCGTGAACGGCGTGGCGCTTGGGCTGCTGGGCACGGGTCTGCCCTTCTCGTTCACCGCGCTGCTGGGTCTGCTGTCGCTGTCGGGGATGTTGATCAAGAACGGTATCGTTCTGGTCGAAGAGATCGATTTGGTCCGCGCCGATGGCGTGCCCTTCCGCAAGGCGGTTCTGGACGCGTCGACCTCGCGTTTGCGTCCGGTTGTGCTGGCTGCGGCGACGACAATCCTTGGCATGATCCCCCTGCTATCCGATGCGTTCTTTGCGTCGATGGCGGTGACGATCATGGGCGGGCTTGGCTTTGCCTCGATCCTGACGCTGGTGGCGGCACCGGTGTTCTACTACAGCTTCTTCCCCAAGGCGCGTAAAGAGGATGACCGCGCGCGCAAGGCCGCTAAGAACGCAGGCACCGCGCCCGCGTGATCCAATGACAGGACAAAGGGCCGCCTTGCGCGGCCCTTTTCGTACCCAGTCGTTTCATTCCGTTAACAGACTGCCAAGATCGTCCAACGTCAGCTCATACCGCAGCAGGCGGACCTCGCCTTTGGATGCATCTATGATCCCCTCCGCCCGCAAGCGCCCCATGGCCTTGTTCACCGATTGCCGCGAACAGCCAAGGATCTCTGCCAGCGTGGCCTGACTGGCACGCACACGGTTGCGCGCATCGCTCAGCGTGCGCAGCCGCAGATACAAGCGCTGCGTTAGATTGCCATGCTGGTCGACCGCCTTCAGCGCGTTGTCCTTTTCCAGTCGGCTGCGGAAAACAGCCGCCACATTGCGCATCATGACAGGTTGGCGGAGATACGCCTGCAACATCTCGGTTGGGCAAAACAACAAAGTCGTCAGCGCCTGCGCCCGGCACGACGCCACGCAGGGTTCATCCGCGATGGCCTCCACCTCGCCCACCGTATCCCCGGGGCCAAGATGGGCCAGCACAGTCTGCGCACCGCCCTCCCCGACCAACACAGCGTCGATCCGACCGTGGGCGACGATGAACACGCCCGGGGACGTCTCCCCCTGCGTTAGAAAGACCTCTGGCTCGGGGTAGACGATCGCACTGCAGCGATCCACAAATTCTGTTTTGTCATTTGGCGGCAGGTCCGCCAACAGGCGGCATTTTAAAACGTGCGGGTAGGCGACCGAATTCTGCATAGTCAATTTATAATCTCAATTACGTAAAATATTACCCATTTTACAGCATGAGACCGGCCAATCCGCCCAACGCCAAGCAGGCCACTTCACCCTTTTATCATAGGTCTGTGACCAATCTGCCTCTGAGACGTACGACCCAAAGGGGCTGGCCGATGTGGAAGCAATGCAAAAGCCGATAGCGCAGCAGCTAAGGATCGTAGGCGCGATACTGGAGCTGGAGTGGGTTTGAAGGACTTGCCATGACGGGAAACGCGGATTCCGGCCAAGGCAAGTCCGTAAAAATGCATTTATTACAATACAACCGCAAAGCTCATGGGCCTTGCGCACCCTACTAACGGCCTCTGTATACTTGCACCTTTACCGCGACCCCCAAACAAATCTTTCGCGCAAAATGTCCAATGGGTGACACATGCATGCTTCATAATCATTTCATAATCCGTTGCGCAGTCATTCGCATGGCCGAAGACTTCTGATTGATCCGTCAGTCAATGATTGCTACTGTCGCCCGCATAGGAGAACCAAATGGCCACAGAAGCTGCGCGCAAAAAACAACTGGTCGAGGCCACCGTGCAAGAGATTGGCGCGGCAGGGTCATTGAACGTGACTGTCAGCCGCATCGCCAAGCGCGCCGGTGTATCCTCCGGCCTCGCCTTTCATTACTTCGGGGACAAGGATCGCCTGTTCCTCGCCGCGATGCGCCATATCATGACGGTTTACGCCGCCGAAGTCCGCGACGCCCTGACCCGCGCCAACACCAATCGCGACCGGATCGAAGCGATCATCCGCGCCAGTTTCTCGACCACGAATTTTCAGTCGGACGTGATTTCCGCATGGCTGAACTTTTACGTGCTCGCCCGCTCCTCCAACGAGGCGCGCCGCCTGCTGTCGATCTATCACCGCCGCTTACACGCCAATCTAGTGCATGATTTGCGGCCACTGGTCGGCGACCACGCCCCCGCTGCGGCCGAAAGGCTCGCCGGCCTGATCGACGGGCTATACCTGCGCAGCGCCATCACGCCGCATGCCATGGACGGCGCAGACGCACAGGCCCACGTCCTTGCCGCGCTGACCCAAGAAATCAGCGCAGGATCCGGTAATTCCTGAACCGATCCACCAACTGGGGCATGCCAACCGATTGCCCCTGACGCATATAACCAACGCCACGGGCGTGGAGACAGACATGATCGCACAACCCAAAGCCTCCCATTTCATCAATGGCACCTATGTCGAAGACACCGCAGGCGATGCCATACCAGTGATCTTTGCGGCCACCGGCGAACAGCTTGCCACGGTGCACGCAGGCACCCCCGCTATCGTCGAACAGGCGCTTGCGGCCGCAGCAGAGGCGCAGAAGGAATGGGCAAAGTGGTCCCCCCGTGACCGCGGGCGCGTCCTGACACGTGCAGCCCAGATCATCCGCGACCGCAACGAAGAGCTCAGCCAGCTCGAAACACTCGATACCGGAAAGCCCATTCAGGAAACCCGCGTCGCTGATGCAACATCCGGGGCAGACGCGCTGGAGTATTTCGGCGGTCTGGCAGGCACGCTGACCGGCGAACACATCCCGCTGGGCGAGGACTGGGTCTATACCGTGCGCGAACCCTTGGGCGTGTGCGTGGGAATCGGGGCGTGGAACTACCCCACGCAGATCGCCTGCTGGAAAGCGGCTCCGGCGCTGGCCTGCGGCAACGCGATGGTGTTCAAACCCTCGGAAACCACGCCACTGTGCGCCCTTAAAATCGCGGAGATCCTGATCGAGGCCGGCCTGCCCAAAGGCGTGTTCAATGTCGTCCAAGGGATGGGGGCCACCGGCGCACAGCTGGTCTCAGACCCGCGCGTGGAAAAGGTCTCGCTCACCGGATCCGTCCCCACCGGCAAAAAAGTCTACGCCGCTGCAGCCGCCGAGATGAAACACGTCACCATGGAACTGGGCGGCAAATCCCCGATGATCGTGTTCGAGGACGCCGACATCGAAAACGCCGTGGGCGGTGCCATCCTGGGCAACTTCTATTCCTCCGGCCAGATCTGCTCCAACGGCACCCGTGTCTTCGTCCACAGTGCAATCAAGGACAAATTCCTCAAACGCCTCGCGGAACGCAGCGCACAGGCCATCATCGGCGACCCGCGTGAGGATGCCACGTCCATCGGCCCGATGGTGTCCGAGACCCAGATGGACATCGTCCTGGATTACATCGCCAAGGGCAAATCCGAAGGCGCCCGCCTGATCTGCGGCGGCGAACGGCTCGACCGCGATGGCTTTTTCATCGCCCCAACCGTTTTTGCCGATGTTACAGATGACATGACCATCGCGCGCGAGGAGATTTTTGGCCCGGTGATGGCCGTGCTCGACTTCGACGACGAAGCAGAGGTGATCGCCCGCGCAAATGGCACCGAATTCGGCCTGTCTGCCGGCGTCTTTACCAAGGACATCCAGCGCGCCCACCGCGTCATCGGCCAGCTTCAGGCGGGCAGCTGCTTTATCAACAGCTACAACGACGCCCCGGTAGAGGCCCCCTTCGGCGGCGTCAAAGCCTCCGGTGTCGGCCGTGAGAACTCGAAGCAGGCGATTGAACACTACAGCCAGATGAAATCCGTCTACGTGCGCATGGGCGACGTCGAAGCCCCCTTCTGACCCAACCGCAACGGGGGCGTCTGAAACCCGCGCCCCCGTTTTTCCTTGGGCAAAATACCTAACGCCAACGGCGTCCCGCAGGCTCTGCAGGCGCACCATCCGAAAGGACGCGGCATGACCCTAGAATTCACCGCAGACTACGTTATCGTCGGCGCAGGCAGTGCAGGCTGCGCGATGGCGCTGCGCCTGACAGAGGCTGGAAGATCCGTACTGGTGATCGAGCATGGCGGCAGTGACGCAGGCCCGTTCATCCAGATGCCCGGCGCGCTGTCCTATCCCATGAACATGAAAATGTATGACTGGGGGTATAAATCCGAACCCGAACCACATCTCGGCGGGCGGCAACTTGCCACGCCGCGTGGCAAGGTGATCGGCGGGTCTTCGTCTATCAACGGCATGATCTACGTGCGCGGCCATGCCCGTGACTTTGATCACTGGCGGGATCAGGGGGCTGCTGGCTGGGGCTATGCGGATGTGCTGCCCTATTACAAACGTCTCGAAAACTGGCACGATGGCGGGCATGGCGGGGATGCTGCATGGCGCGGCACCAACGGCCCGCTGCATGTCACCCGCGGCAAGCGCGACAACCCCCTGACACAGGCCTTTGTCCAAGCCGGTGCACAGGCAGGCTATCCCGTGACGGGCGATTACAACGGCCACCAGCAAGAGGGCTTTGGCCCCTTCGACATGACCGTCTGGCAGGGGCAGCGCTGGTCCGCCGCCAACGCCTATCTCAAACCCGCGCTCAAGCACGAGAACTGTGACCTGATCCGTGCTTTTGCCCGCAAGGTGGTGATCAAAGACGGCCGCGCCACCGGCGTCGAAATCGAACGTGGTGGCAAGGTTGAGACCGTGCATGCCCGCGCCGAGGTGATCCTTGCCGCCTCCTCGCTCAACTCTCCCAAACTGCTGATGCTGTCAGGGGTAGGTCCCGCCAAACATCTGGCGGAACACGGCATCGATGTGGTCGCGGATCGCGCGGGCGTTGGACAGAACCTGCAGGATCATCTGGAGCTTTATATTCAGGCCGCCGCCAGCCAGCCCGTCAGCCTGTTCAAATACTGGAACCTGCTGGGCAAAGCCTATGTCGGCGCGCGCTGGTTGTTGAACAAAACCGGGCCCGGCGCCTCGAACCAGTTTGAAAGCGCGGCCTTCATCCGCTCGCAGGCGGGTGTGGACTACCCCGACATCCAGTATCACTTCCTGCCGATTGCCATTCGCTACGACGGCCAAGCCAGCCCCGAAGGCCACGGTTTTCAGGCCCATGTGGGACCGATGCGCTCCCCCTCGCGCGGGGCTGTGACCCTGCGCAGCGCCGACCCGAAGGACGATCCGCGCATTCTGTTCAACTACATGAGCCACGAACAAGACTGGCAGGACTTCCGGCGCTGCATCCGCCTGACCCGCGAGATTTTTGCGCAGGACGCGTTCAAACCCTTCTACAAGCATGAAATCCAACCCGGTGCCGACTGTCAGACCGATGACGAGCTGGATGATTTCATTCGCCAGCACGTCGAAAGCGCCTACCACCCCTGCGGCACTGCGCGCATGGGGGCGGCGGATGATCCGACCGCCGTCGTGGATCCCGAATGCAGGGTGATCGGCGTTGACGGGCTGCGGCTTGCGGACAGCTCGATCTTTCCGCGCATCACCAATGGCAATCTCAATGCCCCCTCCATCATGACCGGCGAGAAGGCCGCGGACCACATTCTGGGCCGTTCTCCGCTGGCACCAGAGAATGTGGAACCCTGGATCGCGCCGGATTGGGAGAGCAAACAGCGCAGCGCCTGACGCGCGGATATTTAGCCAAACAAACCAATGACATGACGACGCGCGGCCAGCAAACGGTCGCGCGTTTTGCGTTTGCGAGGGTCACACAACGGAATCCCTGATTGATCCGTCAGTCAATTGCCGCTAAGCTCTTGCACAAGCGCGGCACACCCGCCGAATGCTTAGACAAAAGAACCAATTCAACAGCGGAGACTTCCATGCAGATCAAGCAGACCCTTTGCGCCATCGCCGCGCTCAGCGTGACCGCAACCGGTGCCATGGCCAACTGTGACACCGTGACCCTGTCCGACGTCGGCTGGACCGATATCACGGCAACCACTGCCGCCACCTCTGTTGTGCTGGAGGCGCTGGGATACGAGGCCGACGTCAAGGTGCTGTCCGTGCCGGTGACCTACACCTCGCTGGCGTCGGGCGATGTGGATGTCTTCCTTGGCAACTGGATGCCCACGATGGAAGGCGACATTGCCGCCTACCGCGAGGCGGGCACCGTCGACACCGTGCGCGCCAACCTTGAAGGGGCGAAATATACGCTGGCCGTGAACAAGGCCGCCGCCGATGCGGGCATCAAGGACTTTGCCGACATTGCCGCCAACATGGACGCGCTCGACGGCAAGATCTACGGCATCGAGCCGGGCAACGACGGCAACCGCCTGATCCAGTCCATGATCGACGAGAACGCCTTTGGCCTCGAAGGGTTCGAAGTGGTCGAATCCTCGGAGCAGGGCATGCTGTCCCAAGTGTCGCGCGCCGATCGCCGTGACGAGCCTGTGGTCTTTCTTGGCTGGGAACCGCACCCGATGAACGCCAACTTCGAGATGTCCTATCTCACCGGCGGTGATGACTATTTCGGGCCGAACCTTGGTGGGGCGACCGTCTACACCAACACCACCGCAGGTTATGTCGACGCCTGCCCGAACGTGGGCAAGCTGCTGACCAACCTCGAATTCACGCTCGCCATGGAAAACGAGATCATGGCCAAGATCCTCGATGACGGCGAGGACCCGCAGGATGCAGCCACCGCATGGCTGTCGGCGAACACGGACGTTCTGGACGGCTGGCTGGACGGCGTGACCACCAAGGACGGTGGTGATGCGCTGGCGGCGGTCACCTCCGCGCTGGACTGATCCGCGCCCCGAGACAACCGTCAAGGCCGTCGACCGCGTGTCGGCGGCCTTTCTTGTCGGAATATCCCGCAAAAGCGACGTTTTCTGACATCTTTGAACGGGTGAGGCTTTATTCTTTGCCTCACATCGGCTAATTGACTGGTCAGTCAAAGCAATAAGCGAGGGCACGCCATGGAATGGCTGGAAGACAACAAGATCCCGCTGGGGAAGTGGGTGAAATGGGGCGTCGACTGGCTGACCGACAATGCCGCGTGGTTCTTTGACGGCTTTGCGCTGATCCTTGAGACCGTCATCGATGCCATGCTGTGGTGCCTGCAAACGCCCCCTGCGCTGGTCATCGTTGCGGTGATCACCCTGGTCAGCTGGTTTGCCCGAAAATCTGTCTGGTTCTCCGTGTTTACCGCTGCGGGCCTGCTGCTGATCATCAACCAAGGCTATTGGGAAGAAACCACAGAAACGTTGTCGCTGGTCATCGCCTCTGCGCTGGTCTGTATGGGCGTTGGCGTCCCTGTCGGTATTGCGGCGGCGCGGCGGCCATGGCTGATGAACGCCCTGTCACCTGTGTTGGACCTGATGCAGACCATTCCGACCTTTGTATACCTCATCCCCGCGCTGATCCTCTTCGGCCTCGGCATGGTGCCCGGCCTGATCGCCACGGTGATCTTTGCCATTCCCGCACCCATTCGACTGACCCATCTGGGGATCACCTCGACCCCGCAGGCGCTGATCGAGGCGGGCACCGCCTTTGGCGCCACCAAACGGCAACTGCTGTGGAAGGTCGAACTGCCCTACGCCATGCCGCAGATCATGGCCGGTCTGACGCAGACGATCATGCTGTCACTGTCGATGGTTGTGATTGCCGCTTTGGTCGGGGCATCCGGTCTGGGCGTGCCGACCCTGCGGGCGCTGAACACCGTCAACATTGCCAAGGGTTTCGAGGTGGGCATCGCCATTGTTCTGGTCGCCATCATCTTTGACCGCATGTTCAAACGGGGGAATTAAGCCATGAGCGATCCAATGGTGCGTTTCGACGCGGTCAACATCGTCTTTGGCGACAAGCCCCAGACCGCCCTGCCCCTGATGGACGCAGGCAAGGACCGGTCCGAAATCCAGCAGGCCACCGGACAGGTTCTGGGCGTGCACAACTGCTCGCTCGAAGTGCAGGACGGCGAAATTCTGGTGCTGATGGGGCTGTCCGGCTCTGGCAAATCCACGCTGCTGCGTGCGGTGAACGGGCTGAACCCCGTGGCGCGTGGCCGGGTAGAGGTGCGCACCGATGGCGGCATGGTCGATGTGGCCAACTGCAGCGAAAAAGAGCTGCGCGACATCCGCATTCAGCGGGTGGCGATGGTGTTCCAGCAATTCGGTCTGCTGCCGTGGCGCACCGTCATCGACAACGTGGCCTTTGGTCTGGAAATCGCAGGCGTCCCCGAGGCAGAGCGCCACGACCGCGCCCGCGCGCAGCTGGATCTGGTGAACCTGACCGACTGGGCCGACCGTCAGGTGGGCGAGCTGTCAGGCGGCATGCAGCAACGTGTCGGACTGGCCCGTGCCATGGCGACCGAAGCGCCCATTTTGCTGATGGACGAACCGTTTAGCGCGCTTGACCCGCTGATCCGCAACAAGCTTCAGGACGAGCTTCTTGAACTGCAGGCAAAGCTGGGCCGCACGATCATCTTTGTCAGCCATGATCTCGACGAGGCGCTGAAGATCGGCAACCGCATCGCCATCATGGAAGGCGGGCGGATCGTGCAATGCGGCGCCCCGCAGGATATCGTCCTGAACCCCGCGACCGATTATGTGGCGGACTTTGTCGCCCATATGAACCCGCTGAACGTGCTGCGCGCTTTGGAGATCATGGGACCTGTCCCCGATCAGGGCGCCGACGGTCTGCCGCGTGTCTCGCCCGAGCTGACCATCCGCGAAATTCTTCCGATGGTGGCGGCGGGGGATCTGCCGGTTCTGGTGGCCGACGGTGATCAGGTGCTGGGCCATATCGATGTGCCCGCCGTGATGACCGCCCTGCTGAACCAGCGCGCCTGATCTATAGCGCACGGATTACTGCAAACCATCGGGCCCGTGTTTCAGGATCACGGGCACGATCAGGTCCTCCTCATCAGTGAGGTGGCGCAGCAAGAGCGTCTCGAACCCGGTCAGGACCTCGCGGAAATGCCCCGGCTCCACCGTGCCGCGCAACACGCCATTCGCGCTTTGGCCGAAGCGATCCAGCAGACCGTCCATCGCGTGATGATCGCGGTCCAAGATGTCGAAGCCCCGCGCCAGACCGTCCTCACGCGCGCGCAGGATCGGGAAGTAGTGCACATCCTCGATCTGGTGATGGCCGTGCAATTGCTGCACCAGCGCCCCGCCCAGATGCCGCAAGCGCTGCGCATGGGTTTGCGCGGACATCGTACCATCGACGGCCTGCTCCGCCTCTTGCCCCATCATCGCGCAAAGTTTGCGAAACATGGCATGGCGGTCCAGCCAGAAGGCCACCAGACCGGCAAAATTGGGATGTTCCGCCCAAGCCTCACGCGGAAAGCTGTCGAGCAGCAGGATCAGGTTCTCGGGCAGACCGCGCCGGTCGGTCAAATCATAATAGGTTTCCATGGCGTTCAAACTGTAGGCTTTGGTCTTTGCGTCAAGCCCGCCCGACCCGCGCGCATCCGGACCAGAGCCACAGCTTTGCCCAGTGCGCGCCACAATCCGCGCAAGATTCGCACGTATGCCATTAATACAGGTTGCAGAACGCAGCCCTTCGCTGGCCCGCCGGAAGAACACCGTCTCCGGGCCCATCAACCGCCATGTGTGTGGCCCCGTGCGGGCTGCCGGCGGGGTCTGATCCAAACACAGACCGTGATGACCTGAAGGACGAACCAATGCGTTACCTGATCGCTGAAACCAACTGGACCATGATGACCCTCGCGGCAGAGCTTGCGGCCAATGGCACGCTGATGACCCGCACCGACCGGATCGAGGACGTGAGCCATTTCATGCGCCATGGCGAAGCCGATCTTTTGATCCTCGCAGCCGATCAGATCGGGGCGCAGGGCGTGAACCTGACCATCTTGCAGTCCAAAACCGATCCCATGCCGGTCGCGCTGGTTGCCACCAAGCCGACACCGCAGCAGATCGCCGCTTGGCTGGATGCCGGTGCGGATTGCGTGATCGACACCAGCCGCCCGCCGGAAGAAGCGGTTGTCATGCTGCAGGCCGTGGCGCGCCGGGCTTTGGGTTTGCCCGTGCCGCAAATCAACCACGGGCCGCTGACCGTCGATCTGCTGACCCGGAAGGCACATCTGTCGAACTGCCCGATGAAACTGTCCCCCAAGCTGTACGAGCTGTTGGAATACCTCGCGCTGCGTCCGGGGCAGCTTGTGACACGGGCCGAGTTGCTGTCCCACATTTACGGGCTGGAAAACGAACCCGACGCCCGGGTGTTCGACGTCTACATCTGCAACCTGCGGGCCTTTTTGCAGGCCTCGAATGGCGCCGTCGACATCGAAACAGTCCGCGGGTCCGGTTTCCGCTTTGCCGCGCGCGACACCATCCAAGAGGACGTCGCAGCCTGATCAGCCACGCCCGAACGTGGCCGCCACCTCATAGAGCACCGGCTCGAATGATCGGCACAATGCGTTCAGACGGCGGTTGGTTTCGCGCATGTCGTCTGAACGCAGCATGGCGAGGAAATCCTCCCGCCGCGCCCATTGGCTGTAGTTTGCGATCCGGGTTTGCGCATCGTTGACGTGCAAGGCCGCAGAAACAAACCCCGGCTGTTGCGAGATATGCGCGGCCAGCGCGTCTTGCAGCGCCTCCAGCAGGTCCTGACAATTCCCCGGGCTGGTCTCGAACGTGGTGATGACAGTCTGATAGCCGGAATCCTGTGTGATATTTGGCATGGTCGCTCTCCTCCTGTTCGCAGGATGGCACGATTCCCGCCGTGCCCAAAGCGCAGCGTTTGCCGCCGTGCCGCGCGACACAGGGCGGAATTCCTTGACAGCGGGTCGCCCGCCAAGGCACAAAATGCCCAAACAAAGCGCAAAAGCGCGAGCAGCGACCGACCGGCCCCGCCGGCCCGATACAGGACAGCACATGACCAGCACCGCCCGAATCGAGGAGTCTCTCCGCGAAACGATCATCACGCGTCCCGACATGATCTTGGATGACAAGGACCTGATGCACGCGCTGATCGCGGCGAACGAACGTGCGATGGGCGGCAATATCGTGGATCTGCGCGGCATTGCGATGGAACGGCTGGAGGCACGGCTTGACCGGCTGGAGGACACGCATCGCAGCGTCATCGCCGCCGCCTACGAAAACCTTGCAGGCACCAACCAGATCCACCGCGCCATTCTACGGATGCTCGACCCGTTGGATTTTGAACCCTTCCTCAAGGATCTCGGCGGCGAGGTCGCACAGATCCTGCGGGTCGACATTATCAAACTGGTTCTGGAAACCGCACAGGACGACAGCGAGCCGGTGATCCGCCGTTTGGGCGATGTGTTGTCCGTGGCTGAACCGGGGTTTGTCGAACAATTCATCTGTGGCGACCGCGAAGCCCCCGTGCGCACGGTCACACTGCGACAGGTCAGCCACGGCGATGGGCGCGTCTACGGCACCCGCGCCGAATGGATCCGCTCCGAAGCCTGCCTGAAACTGGATTTCGGCCCCGGCCGCCTGCCCGGCCTGTTGGTCATGGGATCGGAAGACCCGCATCAGTTCTCTCCACAGCAAGGCACCGATCTGCTGGCCTTTTTCGCCGGAGTGTTTGAACGGGGCATGCGCCGCTGGCTCAGCTGAGCCGCGCCACCAACCGGGGGACAGGTCACGGCGCAATCCGCGCTATAAGGTGGGGCCATGACATTTGAGATTTCCCAAGCGGCGCGCCATGCGCTGGCCACGTGGCTGGACCATCAGCGCGCGTTGAAAGAGGCGTCAGAGCATACGGTCACGGCCTACCGGACCGACGTTGTTGATTTCATCGCCTTTCTTACCAGCCATCATGCGGAACCGCAGGGGCTTGCGCCGCTGGCGCGGGTGACGACCTCTGACATGCGCGGCTGGCTGGCGCATCTGCGCGGTCAGGGCATTTCCTCGCGGTCAGTGGCGCGCAAGCTGTCGGCTGTGAAGACCTTTTACCGCTGGCTGGCGGAACGCGAGGGGTTCGAGCCCACTGCCGTGCTGACCATACGCGCGCCGAAGTTTCAGAAAAAACTGCCGCGCCCCCTGTCCGAAGACGCCGCGCGCGCGATGATCGACACGGTGGAATTGCAAACGCAAGACAGCTGGCAAGGCGCGCGCGATGCTGCGGTGACCACGCTGCTGTATGGATGCGGCTTGCGCATTTCCGAGGCGCTGGGACTGACAGGGCGTGATCTGCCGCTGACCGACAGCCTGCGGATCATGGGCAAAGGGCGCAAGGAACGCTTGGTGCCGGTGTTGCCCATCGCGCGCCGTGCGGTGGACACTTATCTGTCGCTGTGCCCCTACCCTATGACACCGGACGAGGCGCTGTTTCGAGGCGCTCGCGGCGGGGCGCTGAACCCGCGCCACATCACAAAGGTCACCGAACGCGCCCGCATGCAACTGGGCCTGCCGTCGACTGCGACCCCGCACGCCATGCGCCACAGCTTTGCCACCCATTTGTTGCAGGCGGGCGGCGATTTGCGCGCCATTCAGGAACTGCTGGGCCATGCGTCGCTGTCGACAACACAGGCCTATACCGGCGTTGATCAGGTGCATCTGATGAAAATCTACGACGCCTGCCACCCCAAAGCAGGTTAGGCGTCACAGGCGCTTGAGCCCGAGCGCCAAGCCTGCCAAGCATGATGGACACCGCACAGGAGGTCCCCCATGAAACTGTTGTATTCGCCCGCCTCGCCCTTTGTTCGCAAGGTGATGGTGGCCTTGCACGAGACCGGCCAGATCGATGATGTGGAACGGGTCAATGTCGCGACGACCCCACTGCAGGCCGATGCCGCATTGGCCACGGCAAATCCGGTCGGGAAAATCCCTGCCCTCGTGCGGGAGAACAGCCCCACGCTGTACGACAGTCGCGTGATCTGCCGGTTTCTCGACGCCCGCGCCGAGGCCGGCCTGTACCCAGAGGCGCGCATTTGGGACACGTTGACGCTTGAGGCGACGGCGCATGGCATCATGGAAGCCGCGGTTCTGATTGTCTACGAGGAACGCTTTCGCGCGCCGGAACATGTGTCGATGGACTGGATCGAAGGCCAGTGGTCCAAGGTGGCGCGCTCGCTCGACGCGTTGGAAACCCGCTGGATGAGCCACCTGAACGGGCCGCTGGATATGGGGCAGATCGCGGTGGGCTGCGCGCTGGGGTATCTGGATTTCCGCCACGACGTGCGGCAATGGCGCATTGGTCGCAATGATCTGGCGGCGTGGTACGACAAAATGGCGCAGCGCCCCGCCATGCTGGCCACAAAACCGGATTGACCAACGAAAACGCCGCCCCCGGAGGGAGCGGCGTTTGTTCCGGTTCGACTGCGCTTAGAAGTTCAGCGAAACACCGATGTTCAGCGCATTTGTCTTAATGTCGGTGTCAAAGCTGCCGCCATCCTCGAAATCGCCCTCGTTCGTGGAATAGGTGAACTGGTATTCCCCGAACACAGAGAAGCGGTCGTTGATCGGCATGGAGGCACCTGCGGTCAGACGAACCGCGGGACCTGTGACCTGAAAGCCATAGGTGTTTGAACCGGATTCGTGATCGGCATCCACATGTGGAAAGGCAATGCCCAGACCACCACCGACGTAAGGCGTGATGTTGCCCCAGCGGTCTTCCCAACGCTTGTGCACATTGGCGGTCAGCACGTTGTGGCCATCGGTGAATTCAAGCTGCGAAAAGCCCAGCGTGTCCAACGTGTCATCATCAGCATAGGCCTTGGTGTGAGTGTATTCGACGCCGAAACCCAGCCCCGACGGCTGCCACCACATGGCGCGCGCGCCATAATAAGGCGGTGCGGCAAAGCTGTCGCCCTTCCAGCCGACCAGCTCGTCATAGTCGCCACCGCCATTGGGCAGCTCGCCCGAGATACGGCTGTGCGGCAAGGTCTGCCACCCGGTGTAGAACGAAAGTTCGGTTTCGGCGGCGGCGGCGGTGGTCAGGCCTGCCACGATGGCTGCCCCCAAAATCACGTTTTTCACCCGAAGCACTCCTGCTGTTTGTGGCGCACGTAGTCCGCTAAAAGGTGGGTTTCAACCGCGACACATCCGCACGACCATCAAACTGTGTCTTTTGTACGCTTTACCACAACAAAACCGGCGGGTAGATACGCCTCAGAAAGCGCGCGGGAGAGTCGGCAAAGACTCGCCCGTGCGTTTTGACGTATCTCGGCCGGAGGGCGCTTCCTCGGGCCCCGAACTTAGGGAGCGACAATCGTGTCACACGCTGACGATCATGATGCCACCCGCAGGGACTTCCTCTACTACGCCGCAGCCGGCGCCGGGGCCGTCACCGCGGGCGCGGCGATTTGGCCGCTGGTCAACCAGATGAACCCCTCTGCCGATGTGCGGGCGCTGTCCACCATTCGTGTGGATATTTCCGGTGTAGCACCGGGCACCCAGCTGACGGTCAAATGGTTGGGCAAGCCTGTCTTTATCCGCCACCGGACCGAAGACGAGATCGCCAAGGCCCAGGCCCAGGACGAAGAATTCGCAAACGGTGTCAGCGTTGTTGACCCGCTCGCGCGGAACGACAACATCGACGGATCGGCCCCCGCCACCGACGCAAACCGCACCATTCCGAACCCCGACGGCTCGGAAGAGGCCGAAGGCAGCTGGCTGGTCCAGATGGGCGTTTGTACGCACCTTGGCTGTGTGCCGCTGGGCGACGCGGGCGATTTTGGCGGCTGGTTCTGCCCCTGCCACGGGTCACACTACGACCTCGCAGGCCGCATCCGCAAAGGCCCCGCGCCGGAAAACCTGCCCGTCCCGCCGACCTCCTGGGTCGACGCCAACACCATCCTGCTGGGTTAAGGAGCGCATAACATGGCTGGAATCCCGCACGATCAGTACGAGCCGAAGACCGGCATCGAGAAGTGGGCGCATACGCGTCTGCCCATCGTCGGCCTGCTCTATGACACAATCATGATGCCCACCCCCAAGAACCTCAACTGGATGTGGATCTGGGGCATCATCCTGACCTTCTGCCTTGCACTGCAGATCGTCACCGGCATCATATTGGTGATGCACTACACGCCGCATGTCGATCTGGCCTTTGCCTCGGTCGAGCACATCATGCGTAACGTGAATGGCGGACACTTCATCCGTTACCTGCACATGAACGGCGCGTCGCTGTTCTTTGTCGCTGTGTACCTGCACATCTTCCGTGGTCTCTACTACGGGTCGTACAAGGCCCCGCGCGAAATCACATGGATCATCGGTATGCTGATCTACCTGCTGATGATGGGCACCGCCTTTATGGGCTACGTTCTGCCTTGGGGTCAGATGTCCTTCTGGGGCGCGACCGTGATCACCGGCCTGTTCGGCGCTATTCCGGGCATCGGTGAAGCGATCCAGACATGGCTGCTGGGTGGACCGGCGGTGGACAACGCGACGCTGAACCGCTTCTTCTCGCTGCACTATCTGCTGCCCTTCGTGATTGCCGGTCTGGTGATCGTGCACATCTGGGCCTTCCACACCACGGGCAACAACAACCCGACCGGTGTCGAAGTGCGCCGCACCTCGAAGGCAGAGGCAGACAAAGACACCGTTCCGTTCTGGCCCTACTACGTGATCAAGGACCTCTTCGCGCTTGCCGTGATCCTGGCGGTGTTCTTTGCGATCGTGGGCTTTATGCCGAACTACCTTGGCCACCCCGATAACTACATCGAGGCGAACCCGCTGGCGACGCCTGCACACATCGTGCCGGAATGGTACTTCCTGCCGTTCTACGCGATCCTGCGTGCCTTCACCTCTGAAGTCTGGGTTGTTCAGATCGCGTCCTTCGTGACCGGCGGCATCATCGACGCCAAGTTCTTTGGTGTTCTGGCGATGTTCGGTGCGATCCTCGCCATGGCGCTGGCGCCTTGGCTGGACACCTCCCGCGTGCGTTCGGGCCGTTACCGTCCGATGTTCAAGTGGTGGTTCTGGCTGCTGGCATTCGACTTCATGGCCCTGATGTGGCTGGGCGCCATGCCCGCCGAGGAACCCTATGCGACCTTCTCGCTGATCGCCTCGGCCTATTGGTTCGCCTACTTCCTCGTCATCCTGCCGCTGCTCGGCGTCTTTGAAAAACCGCTGCCGCGTCCGGCAACGATCGAAGAAGACTTCGAAGCGCACAAGTCGAAGACCGGCGGTTCCAAAACCGTTGTCTCTCCGGCGGAATAAGCAACAAGGATCGCAAGAGATGTTCAAGAAACTCACCCTCGCGGCCCTGACGGCCGTTGGCCTGACCACCGGCGCATATGCGGCCGGTGGCGAGGCCCACGTCGAGGACTTTGCCTTCTCCTTCGAGGGCCCGTTTGGCACCTACGACCAGAACCAGCTTCAGCGTGGTCTGAAGATCTACACCGAAGTCTGCGCCGCATGTCACGGCCTGATGTACGTGCCGATCCGCGACCTGCAGGCTCTGGGCTATAACGAAGACGAAGTCTTTGCCTACGCGTCTCAGTTCGAGGTCTGGGACCCCGAGCTGGCAGGCGGTGACGGCGATTTCCGCCCGGCGGTGCCCACCGATCACTTCCCGGAAGTCACCTCGGCCAACGCGCCTGACCTGTCGCTGATGGCCAAGAAACGTGCGGGCTTTCACGGCCCCTACGGTCTGGGCATCAACCAGTTCCTCAAGGGCATGGGCGGCGCGGAATATATCGCCTCGCTGCTGATCGGCTACGAAGAAGCCCCTGAATGCGCGCCCGAGGATTTCGACGGCAGCTACAACACCGTGTTCACGGCAGGCGGCTACCCCGCATCCTGCCTTGACGAAGACGGCAACCACACCGTTCCGGGCTCCTGGATCGGCATGGCACAGCCGCTGTACGGCGAAGACACCGAGTTCGACGATGGTCACTCCAACTCGCTGCACCACGAAGCAGAAGACGTTGCGGCCTTCCTGATGTGGGCCGCAGAGCCCAAGATGATGGAACGCAAGCAAGCCGGTTTTGTCGGCGTGTTCTTCCTGCTGGTGCTGTCGGCACTGCTTTACGTCGTGAACAAGCGCCTGTGGGCCCCGGTCAAAGGCAAGAAAGACGCCTGATCCGGCTCCGGACCCTAACACAGCAAAAGCCCCGCCTTTCGGTGGGGCTTTTCTTTTGCCTTAAGCTGCTGTGGGGTCGGGGCTAGCCCCCCTGCCCCATATAGGTGCGGAACGCTTTGGGCGGCACGTCAAAGAACGCCTTGGTCGGCACGGGCGGATGCACCACGCCATCTGCGACCAGCACGATCTCTTGCGCAAACTGGCGCGCATCTTCGGGCGCATGGGTGACCATAATGGTCAGCGCGCCCAGACTGTCCGCCACTTCGCGCACCAAACCCAGCATATCGGCCTTCAGCCCCGGCCCAAGCGCGGCAAAGGGTTCGTCCAGCAACAAAACCGGGCGGGCCATCAGCAAAACGCGCGCCAGTGCGGCGCGGCTTTGCTGGCCACCCGACAGGGTGCCCGGTTTGCGACGCGCCATTCCTTCCAGTCCGACACGCTTTAGCGCTCCTTCGATGCGTGGCAGCTCTTCCCGGCCCGGTTTGCGCCCATCAGGCCGCAGGGCCAGCCCCAGATTGCGGGCCAGATCCAAATGCGGAAACAGGTTGCCATCCTGAAACAGGATCGACACAGGCCTTTGTTCAGGCCCTGCGGCTGTCAGGTCGCGCCCCGTCCAGCTGATCTGTCCGGACGCCAGCGGCCGAAAGCCTGCGATCCCATCCAGAAGCGTCGATTTCCCCGCGCCTGAGGGCCCCAGAACTGCCACCCGCCTTCCCGGCCCCAGTGCCAGATCGGCGCGCAGGACAGCCTGCCCCATGGACATGGTCGCGTCTTCAAGCTTTAGCAAGCCGGCCTCCCCGGTCGAACAACACAAAGGCGCCAAGGCTGAGCCCCAGCAACAAGACCGCCGCCGCGGACGCGGCCTCCATCTGGTAAGACCCCATCAGACGATAGACTTGCAAGGGCAAGGTGGCGCGATCAGGATCAGCGAACAGGGCGATCACCCCAAGATCCCCCATGGCCAGCGCCGCCACCAGGCCCGCCGCAAAGCCAATTGGCCGTTGCAGCCGCGGCAGCCACACCAACCTGAACCATGCCCAGTCGGTCATGCCCAAGGACGCCCGAAGCCGCCCGTAATCTGCCGCGACCGCCTCTGCCTGTGGGGTGATAATCCGCAGGGCAAACGGCAGCCCCATCAAGGCATTGACCAAAGCGGTGACTGGCAGCGCCATCACAAAGGGGTTCACAAATGGGCGCAGCAGCAAGAACAGCCCTGTCCCCAAAACCAGAGGCGACACGGTGATGGCGAGCAGTGCCAACAGCTCTCCGCGCCGATTGGCAAGCGCCGCTGCCCACACCATGCACAGTGCGGTCGACACTGCCGCCACGGCCAAGGAATGCCCCGCCGCCCGCAGCGTGTCCGCGCCCAGCAAGGGCAACCCCGACAGCCCCTTGGCAATGATTGCCCCCAGCGGCACAAGCAGAAACGCGGCGCTAAGCCCGATCCATACCGTATCCAGACCCCGTGTGACCCCGTGGCCGTCGCGCCGCATCACATCACGGTCCAGCCCCATGCCAAACCCGCCATGCGGCGCCACCGTCAGCGCCACCACACCGGCCCCGATCCCCAAGGCCACTTGCAACAGACCCAGCGTCGCCGCACGGCCAAAGTCAAAATCAAACCGCATCGCCTGATAGATCGCCAGTTCAACCGTCGTGGCACGCGGCCCCCCACCCAAAGTCAGCGCCACCGCAAAAGACGTCAAACAGATCACAAAGATCACCACCAAGGCGCCCGGTGCGACCCGCGCAATCACGGGCCAATCGATCACCCGCCACATCGCCCACCGCCCCAGACCCAAGGACGCGGCGAGGCGCACAGGTTCCGTCGGTTGCGCCTGCCAGCCATTCAGCAACATGCGCACGGCAAGTGGCAGGTTGAAAAACACATGGGCCAGAACGACCCCGTGCAACCCGTAGACATCAATGCGGGACAGGCCCAGCAGCGCCAGAAGATCATTCACCACGCCCGAGCGACCAAAAACCGCAATCAGCCCCATGACCGCAACGATTACCGGCAGAATGAAGGGCGCGCCCATCAGCGTGACCAGAATCGCCCGCCCCGGAAATCTTTGGCGCGTCAACGCTCGGGCGACGGGAATGGCTAGCCCCACGCTGAACACGGCAGACAAAGCCGCCTGCCAGACAGTAAAGCGCAACGCCTGCCAATCGCCGGGCCCGAGGGCGGTCAACCCCCCGGCCCGAACGAGCATGACACTCACCGGCCCCAGCGTCAAAAGCGTCAGCGCCAGCCCTGCCGTTATTGCGAGAGCGCGGCGCGCCATGCCTCGATGGCCTCATCTCGCAGGGCGGCGGCTGTGTCTTCATCGTAGAACAGAACATTTTCCGGCAGGTCGAGCTGCTGGAACCCCTCTGGCCAATTCGCGGGGTCCTGTGCAGCAGGGATCGACCAGTTGCCCGTCGCGATCATGGATTGGAAATCATCCCCCAAAATGAAATCCATGAACGACTGCGCCAGTTCCGGCTGGTCGCTGTTTGCAACCTTGGCCGCAAGTTCGACCATGAAATAATGCCCTTCGGGGAAAATGGCGGCCTTCTTGGTATCGTCCTCTTCGGCAATCAGGTGGTAGGCCGGCGACGTCGTATAGCTTAGCACCATGTCCGCCTCGCCATCGGTGAACAAACCGTAGCTTTCGGACCAGCCTTTGGTGACGGTGACGATCTTGGGTGCCAGTTTTTTCCAAGCAGCCTGCGCGCCGTCGCCGTAAACCGCCTGCACCCACAACACCAGTGCAAGGCCGGAAATGGAGGTGCGCGGGTCTTGGATCACCAACCGCAGATCATCCGGCGCATTCAACAGCGCATCAAAGGACTCCGGTGCTTCGGTCTTTGTTGCGTCATAGACGAAAGCTGTGTGGCTGTAGTTGAACGGCAGGAAGGTGTCATCTTCCCAAGCGATGGGCAAGGTTAACCCCGATAGGTCTACACCATGCGGCGCGAACAAGCCGCTGTCGCGCGCGGTCTTCGTCACGTCCGAGTTCAGGCCGATCACAACATCCGCCTCGGTGCGCTCACCCTCCAGCATCAGTCGCGGTAACAGCTCTCCCGGTTTGAATTGCAGATCACAGGCGCAGTCAGCCTCGAACAGCTCTTCGATTTTCGGCCCCGGCCCCCATTCGCTGGTGAAATAATCGGGGGCGTAAACTGTCAGGACTGGATCCTGCGCCGCCGCAGCGGTCGCCAAACACAATCCCGCGGCAAATATCGATGCCTTCATGGCACACTCCTGTATTTGCGGCGAGGGGGAGCGTCACACGGGCGGTCAAGCCTGTGGTCACCTTCCCTCCGCCGGTGTTAACCGGTTCAGGTTCAACGGGTTTATGCGTTGCGCAAATCTCAGACAGGACACCGCCTGCCACCCCGAGGTGGCGCGAGATTAGGGGGCCGCCGCGCCAGAGACAAGCCGAAACCCCTTGAGCGCATGGCCATGCTGGCCTAGACCACGGGTCGCAAAGGAGAGCCGCCCATGAGCCTGAATACATTTGGCCACCTGTTCCGCGTCACCACCTGGGGTGAAAGCCACGGTCCCGCCTTGGGCGCGACGGTTGATGGTGTCCCGCCGGGCATCCCCGTGGACGAGGCGCTTTTGCAGCATTGGCTGGACAAGCGAAAGCCGGGCCAGAACAAGTTTACCACGCAACGCCGCGAGCCTGATGCCGTGCGCATTCTGTCCGGCGTGTTCGAAGGCGTGACCACGGGTACCTCGGTCCAACTGATGATCGAGAATACCGATCAACGGTCCAAGGATTATGGTGATATTGCCGAAAAATTCCGGCCCGGTCATGCGGATATCACCTATTACCAGAAATACGGTATCCGCGACTATCGCGGAGGCGGTCGTTCATCGGCGCGCGAAACAGCGGCCCGTGTGGCAGCGGGCGGTCTGGCGCGGGCGGCGCTGTCTGAATTGGCGCCTGCCGTGGAAATCACGGGGTACATGACGCAAATCGGGCCGCATAAGATCGACCGCGAACGGTTTGATGCAGCGCAGATTGCGCAGAACCCGTTTTGGACCCCCGACGCACAAGCGGCAGATGAATGGGCCGACTACCTTGATGGCCTTCGCAAGACCGGCAATTCGGTGGGTGCCGTGATCGAAGTGGTCGCCCGCGGAGTCCCCGCAGGGCTTGGAGCGCCGATCTACGGTAAACTCGACACCGACCTTGCTGCAGCAATGATGTCGATCAACGCAGTAAAGGGCGTTGAAATCGGCGAAGGCATGGCAGCGGCCGAGCTGACCGGTGAAGAGAACGCCGACGAGATATTCTTGGGCAATGATGGCCAGCCGACCTATTCCTCGAACCATGCCGGGGGCGTTTTGGGCGGCATTTCCACCGGGCAGGATGTGGTCGTGCGTTTCGCCGTGAAACCGACCTCTTCTATCTTGCGCCCGCGGCAAACGATCACAAAATCAGGTCAGGCCACTGATATCATCACCAAGGGCCGGCATGACCCCTGTGTCGGCATTCGCGCCGTTCCCGTTGGCGAGGCGATGATGGCCTGCGTTCTGCTGGACCATTTGCTGTTGCATCGCGGACAAATCGGCGACCAAGGCGGGCGCATCGGGTAACTTTTTAGAAGTCGTCCCAAGCATCGTCACCGCCGGACGGCTCTCCAGCTACTGCTGCGGCAGGTTTTGCCGGTTTGGCTGCGGGAGTATGGGGCTGCGTAGGTGCCACTGCTTTGGCATCGTCTTGCCAATTTGCTGCCTGCGCCGCCGGTTTCACTGCTACGGGAGCAGGCTGCGTCGGCGGTGCCTGTGTGAACAATTCCGGCACACCCGCAGGACCGGAGCTCTGCGTTGGGTCGCCTTTGCCTCCGGTGAAACGGTTCAGAACGTCGCTTAGACGTGTGGCTTCGACTGTGAGTTGCTGGCTTGCGGTGCTCGTTTCACCCACCATCGCCGCATTTTGCTGCGTCACCTTATCGAGCTCGGCGATACCCACGTTGATCTCTTCGACACCGCCCGCCTGCTCCCTAGATAGAGTGGCGATTTCCGATACCATCTCTGACACCTCGGTCACATTACCTACGATCTGATTCAGCGTATGGCTGGTCTGTTGTACCAATCTTTCGCCGTCTTCGACTTGTGTCACACTTCCTAAGACCAACGATTTGATTTCATTGGCGGACTCGGACGCGCGTTGCGCAAGTCCGCGCACCTCGGAGGCGACGACCGAGAACCCCTTGCCAGATTCACCTGCACGTGCGGCTTCGACACCGGCATTCAGCGCCAAAAGATTGGTCTGGAATGCGATATCGTCAATCACACCAATTATCTGGCTGATCTGGTCTGACGACTTGGCGATTGAACTCATTGCCTCGAGCGCCTGAGCCATGACCTGCCCGCCTTCTTCTGCGTGCTGGCGGCCATCCACGACCTTTCGGTCAACCTCTTCCGCGCGGTCTGCCGCTGTTTTTATTCCCACGGCCAGCCCGTCCAAGGCTGCAGCCGATTCTTCAAGAGTGGCCGCCTGGACTTCGGCACGGCGCGCCATCTCGTCGGACATGGTGGACAATTCCGTAGCATTGCCTTCCACCGTATTGGCGCTTTTGCGCAGTGAGTCGACCAATTGACTGAGCGAGGAAGACAGCTGATTGAAATCTTCGCACAACTTTACGTAACTCGGTCCAAGGTCCGACCATTGTGACGGCTTCATACGCCGTCCCAATGAGCCCTTTCGCAAATCCGCCATGGATTTCCCCAGTTCTTGCAGCAACCCGACACGACGCTCATTTTCAGCATGAACGATTTGCTCTGCCGCTTCCGCAGCTTGAAGATTGGCGCGCAACTCTTCCAGCCCGACAGCGATTGCACCGACCTCGTCTCGGCGGTTCGTATCGGGAATTTCGGTTTCAAAATCCTTATCCCGCAAGTGAGAGACCGCAGCCGCTGCACGCTGAACCGGGCGTGACAGTAACTGCCCAAAGATGAACGCCGCCAATATACCAAAGGAAATGACGAGGGCGCTGGTCGACAACAGCAAGGTCGATGAGCGCGCCAAACCATCCATCGCGGACTGGGTCAATTCACGCAAACCGGCGGCGCTGTCGTCCTGCAACTCAGCGATATGATCGCGTAGCCAATCGATATCCGGCATGTAATTGGCATCGACCGTAACTTTGCGCTCGAACAGGGCCACCTCTTCTAAGTCACCAGAAAAACGGATCAAATCCTGAACAACCGTCTGAGCGTCTTGCAGTGCTGCAAGTGTTTCCGGCTGATCGTAGAAGGTGTCTACCGCATCATCCAATTCGGTATGAATGGCCGAAAGGTTCTGCACGAACTGCTCCAAAGCCCCGACGCGCCCGGAAGAAAAATGAAGCAGATCAGCCGTGCCCTGTTCAATCCGTTCCTTGATGCGGTTCAGGCTGTTGTTCTGCAGCGCCGCGCGTTCGAACCTGTAAAAAGTCTCCGTCGACGTCCGATTCGTCAGCCAGGAAAACCCGGACAGAAATACCAGGCAGGCGATAAACAGAACTGCCAGACACATGATCTGCCAGCGGATCGAAAATCTGGACATGTTTCACCTTTATTCTGCCGGCCCCCTGAGCCGACCAATTCCATTGCCCGGCGACCCTAGTCACAGGAGGTAAACAAAGCCTCGCATCAGAAGAAATTTTCCGTGCAATTTATCGCAGCCTTCGCGGCAAACGCCCGGAACACCACGGATCAAACCAAAAAGCCCCGTCTGCCAGGCAGACGGGGTGAGGTGTGGTGCCCGAGCACGTCAAACGGCTCAGGGCACCGGCGGTGTCTGTTGTTGTGAAAGTCTTAAGACTATCCGGTTACTGCATATCCGCGCGAACCTGTTGGCGCAGCACGTCGATCGGGACCGTTTTCCCTTCGCGCTGGAAATGCCAGTAGGTCCAGCCGTTGCAGGATGGCGCGCCCTCAAGCTTGGCACCAACCTGGTGGATCGAGCCGGTTACGCCGTCACCAACAAGGGTGCCATCGGCGCGCACTTTGGCTTGCTGGCCACGGGCGTTCATCAACATTTCACCCGGACGCAGCATGCCACGTTCGACCAGTTGACCAAACGGGACACGCGGTTCGGCACGCTTCGATTGGCTCACTTGCAGTGCAGAGCTATCAAACGGACGAATGTCTGCGATCCGCTTCTGAGCCACCTTGCGGTAGGCTTCCTCACGCTCGATACCGATGAAATCACGTCCCAGCATTTTGGCGACGGCACCTGTGGTACCCGTGCCAAAAAACGGGTCGAGCACCACATCACCGGGGTTTGTGGCCCCTACAATCACGCGGTGAAGCAGGCTTTGCGGTTTTTGTGTCGGATGCGCCTTGTCGCCGTTTTCATCCTTCAACCGCTCGTTGCCGTTGCAGATCGGCAAAACCCAGTCAGAGCGCATCTGCACGCCCTCGTTCAGGGATTTGAGCGCCTCGTAGTTAAAGGTGTATTTCGCGCCTTCGGACTTCGACGCCCAGATCATCGTTTCATGGGCGTTGGTAAACCGCTTGCCACGGAAGTTCGGCATCGGGTTCGATTTGCGCCAAACAACATCGTTCAAGATCCAGTAGCCTGCGTCCTGTAGCGCGGCACCGACCCGAAAAATGTTGTGATAAGAGCCGATTACCCAAATAGCCCCGTCAGGCTTGAGCAACCGGCGCGCCGCTTTCAGCCAGTCTCGGGTAAAGCTGTCGTACGCGGCAAAACTGTTGAATTGGTCCCAATGATCATCGACGGCATCGACCTTGGAATTGTCGGGGCGATGCAGATCGCCCTTCAGCTGCAAATTATATGGCGGATCCGCGAAAATCAGGTCGACGGATGCCTCGGGCAGACTGTTCATTACTTCGATACAGTCGCCGGACATAATTGTATTGATCGGGAGCGCGGGGGCGCTCTTCGCTCGTGTCATGGTTGTCATTCTCTGCCTCAGTCCCCGGCGTGTTTTCACGCTCGTTCGTTGGCATCGAATCTGATTCGAAAATGATTCAGGGTCAATTATTTAAAGTTATCACGGCCTTGCGATTTAAACTTGTCACAAGATATCGCGTACCGGTTTGAAGGATCGTCTATGGAAAGGGGTCACCCCAAGATTTCGGAGGGCAGATTTGTGACACTTCGTCGGGTACCCGGCGTTTGTTTCCCAACCATAACCCGGCCACTGTGTCGCGGCCTCCTTCATGACATCATCGCGCCAGATTTTTGCCACAATTGACGCCGCCGCGATGGAGGCCGATTTGCCATCGCCCCCCACAACAGCGGTCGCATCGCAGGGCAATCCGGGGGGGATCCGGTTGCCGTCCACCAGCACATGCGACGGGGCGCTTTGCAGCCCTTCTACGGCGCGTCGCATGGCCAACAGGCTGGCCTGCAGGATATTGATCTGGTCAATCTCCTCCACCGTGGCGACCCCGATCGAGACCTCGGCAGATTGCCACAGCAGCGGCGCGAGAAAGGCCCGCCGCTTGGCGCTGAGCTTTTTCGAATCGTTTAACCCCTCGGGGATTGATTCGCGGTTCAGCACCACGGCAGCGGCCACCACAGGACCGGCAAGCGGGCCACGGCCCACTTCATCCACGCCTGCCACACGGGGCAAGTCCTGCGCCCACAAAGCCTCTTCCAGAGCCATATCCATGCGGTGGATAGACACTGATTCCACATCGGCCAACAAGCCACGCAGGAAGCCGCAAAAGTTACCCACAGCGCCACCTATGCAGCCGCACCACAGTTCCGGCTTTCCCACAGGGTTATCCCCTGAAAGCCACACAAGGCTGCCTTAGATTTGCCTTAAACGACGGTCGCGATCAGCGACAGGATCGCGACCTCCTGACTGTCCGCCTGATCGGCCCATCTGGCCAGCTGGGCCTGTTCCTCGGTCGTCAGTTGCAACAGGATGGGGCGTGAATCACCGGGCTGTATCGCTGTCTCCCAGCCATGTCCCCGTTCAAACGCCTGCCGCAAAGCCTGACGCGCCAGATAGGCCAGCGGCAGATGCTGGTCGGTGGTCGCAACCAATCTCAGGCGCAGATCATCCGGTAATCGCAATTCCATCGCTTTGCGCCTGTCGCGTCTGCTCATCTTCTCCGCCCCATTCTTGCCGTAGCGTAATGCAATCTGCACCGAACGACGATAACAATTCGATGCGTCACAGCATCGCCAAAACGCAACAAAGGCGCCCGAGGGCGCCTTTGTCTCTCCCGAAGGACATATTTCCCAAACAGGGGGCAGATTACATCATGCCGCCCATGCCGCCCATGTCGGGCATGCCGCCACCTGCGGGCGCGCCTTCTTTGGCGGGCTTGTCGGCCACCATCGCTTCGGTAGTGATCAGCAGACCAGCAACCGATGCCGCGTCTTCCAGAGCGGTACGGGTCACTTTGGCCGGGTCGATCACGCCGAAGGAGAACATGTCGCCATATTCGTCGGTCTGAGCATTGTAGCCAAACTTCAGGTCGGTGGATTCACGCACCTTGCCTGCCACAACAGAGCCGTCCACACCGGCGTTCTGCGCGATCTGGCGCAGCGGTGCTTCGAGAGCGGCGCGGATGATCGCGATGCCGCGGTTCTGGTCCGCGTTGGCACCTTCGACGCCTTCCAGAGACTTGCCTGCCTGAACCAGAGCAACACCACCGCCAACGACGATGCCTTCCTGCACGGCTGCGCGGGTCGCGTTCAGAGCATCGTCCACACGGTCCTTGCGCTCTTTCACTTCGACTTCGGTCATGCCGCCGACGCGGATCACAGCAACACCGCCTGCCAGCTTGGCAACACGTTCCTGCAGCTTCTCACGGTCGTAGTCCGAGGTGGTCTCTTCGATCTGGGTGCGGATCTGAGCAACACGTGCCTCGATCTCTGCCTTCTCGCCGTGACCGTCCACGATGGTGGTCTCGTCCTTGGAGATGTTCACGGTTTTCGCCGTGCCCAGCATGTCCATAGTGACGTTCTCGAGCTTCATGCCCAGATCTTCAGAGATCACCTGGCCGCCGGTCAGGATCGCGATGTCCTGCAGCATGGCCTTGCGACGGTCACCGAAGCCCGGTGCTTTGACGGCTGCGATCTTCAGGCCGCCACGCAGCTTGTTGACCACGAGGGTCGCCAGCGCTTCGCCTTCGACGTCTTCTGCGATGATCAGCAGCGGCTTTTGCGACTGGATCACCTGCTCGAGCAGCGGAACCAGCGGCTGCAGCGAGGACAGTTTCTTCTCGTGCAGCAGGATCATGCAGTCGTCGAGCTCTGCAATCATCTTGTCGGGGTTGGTCACGAAGTAGGGCGACAGGTAGCCGCGATCGAACTGCATGCCTTCCACAACGGTGGTCTCGGTTTCGAGGCCTTTGTTCTCTTCGACGGTGATCACACCCTCGTTGCCGACCTTCTGCATCGCGTCCGCGATCTGACGACCGATTTCAGCTTCGCCGTTGGCGGAGATGGTGCCAACCTGAGCGACTTCAGCGGAGTCGTTCACGGGACGTGCTGCTGCCTTGATCGCTTCGACGACTTTGGTGGTCGCCAGATCGATGCCGCGTTTCAGGTCCATCGGGTTCATGCCCGCGGCAACGGCCTTCAGGCCTTCCTTGACGATGGCTTGGGCCAGAACGGTCGCGGTGGTGGTGCCGTCGCCCGCTTCGTCGTTGGTGCGGGAAGCAACTTCCTTCACCATCTGTGCGCCCATGTTCTCGAACTTGTCTTCCAGTTCGATTTCCTTCGCCACGGACACGCCGTCCTTGGTGATGCGCGGTGCGCCAAAGGATTTGTCGAGCACAACGTTACGGCCTTTGGGGCCGAGGGTCACCTTCACCGCGTCGGCGAGGATGTTCACGCCTTTGAGCATCTTGTTGCGGGCGTCGGTATCGAACTTCACGTCTTTTGCAGACATTGTAGTCTCCTAAAACTGTTGTTTGGGTCTATCAGGAATGGGCCGGTAAGGCCGCTGGACGTAGGGTGGGTTTACAACCCACCGTGCCCTCAGCTGATGATGCCGAGGATGTCGCTTTCCTTCATGATCAGCAGCTCTTCACCTTCGACGGTGACTTCGGTGCCGGACCACTTGCCGAAGAGGACTTTGTCGCCTTCGCTCACAGCCATTGCGATCAGTTCGCCGCTGTCTTTACGTGCGCCTTCGCCACACGCGACAACCACGCCTTCCGCCGGCTTTTCTTTGGCGCTGTCGGGGATGATCAGCCCGCCGGAGGTCTTTTCGTCCGATTCTGTGCGACGAACCAAAACGCGGTCATGAAGCGGTTTGAATGCCATCTCTGAGGTCTCCTGACTCAAAGTTACAACTCTGGCCCCTCGTCATCGAGCGAGCCGTTAGCACTCATCCGCAGAGAGTGCTAACGGCAAGGGAGGTAAGGAGCGCAGCGAGTCGTGTCAACACGGGCGCGTGAAATTTTCTACACTTTCGGACAGCGCTGCCTGGCCTTGAACCTAAGGTGCCCCTGCCGGAATTTGAGCCACCGCTCAGCTTCTCACCCCGTCTCGCCCGCCCATGCGTCGAAAACAGGCGCGCGCGACCGCCGGATGCGCTATCTTGCCAAAGCGAGACAGCAATCGGGGGCGGTTATGAAACTTGGCATCGTCGGAGCAGGCATGGTGGGATCGGCAGCGGCCTTTTCCTGTGTGCAACAAGGTGTGGCCTCGTCCATTGTGATGGTCGATCTGGACGCAGCCCGTGCCCGCGCCGAGGCCGAAGACATCGCCCACGCTGTCCCCTTTGCCGCGCCCGCACATATTATGGCAGGGGAATACGCCGACCTAGAAGGTGCATCGGTTGTCATCCTCGCCTGCGGGGTTTCGCAAAAGCCCGGAGAGACGCGATTGCAACTGCTGTCACGCAACGCGCAGGTGTTTGCGGATGTCGTGGCACGCGTCATACGCTATGCGCCCGATGCCATTCTGCTGGTCGCCTCCAACCCCGTCGACATTATGACACAGGTCACGCAAAAGCTGTCGGGTCTGCCCGCGGGACGGGTGATCGGATCGGGCACGATCCTTGATACGGCGCGGTTCCGCTGGCTGCTGGGGCAGCATCTGGGCATCGCGCCGCGGTCTGTTCACGCCTATGTGCTGGGCGAGCATGGCGACAGCGAGGTGCTTGGCTGGTCCTCTGCCCGCGCGGGCTCTGTCGGGCTGGACAGTTTTGCAGCCCAGATGCGCGCCCCTTTGACCGACAGCCTTCGCCAGCGCATCGATACGGGCGTGCGCCGTGCGGCCTACACCATCATCGAAGGCAAGGGCGCGACATGGTACGGGATCGGCGCCGGTCTGGCGCGGATCGTGGCCGCCATTGCGCAGGACGAACAAACGGTACTGACGGTCTCCACCCTGTCCGATGTGCTGGACGTCCCACAGGTGTGCTGCTCGCTGCCGCGCGTGGTTGGGCGTGCAGGGGTGAGCTCAGAATTGATGCCCGATCTGTCCGAGGGGGAACGCCATGATCTGGCGGCGTCGGCCCGCCTGCTGCGCGACAGTTACGACGCGCTGGCCATCTGACGTCGGCGGCGCTGGCGTGCCGCCAAGAGCGCGAACAATCCAATCGCGACTGCAAGGGCTGCGACCAGTCCAGCCCAGTCACTGACGGTTTCGGACACCACGTCAATCTGGCCACCAAACAGGTAACCAAGTGCCACGTAAAAGCTGACCCAGATCGTCTCACCTGCGGTGTCCCAGACCGCGAACTTGGCGCGCGGCAATCGCATCGCCCCTGCGATCAGATTGACCCAAGGCCCCAGGGGCGCCACCAGCCAGGTGGAAAAGAACACGCCCAGGCCGCCGTGGCGGTCGACGGCCTGCTCCCCGCGCGAGATCAGCTCGGTCTTGCCAGTGCGCAGGCCCAACATGCGGATCAACGGCACGCCCCCCATGCGCCCGATCTGATAGCCCGTGTTGTCCCCCGCCAGCGCCGCAAGCCACGCCACCAGCCAGACCTGCCAGACCACCAGATCCCCCGAGGCGGAAAACGCCCCCGCTGCCAGCATCACCAGTGCCGTAGGGATCGGCACCAGAAGACAGGACAGATACGCCGACACACCGACCATCCACAGCCCGTATTCGGAAACAAGGGTAAAGACGGTATCACTCATCTCCACGGCCCTCGCGGTACTGCAGGATGGCGGCTTCGAGATCCTGTGCGAGGTCTTCGACAGCGATGCCGCGTTCCTGCGCGATGCGTTGCAGCGGTTGCGGCTTGCCGTCAGGCGGCGGCAGATCCAATGCGGATCGGACAACAGGCACCGGCACGCCCCACGACATGGCCACAAAGCGCGGCGTCATCCACGGGGCAATGTCCATGTCCTGATGGCGAGGGTCGTTCCAGTAGATGGCATTGAGCACCAACTGGACGGCAAAGAACCCGGCCACAAGCAGCGCCACCACCATGGCGGCCGTCAACAGTGGGGCGTCCTGCCAGAATTTGCGCACCGCGAATGCTCCTGTCATGCGTGCCGTTCATGTACTGTTACGCGATCTCTGCGCCTTTCCGCCGCAGAAAGTCAGAAAAATAACGTCTATCCTCAAGAAAAGCCGCCAACCCTGCCCAAAAGATACGCGCGCGCCCCGGACCACCCCGCAATGAGTGCTCGTGTCATCTATCTGCCGAAGGCAGCTTTGCGCTTGTATGGCGTGTGGGTCCGCCCCTATGCTTTGCGCGTTCAGCAGAAAGCCAGACCATGCCCACCCTACGCACAACACCCATCCAAGAGGGCAAGCCCGTTCCCGAACCTGACAACATCCGTGGGCTGATGTTGATGTCGGCGGGGTTCTTTGCCTTTGCGGCCTGTGACGTGCAGGCCAAAGTGCTGGCCGAACACCTTCACCCCGCGCAGGTCGTGTGGTTTCGCCAATTCGGGCTGTTCGTGGGCGTTGTCATCCTGCTCGCGCTCAAGGGTCCGCATATCCTGCGCTCCCGCCTGCCGTTTTTACAGATCGCTCGCGGGCTGACAGCCATCGGATCGGCGGTGTTTTTCGTTCTAGCCGTGCGCCATGTGCCGCTGGCAGATGCGACGGCGGTGACCTTTATCGCGCCGTTCCTGGTCACCCTGCTGGGGGCAATCGTGCTGCGCGAACCCGTTGGCCCGCGCCGTTGGGCAGCGGTGGCGGTCGGCTTTGTCGGCATGCTGGTGGTGATCCGTCCCGGCATGGGCGTATTTCACCCCGCCATTTTGTTCATCGTGGTGGCCGCGCTGTTCTTTTCGACACGACAGGTGCTGTCGCGCAGTCTGGCGGGGCTCGATTCCGTGCCCACCACCGTGGCCTATACCTCGATCACCGCGACGCTGATCCTGTCGGTCACCCTGCCCTTTGTCTGGCAGAACCTGCACTCACCAACGCTGTGGGCCGTAGCGGTGGGACTTGCGGTGACCGCCGGTCTGGGTGAGGTTCTGGTGATCCGCGCCCTTGATATTGCCCAAGCCAGCGTCGTGGCGCCAATGCAATATTCCCTGATCATCTGGAGCACATTCTACGGCTTTGTCGTCTTCGGAGACCTGCCCGATGGCTGGACCTTTGTCGGCTGCGCGATCATCGTGGCGTCAGGGCTGTATACCTTGCACCGCGAACGGCTGAACGCGCGGGCCAAACGTCAGTCGGCTGCGGCGGGCTCTGCCTCCCACGAGCCGGCCCAGTGAACCAGCCCCGCGCGGCCTGCGTCATTCAACGCATAGACTCCGGTCGCGACCTTGTCGAACCAGCCGTAATGATTGTCGCGCATAACGGTTGTGGCGCGCGTGATGCCGGTGGCCTTGGCGACGTCGCGCCCCCGACTTGCCCCGTGTTCCAACAGATGCGCCGCACAGACCAGCGCATCTTGCCGGTAGGCTGTGACAATACCGTGGCGCGTGGCCCCGCCTTCGTTCGGATCACCGCGCAGCGCGTGAAACTCTCGCAACAGGCGGGCGGCCTTGCGCTTGTCCTTGCGCGGCGCATAGGGCGCGGGATCGCAGAGCACCTCGGCACGCCCGTCCGGTAGCACCACGATAAACCCCAGCGCCAGCCGGCGACACATGGCCAGATTATCCTTGAGCGCGCGCCGCGCCGTGCGGCCCGACGGCTTGGGCACCGCGATATAGACATGGTCCGTGATCCGCAGTCGGGCGCAGGCCTGATGATACAGCGACAGCGTGATCCGCAGCTTCAGCTCGACGATGACCGGCATGTCATCCCCCTCGCGCAGGGCGACCAGATCCGCCGCGCCGACCTCGCCTTTGACACGATAGCCCTGAGCCTCCAGCACCGCTTTAACCGGCCCGTATAATTCGCTTTCCCGCTTCATGCGCCTTTTTGTCCCTGCTTGCGGGCTCTTGTCCAGCGCCGCGGTTTTGGAAAGAGTGCCCCCGAAAGCCAAGGAGACGTCATGACCCGTTTGTTTATCCTGCTCGCAGCCCTGTGCGGCCTTGCCACAGCCGGGCAGGCCCAATGCACCGGCACGGACATTCGCAGCCAGTTGACCGAGGCCGAACAGGCCGAAGTGGCGCAACGTCTGGCGCAGACCCCCTACCCCACCGGCAACCATTGGATCGCCACGCGTGGGGAGGAACGGCTGCATCTGATCGGCACGGTCCACCTGTCAGACGACCGGCTGGACGGACCTGCAGAACGCCTCGCCCCCATTATTCAGGACGCGAGCCTGCTGCTGCTGGAAATGAATGCCGAGGATTCTGCCACGCTCGAAGCACAGATTGCCAGCGATCCGTCGCTGTTCCTGCTCGACGGTCAAAGCCTGCCGGATCTGCTGGATCAGGCGGACTGGGTGCAACTGTCCAACGCATTGGAGGCGCGGGGCATGCCGCCTTTCATGGGGGCGCGGATGAAGCCGTGGTATGTGTCGGTTCTGCTGTCGATGCCCGCCTGCATGGCCAGTCAGGTCGCAGAGATGAACGGGCTCGACCACCGGCTGGAACAGATCGCCGAGGATGCAGGCGTGGCCACAGCATCGCTGGAGCCCTATGACACCGCGATCCGGCTGTTCGCGGAGATCCCGATGGAGACGCAACTGTCGATGATCCGCGCGGCCCTTGCGCCATCGGATGTGAACGAAGACCTCTTCGAGACGCTTCTGGCCACCTATTTCACCGAGGATCACGCCTTGGGGCAACTGGTGCTGGAAGTCGTCTCGCCACGGGTGACCCCCTTGGACGACGCGGAAAACGAAGCGGTCTTTGACTCCATGAACGACGCGCTTTTGACGGCGCGCAACACCGCATGGATCACCGCGCTGGAGCAGGCTTTGGCAGACACCGAAGGCACCGTGGTCGCGGCCTTTGGTGCAGCCCATCTCGCCGGAGAGACCGGCGTTCTCGCCCTGCTCGAAGCCGAAGGCTACGCGCTGGAACGCGCCCCGTTCTGACCCATCGAACATGACGCAGCCCGATCACAGGGCTGCGTCGCTTTTTTCGGTATGAGCGTTTCAGGCCGCCAGACCGCGCCCTTTCAACAACGCCTCGACCCCCGGCATGCGGCCACGGAAGCCGGTGTACAGCGCCTCTGCCTCGTCCGATCCGCCTTGCGACAGGATGAAATCCTCCAGCCGTTTTGCCATCTCGGGATCAAAGGCATCGCCGGTCTCCTCGAAGGCGGCAAAGGCATCGGCATCCATGACCTCGGACCACATGTAGCTGTAGTAGCCGCTGGAATATCCGTCACCGGCAAAGACATGCGCGAAATGCGGCGTGGCGTGGCGCATCGTGATCGCACGCGGCAGGCCAAGCTGTTCCAGAACCTCGGCCTGTTTCTGCATCGGATCGGCCGGTGCAGGACCGCTGTGGAATTCCAGATCGACCATGGCAGAGGCGATATATTCCACGGTCTGGAACCCCATGTCATAGGTCGCCGCGGCCAGCACCTTGTCCAGCAGCGCCTGCGGCATCGCCGCGCCGGTGTCGGCATGGGTGGCAAACTCCGCCAGCACTTCGGGCACCTCCAGCCAATGTTCGTAAAGCTGGCTGGGCAGTTCGACAAAGTCACGCGCCACCGACGTGCCCGACACCATCTCATAGGTCACATCAGACAGCATCTGGTGCAACGCATGGCCAAATTCATGAAACAAGGTGCGCGCATCATCGTAGGACAGCAGCGCCGGATCGCCCTTGGCAAAATTGCACACGATCACCACGATCGGGATCTGCGCGTCGGGGAATTTCCGCTGCGCCCGCATCGCGGAACACCACGCCCCGGACCGCTTCGATCCACGCGCAAAGTAATCGCCGATAAAGACCGCGATGGTCTGACCGTTGCGGGTCACCTCCCATGCGCGGCAATCGGGGTGGTACAACGGTACATCCAGTGGTGCAAAGCCCAGACCGAACAACCGCTCGGCGCAGGCAAAGGAGGCTTCGATCATGCGATCCAGCTGGAAGTACGGCTTGACCTCGGCCTCGTCCAGATCGTGTTCGGCCTGACGCCGCTTCTCTGAGTAATAACGCCAATCCCATGGCTCCAGCGGGGCCTCATAGCCGTCAGCCGTCAACATGCCCTCAAGCACTGCTTGATCGGCCAAGGCAGCCTCCCGCGCCGGGGCCCAGACCTGCATCAGCAGATCACGCACCCGACCGGCATCTCCGGCCATCTCGGTTTCCAGCTTGAAAGCGGAAAAATCGGCGTAGCCCAACAGATTGGCCCGCTCTTCACGCAGACGTAGCGTCTCCGCCGCTATGTCGCGGTTGTCTGTCTCGCCCCCGTTGGCCCCACGCGCGGCCCATGCGGCAAAGGCGCGGCGCCGCAGATCCCGGTCCGGACAAAACTGTAAGAAAGGCGTGATGACAGATCGCGACAGCGTCACACAAGGACCCGTACCGCGTTCTTCGCCAGCACCGCGCAGGGCAGAGACAACAAAGCCCGGAAGCCCCGTCAGATCCGCCTCCGACAGCTCCATCGACCATGATCTTTCATCCGCCAGAACATTCTGGGTAAAGGCCGTGCCCAGCTCTGCCAGACGCCCCTTCACGGCGGTCATCCGCGCCCCTTCCGCGCCGCTCAATGCAGCACCCGCACGCACGAAACCACGGTGCGTCAGCATCAGGACACGCGCCTGTTCATCGCTCAAGTCCAAGGTCTCGCGCGCGTCCCACACCGCCTGCACCCGCGCGAACAAATCCGCATTTGAATAAATCGCCGAGGAATGCGCCGACAGCTTCGGGGCAATATCACGCATCAAGGCCTCGCGCGCCGGATTGCTGTCCGATCCCGCCAGATTAAAGAACACACCGGCGACCTGATCCAAGGCCGCCCCCGCGCCCATCATGGCCTCGATGGTATTGGCAAAGGTCGGGGCCTCCGCATTCGATGCAATCGCGTCGATCTCGGCAAGGTGTTCGGCCATTGCCGTATCGAAGGCGGGACCGAAATCATCGTCGCTGATCTGGTCAAACGGCGCGATACCAAAGGGCGTGTCCCAAGAGGCCAGCAGGGGGTTGGTCATAATCTGTCTCCTATTTGAGACAAAGCTATGGCGCATCCCCCGTGGCTTCAATCACCCCGATGCGGGTTTCTGTACCGCCACCCCACCACAGGTCGGACAATCGGCACGTCGCGACAGGCCAATCTTGCGGCTTTCACCCCAAAGCGCGTCGTAGATCATCATCTCGCCGCGCAACACCTGCCCTGCACCGGCCAGCACCTTGATACATTCTGCCGCCATCATCGCACCCACCACACCCGGCAAAGGACCCAGAACACCCGCCTCGGCGCAAGAGGGCGCAAGCTCCGCCGCAGGCGCCTGCGGAAAGATACATTGATAACAGGGCGCATCATGCGCCGGATCAAACACCGACAGCTGCCCTTCCCACTGGCTCAGCGCGCCGGAAATCAGCGGCTTACCCGCCGCCACGCAGGCAGCATTCACCAGATAGCGGGTCTCGAAATTGTCCGTTCCATCCAGAACGACATCATACTCCTCCACCAAAGCCGCCACACTGCTTTCGTCCAGCCGCCTCCGATAAGGCCGCACCACCACATAAGGGTTCAACGCCTCCATCGCAGCCTTGGCCGAAAACACCTTGGCCGAACCAATGCCTGCGTCGTTATGAATGATCTGTCGCTGCAGATTGCCGTGATCCACCACGTCGTCATCGACAACCCCGATGGTCCCGACACCCCCCGCCGCCAGATACAACAAGGCTGGCGATCCCAGCCCACCGGCCCCGACAACCAGAACACGGGCCTGTTTCAGACGCCGCTGCCCCATGCCTCCGATCTCGCGCAGAACGATGTGACGGGCGTAACGGTCCAACTCGCCTTCCGCGAATGTGCCCGCATCCGGCTGGGCGGGCGGCGGTGCCGCATCATCCACCTGCCGCCGCAGCCGCCGCAACAGCGCTGAATACCCGGCAATCAAAACGCCTACCCCGCCAAGGATCAGCCACCCCGCCAGACTGCCCCCAACTACGCCACGCAGCACATGCCCCTCAGGCAAAAGCGCATGGACAAGAAGCACCACGCCATAAAGCCCGGCCAAAGCGCCAGCGCGCGCCGCGCGCGAGACACCCACATAGGCGCCCCCCCACCAAATCAGCGCAGCGATCACCAAGACCAGCATCATCGGGACACGTCTCCACGTACACCGGTCGACCCGAACCCGCCTGCCCCACGTGCGGTCTCGTCCAGATCATCGGCCACACGCATCGCCACCTGCACCACAGGCGCCACAACCATTTGCGCAATACGGTCGCCATGCCCGACGACAAACTCGGCCTCTCCGGCGTTCATCAAAATAACGCCCAAAGGCCCGCGATAATCACAATCAATCGTGCCCGGCGCGTTGGGCAGGGTGATCCCGTGTTTCAACGCCAGCCCGGACCGCGGCCTGATCTGCACTTCAAACCCTTGCGGAATAGCAAGCCGCAGCCCCGTGGGCACCAACACCCGCGCACCGGGGGCAAGCCGGATCTCGCCACGGTCGGGCAGGTTCGCCCGCACATCGGCCCCGGCCGCCCCCGCGCTGGCATAAACCGGCAATCCCAAAGCACGGTCCGCCCCGTCCTCCCAGGCAAAGACGATTTCAACCATGATCCTCTCCTGTTTCGCCACGGCCCGCGTTGATATAGCCCCGCACCCGTCTTTTCCTTGGAAAAATACCTAAATCCACCCTCTCAACGCGCGTCGCCGCCCAGCGCATCCGCAATCCGCGCGGCCAGCTTCCGCGCCACCTCCTGCTTGGGAGCACGTGGCCAATGCTCGGCCCCGGCTGCGGAAATCAGGATCACACTGTTTTCGGAGCCGCCCATAATGCCGGTGTCCGGTGAGACGTCATTGGCAACAATCCAGTCACACCTCTTGCGCGCGCGTTTGGCGGTCGCATGAGCCACCACATCATCGGTTTCCGCAGCGAAGCCAACCACAAGACCGGGGCGGCCCTCGCCCATCTGCGACACCGTTGCCAGGATGTCAGGGTTTTCGGCGAATTCCAGCACTGGCAAAGCCCCCGCCTGTTTCTTGATCTTCGATCCAGAGGCGCTTTTGACCCGCCAGTCCGCCACGGCCGCGGCAAACACCCCCACGTCCACCGGCAGGCACCCCATGACCGCATCATACATCTGTTGTGCGCTTTCGACCTCGATCACCTCGACCCCTTCGGGGCGCGCCACGTCTGCAGGGCCGGTGACAAAAACCACGTCCGCGCCAAGATCGCGCAACGCCTGCGCAATCGCCGTGCCCTGCGCGCCGGACGACCGATTGGCGATATAGCGCACCGGATCAATGGGCTCATGCGTCGGGCCGGAGGTCACAAGAATCCGCCGCCCCACCAGCGGCCCAGACGCCAAGGCACGCTCGACTGCGGCGACAATTTCAAGCGGCTCCGCCATTCTGCCCGGCCCATACTCGCCACAGGCCATGTCACCGTCATTTGGCCCGACCACGGAAATGCCGTCACCGGTCAGCGTCGACAGATTGCGTTGCGTCGCCGGGTGATCCCACATGCGCACATTCATCGCGGGCGCGATCATGACCGGCGTATCCGTCGCCATCAGAAGGGTCGTGGCCAGATCGCTGGCCTGACCCGCCGCCATCTTGGCCATCAGATCCGCCGTCGCCGGTGCCACGACCACCAGATCGGCCACGCGGGACAGCTGGATGTGGCCCATCTCGGCCTCTTTGGTCAGGTCGAACAGATCCCGATGCACCTCCTCTCCGGCAAGCGCGGAGACGCTCAGCGGTGTGACGAATTGCTCCGCGGCGCGGGTCATCACGGGGCTGACCGACGCGCCCCGTTCCCGCAGACGCCGGATCAGATCGAGACTTTTGTAGGCCGCAATGCCGCCGCCGATGATCAAAAGGATGCGCTTGCCAGCCAGCGTCATAGCGGTCTTCCCGTCTTCGTGAGCCCGAGGCGCAGATTAGCCGCCCCTTAACGTTTGCATCCTACCCTTGCGGCGTCACGAAAGGAAAGCAGACGATGCAGCTTCATGACAGTGAACAGAAATCGGGCTGGGCGGCACTGGCCCCGTTGATGGCCACGTATCACGCCAAACTGGCAGAGGCGCGCACAGCCGATGCACAAGCCCGGGCCAAGGACACAACCGTCACCCCGACGGACAGTTTGACGCCCACGCAGGCCGAACAGCAGATGATCAAGGACCTTGCCGCGCGCGACCGCGAGGTGCGCGCACATGAACAGGCGCATATGGCGGTGGGCGGGGCCTACGCAGGCAGTGCCAGCTACACCTACCAAATCGGGCCGGATGGAAAACGCTACGCCATCGGGGGCGAGGTGCCGATTGATGTCTCACCCGTTGCGGGGGACCCGGAGGCGACAATCGACAAGATGCAGCAGGTCAAGGCTGCCGCGCTTGCGCCAGCCGAACCCTCCAGCGCGGATCGCAAGGTGGCTGCCTTGGCAGATGCCACGCGGGCACAGGCGCAAGCCGACCTTGCCGCTCTGCGCGCCGAGGAACGCAGCGGCAGCGTGGATCACTCCGCGTAGGTTACCGGAACGCATCGCATGGGTCGGGTCGTTCCACGGCGGGCGCGTCTACCAACACATCAAATGTGCCCTCGGGTTGGCGGCCATCTTCGCCCTGCCCCAGCGACAGGATCGTCAGATCCGGCATAGCACTGCCGAGAACCGCAGGCGCGCCCCAATCCGTACGCGCATGGCCGTTCCCCGTGATCACCACCACCGGCGCCCCGTTGACCGTCACGGCCTCTCGCACGACCGCCGCGAGACGCGCGTCCCGCAGACGCTGAATGTCCACCATCACGGGCAGCATCTCGGCTGGCAAAGCGTCGCAATGCGCCGCCATCTGCAGCGCTTCACGGGCCTGCTGCTCGGCCGCGGGCAAGGGCTGATCGACGCCGAACATCTGCGCATTTGTGCCAAACACCTCTGCCAGCGGACGCCCCATGACCTCGCGCGCTTCGTCACGCGGAAGCGCGGCTCCAAAATGCTGCGCCTCCGGGGCGGCGGCAAAGATGGGATAATACAGGGCAAAATCCGGCCAGCCGTTCTCCTCCCAATACAGAAATGCACCTAGGACGCGCTCGCTGCCCAGCAATTCTGGCGTGATCGCCGAAGCGCGCACGCCGGTCAGCATTTCCCACACAATGGCGCGGGGCTGCAGCGCTGCGACCACCTCTGCCTGTCGACGGTGATGGGCGGGGTTGTCATGCACTTCGCCCAGAAACACGACGTCCGCGCCATCCAGTTGCGATATGTCAAAACCCCCGTCAGCCATGGCTGCGGGGGTCATGAATAGGGTCAGCAACAAGGTCAGCGCATAGATCATGCGAGGAAGTGTTGCACTTCTGCGCTTTGCGCCTCAAGCGCCTTTCGCATCTTGCCGAAGGCCGCTGCCTCAAGCTGGCGCACACGCTCCTTGGAAAGGCCCAGCTCGTTGCCAAGGCTTTCCAGCGTCCGCACATCTTCGCGCAGCTTGCGTTCGCGGATAATGAACCGTTCACGTTCGTTGAGCGAGCCCATGGCCTGCACCAACCAATCGCGCAGGCATTCCGTGTCGTGGGAATTCTCGACCAGTTCCGCGCTTTGTGCGCTGTCGTCTTCAAGCGTGTCGATCCACTCGCGCCCTTCGTCTTCGACAGATTGCGTCGCGTTCAGCGAGAAATCTGAGCCGGACAGGCGACCTTCCATCATCTCGACATCGCGCAGCGGCACACCGATTTCGGTGGCGATCATATGACGCAGCTGATGCCCGTCCAGCTTTTCGCCCGCTGTCTGTGCCTCCCGCTCCAACCGGGCCTGCACGCGGCGCATGTTAAAGAACAACGCTTTTTGCGACGACGTTGATCCCGTGCGGACCATAGACCAGTTGCGCATCACGTAGTCCTGGATCGACGCCTTGATCCACCATACCGCATAGGTTGAAAAGCGTACACCGCGATCGGGGTCGAATTTGTCTGCGGCTTTCATAAGACCCAGACCGGCCTCTTGGATCAGATCGTTCATCGGCGCGCCGTACCGTTTGAACTTGGCGGCCATGGAGATCGCGAGGCGCATGTAGGCCTGGATCAGCCGGTGGAGCGCTTGTTCATCGCCGTGGTCACGCCATGCGTAGGCCAATGCCAGCTCGGTCTCAGCGTCGAGCAATTCGGCCTTCATGGCCCGGCGGGAAAGGGTTTGATCGTTGAAGCCGTCGAGTGCCATGGAAACTCCCACTGTGCCGTGCATCCCCTTGATTGGAGATTTGCAGGTACTACGCGCAGCCTCCACAAAAGGTTCACTACAATTGGCAGAAAACTTCCTGTCACCTTTGTGACGCTAGGTAAATATCCGTACAAAACGCAAGCCGGAAGATAAAATTTCTTATAACAATCAGAATATTAACGGCGCACGCGCAGCTAGTAAAAAGTCAACTCCGGTCTGAAAATTATTTTGGACTAAGGCAAAATAAATTCGGGCCGGCGATCAACCGGCCCGCAGGTTCCCGCCAATTCAGCCAAGAACCTCGCGCAGGGACTCCGCCGTTTTGGTGGCAATTTCATCCGCCTCGGCACGGGTCAGACACAGCGGCGGCGCAAAGCCCAGAATATCCCCCTGCGGCATGGCACGGGCGATCACACCGCGTGCGGCCAGCGCCGCTGCAATCTGCGGCCCGACCTTGCGCGCGGGGTCAAACGCCTGCCGCGTGTCCTGCTGTTCGACAAGCTCGACGGCGCACAGCATCCCCTCGCCACGCACCTCTCCCACATGCGGATGATCGCCCAGCGCATCCGCCATCGCGCGGTTCAGATAGGCACCGGTTTCGCCTGCGTTCTGCACAAGCTCCAGCGAGTCGATCAACTTCAGGTTGGCCACGCCGGCGGCAGCACCGATGGGATGGGCCGAATAGGTCCAGCCGTGGCCAATCGGCCCGTTCTCATCCGTGCCCTGCTCCAGCACCCGCCACATCCGGTCCCCGACAATCGATCCCGACAGCGGCGCATAGGCAGAGGTCAGCCCTTTGGCGATGGTGATCAGATCCGGCTTGATGCCGTAATGATCCGATCCGAACATGGTGCCCAGCCGCCCAAAGCCGGTCACGACCTCATCGGCGATGAGCAGGATATCGTGCTTTTGCAGAACGGCCTGGATCGCCTCCCAATAGCCTTCGGGTGGCGGCACGATGCCCCCTGTGCCCAGAACCGGCTCTCCGATGAAAGCGGCAATGGTGTCGGCCCCTTCCCGTTCAATCAGCGCCTCCAGCTCGGCGGCGCACTGCGCACTGAACTGCGCCTCGGTCATCGAGGCATCGCCGCGGCGATAGTAATAGGGCGCGTCCGTGTGAATCACCTGTGCCAGCGGCAGATCAAACTTGCGGTGGAACAGATCCAGCCCGGTCAACGATCCGGTCATCAGCCCTGACCCATGGTAGCCACGCCAGCGCGAGATGATCTTTTTCTTCTCAGGCCGGCCAAGGATGTTGTTGTAGTACCAGACCAGCTTGATGTTGGTTTCATTCGCGTCCGAGCCCGACAGGCCAAAGTAGACCTTGGACATATTGGCGGGCGCGCGATCAAGGATCATCTTGGCCAGCGTGATCGACGCCTCTGTCCCGTGACCCACATAGGCATGATAATAGGCCAGCTCCCGCGCCTGTTCGGCGATGGCCTCGGCAATCTCGGGGCGGCCATAGCCCACGTTGACGCAGTACAGCCCGGCAAAGGCATCCAACATCCGGTTGCCGTCGCGGTCGGTGATATGACAGCCCTTGCCGCCGGTGATCACCCGTGTCGCGGTTTCGCCACGGGCGTGCTGGGCCAGATGTGTCGACGGGTGGAAAAAGCTCTCGCGGTCCCATTGGGCGAGTTGGTCGTTGGTCAGCATGATGCCTCCTCTGGATGCGGCTGCGCGCCGCAGGTGATGGATATAGCCAGAGGTCCGCGCGATCATCGGGGGCCAAAGGCTCCGTCATCCTGACAGCAGCGCGCAATGCCTTTATTGCCAAGGATGCAGGCACCCTAGACGAGGCCGCGCACCTTGGCCAGCGCAGTGATTGACCTTTGCCCGCGCCAGTGCCACGGCTGATGAAAAGGAGAGCATCCCATGACCTTGTTGCGCAGCGCCGAAGACCTGCTGGCCACCCTGATCGCCTATCCCACGGTGTCATCCGACAGCAATCGCGCGCTGATCGATTGGGCGGCGGATTATCTGTCCGGTTTCGGCGCGCGCTGCGAGGTTATGGTCGACGACACAGGGAGCAAGGCGAACCTATGGGCCAGTTTCGGGCCGGACACCGACGGCGGGCTGGTGCTGTCGGGACATTCCGACGTCGTCCCTGCGGAAGAGCCTGACTGGACCTCCGATCCCTTTGTCATGGTCGCGCGCGACGACCGGCTGTACGGGCGCGGCACTTGCGACATGAAGGGCTTTATCGCCTGTGTTCTGGCCATCGCACCGCAGATCGCCAACTGGCCCCTGAAGGAGCCCGTCTGTATTGCGCTGACCTATGACGAAGAGGTCGGCTGTTACGGGGCGCGTGCTTTGGTCGATGTGCTTCACCAGCGCGGGGTGCGGCCCGCCATGGCTCTGCTGGGGGAGCCGACGCTGATGCGGGTGATCGACGGGCACAAGGGATGCTGCGAATACACCACGCATTTCCATGGCGTCGAAGGCCATGCCTCTGCCCCTGATCGCGGTGTCAACGCCGCAGGCTATGCCACGCGCTACGCGACCAAACTGTTGTCGCTGGAGCAGCAATTGCGCGGGCAGGCACCCGCCGACAGCCCGTTTGATCCGCCGTGGAGCACAATCAACATCGGCCGGATTGACGCGGGCAGCGCACGCAATGTGATCGCCGGTCAGGCACAGGTGGAATGGGAAATGCGGCCCGTGACACCCCGCGATGCGGTCGAGGTATTGACCGAAATCGACCGTCACGGGGCCGAGTTGCTGGCAGAGATGCAACGCCGCAACCCCAAGGCCGGCATTCTGCGTGAAGTCATTGGCGAAGTCGCAGGCCTGATGCCGGAGCCGCGCAACCGTATGGCCGAAATCGCCTGCGCCCTGACCGGGGCCAATGGCTGCGATGTGGTCAGTTTCGGCACCGAGGCGGGGCTGTTCCAGTCGCTCGGCACGCAATGTGTGGTCTGCGGCCCCGGCTCGATCGAGCAGGCGCATCGTGCGGATGAATTCGTGGCCCGCAGCGAGCTGTCGGCCTGTCTGGATATGCTGAGCGGCCTGCGCGGCTACCTGTCCTGACCCAGCCAGCAGGCCTCACCCGCATTCAGGTGCAGCACGCGCACGCCCGCCCGCAAACGTCCGCAGCCCATCGGATCGCGCAGCACAGACGCCGGGACAGAGCTTACCATGGCCAAGGCCCGCTCCAACGGCTGACCCATCTCGGTCAGCCCTGTCGCAGCCCGCGCTAACGTCAGATCCGCCCCGGCGAGCGTGCCATCCGCCAGCGTCAAACGCCCCGCGCCGCGTAGAACCCGCCGTCCGCCAAGGTCAAAACTGTCCAGATCCGACCCCGCCACCGCCATGGCGTCGGACACCGCAAAGATCGCGCCGCGCTGTTTGGCATTCAACGCCGCCCGCAAGGCCGCCGGATGCACATGTTCGCCATCCGCAATCACACCGACGGCCACATCACTGTCCAGTGCCGCACCCACCAGACCCGGCGCACGGTGACCCAGCCCGCTCATGGCGTTGAACAGATGCGTGACACAACTGGCCCCGGCATCGAACGCCGCGCGGGCCGTCTCGTAGCTGCAATCGCTGTGGCCAAGCGATACGATCACACCCGCATCGGCCAGACGCCGGATCTGCGCCAACCCTACATTTTCCGGTGCAAGCGTCACTTTGAGGTTCGGCAAGATCGCAGCCGCGGCGACAAGTTCTGCGCAATCCGCATCGGTCATCGGACGGATCAGCGTTGCGTCATGGGCCCCCTTGCGGACAGGGTCCAGATGCGGCCCCTCAAGGTGCAGACCCAACACGCCGGACGCGCCTTGGGCGATTGCCCCGGCCACCGCCGCAATGGCAGCCGTCACCTGCGCGGGCCTATCCGTGATCAGCGTGGGCAGGATACCGGCGCAGCCGAGCCGCTGATGGGCCGCAGCAATTCGTGCCACCCCGTCGGGGCTCAGCGCTTCCCCCAACATCACGCCATCACCGCCATTGACTTGCAGGTCGACAAATCCGGGCATCAGCACGCCCTCGACGTAGGCAACCGGTGTGTCGTGGCCCGCGACATCGTCCAGAATCCGCCCCTGCGCATCCAGAAACAAAACCCGCTCGGCCCACAGCCGCTGGCCGTCGAACACCTGCCCCTTGATCGCCTGCATCATTGCTCTCTCGCCAATATCAATGCCCCGTCCAAAGCCGTGCCAATTGGGTCCGCCAGATGCCAAGGCTTTGTCAGGTAATCCACGTAAGCCGTACCAAGACCCCCCGTCAGGCAAAGCGGCTCTGCCGGATCAGCGCCCGTGGCCAGCAACGCCTGTTCGATCCAATCTGCCCCTCGGGTCATCAGCCGCACAGCCGTCACATCCCCTGCCTGCGCCGCTGCAACCACAGACGGTGCAAACACAGCAAAGGCATGGGGCGCGGCAGAGGCGGCGAAGGCCACGACGTCTGACGGCGTGCCGAAATGCGCCAGCGTGTCCCGGGTCAGCGCCGTGGCCCCGACCATGCCATCCTGTGCCGCCAGAGTCTCGGCCAGCAAGGCCCGCCCAAGCCACGCGCCAGAGGCCTCATCCGACAGGACCAGCCCCCAACCGCCAACCGCGCGCAGATCACCGCCGCACCGTCGCGCAACAAAGCTGCCCGTTCCAATCGCGGCCAAGGCACCTTCCCCGCCGCCCAAAGCGCCCGCCAGCATCGTCGGGCGGTCATCGGTCACACGCGGATCCCCGCCCAGCGCCTGCGCCACCCGCTGCGCCATGGCCGCATCCAGAACACCGGCCAGCCCAAGATGCACCCGCGCCGTGGCCGACGCGTTAGGGGCAACCCCGGCCTGTGCCACGGCCTGACCTATCGCGCTGCGCACATTGCCAATCGCGCCGTCGAAATCACTGAAGACATTGGCTGGACCCGCCGCGCCAAAACCCACCGGTGCAGCATCGCCCAAGCCCACTGCCGCACGACAGCCGCTGCCGCCACCATCCACGCCGATGTAGATCTGCATCCCGCCCCCTGCCGCTTGGCCTTGGGCATGTTGTCCGCCGCCCGGCGCCAAAGATCAACCGCACTTGCGCCAGACGCATAGCATGCAAAGCAATCAAACGTGGACAAAGCCCGCATGTTGCGCTATGCCGCGCCTTTCTGCCGCCCGATCTCTTCTGCGCGCACACCTGATGGAACTCCCTTTATGCTGACCCCCCTCCACGAAGCGCTGAACGAGCGCGGCTATTCCACGTTGACCGATGTCCAGACCGCAGTGTCCGCACCCGAGCTCGCCGAGCGCGACCTTTTGGTGTCCGCGCGGACAGGTTCGGGCAAGACTGTGGGCTTTGGCCTTGCGATCGCGCCGACCCTTCTGTCCGAAGACGGCACCCTGCCGCCGCCCGCCGCGCCGATGGCCCTTGTGGTGGCACCCACGCGCGAACTGGCCCTGCAGGTGCAGCGCGAACTGTCGTGGCTTTATGAAAAAACCGGCGCATGGGTCATCTCCTGCATCGGCGGCATGGACGCCCGCAAGGAACGTCGCGCGCTGGAACGCGGCGCGCATATTGTTGTCGGCACCCCGGGTCGTCTGCGTGATCACATCGAACGCGACGCGTTGGACCTGTCAGGCATCCGCGCCATCGTTCTTGACGAAGCCGATGAAATGCTGGACCTCGGCTTTCGCGAAGATCTGGAATTCATGCTGTCAGAGGCGCCCGACACCCGCCGGACGCTGCTGTTTTCGGCGACCGTGCCGCCGGCCATTGCCCGCCTTGCCGAAAGCTACCAGCGCGATGCGGAACGCATCACCACGCAGGTCAAAGGCGAACAGCACAGCGATATCGAATACCGCGCCATTCAGGTCACGCCGCATGACGCGGAACACGCGATCATCAACCTGTTGCGGTTTAACGATTCGCCCACGGCCATCGTTTTTGCCAATACACGCGCCGCTGTGGCACGGCTGACCACACGTCTGGCCAACCGTGGCTTTGCCGTGGTGTCGCTGTCGGGTGAACTGTCACAGGACGAGCGCAGCCATGCGCTGCAGGCGTTGCGCGACGGTCGGGCCAAGGTCTGCGTAGCCACCGATGTGGCCGCGCGCGGCATCGACCTGCCGAACCTTGATCTGGTGATCCACGCCGATCTGCCCACCAACACAGAGGCGCTGCTGCACCGCTCTGGGCGGACAGGCCGCGCCGGACGCAAGGGGACCTCTGCGCTGGTCGTGACGGACCGCGATGTCAAAAAGGCGCAGCGCATCCTGAAGTGGGCCAAGATCTCGGCAGAATGGGGCGCGGCCCCCTCACCCGAAGAGATCCGCGAGAAAGATCAGGCGCGTCTGATGGCAGACCCCGCCTGGACAGAAGAGCTGAGCGACGAAGAGCGCTCCTTTGCCGCGCAACTTCTGGAAACCCACACGCCCGAGGCCATCGCAGCCGCGTGCCTGCGCCTGTACGAGGCACAGCTGTCCGCCCCCGAGGAGCTGGGCACGCCCGCCCCGCGTGCGGAACGCGGCGAGCGCCCTGATCGCGCGGCCTTTGGCCCGTCGAAATGGGTGGCCCTGTCGGTCGGACGCAACGAAGGCGCGGAGCCACGCTGGCTGCTGCCGTTGATCCTGCGCGTCAGCAACATCGACAAGGCACAGATCGGCCGGATCAAGGTCGACCAGACCGAAACCTTCGTGGAAATCGCAGAGCCCGCGCTGGCCAGCGTTCTCAACAGCGTGGACGGTCAGGGCATTCTGGAAAAAGACATCAAGCTGCGCGCGATGGACGGAGCCCCCGATCTGGCCAGCGGTCCGCGTGGCAAGCCGGGCGGCAAACCCGGTGGACGCCCCGGCGGCAAGCCTTCCGGTCTCAAACGCAGCTTCTCGAGCGACAGCAAAGGGCCGCGTCCGGACCGCAAACCCCGCGACGACGCACGCCCTGCGCGCAAGGACCGCCCCGAAGGCGACCGCCCTGACCGCAAGCCGCGTCCTGCCCCCGCAGCAGGTGCAGGGTCTGATAGCCGTAGCGAACGCCCGCGCCGCGACGACGCGCCGCGCAAAACCTTTGGCAAACCGGCGGGCAAACCTTACGCTAAAGATGGCGACAAACCGCGTGGCAAACCCGCAGGCAAAAGCTTTGGCAAGCCCTACGACAAGGGGCCCAAACCCACCGGCGGCAAACCCTCCGGCAAACCGGCCGGCGGCAAACCCGCGGCCAAGGGCAAGCCGCGCCCCGACATGTCGAACGCGTCGGTCAGCGTGCGGGCCCGTGGCGGGGACACGACCCCGCGCCGCAAGCCGCGCAAAAGCTGATTGAAAACATCGTGCGGGGGCAGGATGCCCCGCCCCTGCACCACACGTCAGATCGCGATTTCCAGCACGACGATCAGACCCATCAGATCGTTGTTCTGCACGAAATAGGGTGCAACCCGCAGCCTGTTCACCCCCTCACCCTGAGCGAACTCCACCACTTCGGGCACCTGCCGGGACAGCACATTGGTGCAGATCTCGGTCAGGTCGGGGAATTCGGCCCACGGCAGATGCAACTGGCTGATATGTCCAAAATGCGCGCCACGCGATGACAGGCCGAACAGCTCGATCGCCCGATGCGACGCGCTTTTGATGTTCATCATCGGATCAACCGCCAGCAGTGGCACCGGCATGCATTCCAGCATCGCCGCCTGTTCCACCACCAGCTTGTTCAGCTCATCGGTATTGATCAGCAGTTCTTCGTTGACGGTGATCAGCTCTTCGTTGGTGGACTGTAACTCCTCGTTCGAGGTCTCCAGTTCTTCGTTCGTGGACTGCAATTCCTCATTGGTGGATTGCAGTTCCTCGTTGGTGGATTGCAGTTCCTCGTTCGAGGTTTGCAGCTCCTCCATCGTGATCTGCAGCGCTTCGCGGGCATCAGCCAGCTCATTCTCGACGTAGGTGATATAGCCAGCGGCTTCCTCGCCCACGCCCACCTCGGCCACGGGGCTTTCAATCTGCTCCGCCTCGATCCCGACAAGCACATGGCTGTTTTTGCCGTGCGCAGGCTTCACCGGATAGCCATGCAGCCGCACGCGGTTGAATCCGTGGCCTTCGATATTGCGCCACAGACCATCCCGCGCGGTGCCGTATTTCAAACACAGCGGAATAAGGCTGGCGGCATCCTGCGCCAGTTCCTTGATCAGGGTGTTGGTGGTCAGCCTACCGCGCACCTCGTCCGTGACGCGGGTGAAGGCGCTGATGTCGCCATAGATGCGCACCAGATCTTTTTGTTCATTGGCAAGAAAGCCCAAGGGCGCGACCGCATTGGCCAGCGCCTCGAACAGGTTATCGTTTTCGTCTTCACCCTTGCTGGCCGTCGATGTCCGACCTTTGCCCCGATCCGAACGGGTGCGTGGGCGCAGACCAAAGCGGACCAGCGCATCGCGATCAAACGAGTTGCTGCCCCGCTTTCTGAACAAACGGGTGCGTTCGGCGACATTCTCGAAATAGGGCTCCAGCTCGCCCACGTTTTCAGAGGTGCCCAGAAACAGCAGCCCCTCGGGACGCAGCGCATACAGAATGCGCGACATGACCTTATCCTGCAGGCTGTTCTCGAAATAGATCATCGTGTTGCGGAAGCTGACGAGATCGATTTCCGAAAACGGCGGGTCCTGGAACACGTTGTGTTGCGAGAACAGGACCAGCTTGCGCACCTCGGGGCGCACGCGCAACAGATTGTCGCTACGGGTGGTGAACCGGCCAAGGTATTCCTCGGGGATGCCATTGGCGCTGGAGGCCGGATAGACCCCAGCTCGCGCCCGCGCCAAGGCCGCCACATCCAGATCGGTGGCAAAGACCTGCACGTTACGCTCGGCATCTTTGGGGGACACGCCCAGAAGATCGCATAGGATAAAGGCGATGGAGTAAGCCTCTTCGCCAGAAGCACATCCCGGAACCCAGACGCGAATCGGGCGGCGATCCACGCGCGCGATATAATCGGCAAGTGCCGTGCGCAGGGCGTCGAACTGGTCCGCGTCGCGAAAGAACCGCGTGACAGAGATCAGAAGATCCCGGAACAGGGCATTGAGCTCTTCAGCGTTGCTGCGGCAGAATTCGACGTAATCGCCGTAATCCTCGAACCCCATGGCAATCATCCGGCGCTGGATACGGCGGCTGACGGTTGTTTCCTTATAATGGCGAAAGTTGACCTTGGTCTGGGCCTGCAACAGACGGAAGATATCGTCATAGACCTTGGGCTGTTCGATCAGGGCCTGCAGCTTGGAGAAATCGCGCGGACGTTTGAGAATGTTGCGCAGCTGCTCGCCGATCTGGCGCGGCGACAGCACCAGATCAATGGACCCGCTTTCCACGGCAGAGGACGGCATGGTCTCGTATTTCGCGCTGGAGCTGTCCTGCGCGATATTGATGCCCCCCGCCTCGCGGATGGCCTGTACACCATATGTCCCGTCGCTGCCGGTGCCCGACAGCACGACGCCCACACTGCATTCACCGTAATGCTCTGCGATGGAGCGGAACAGCCGATCCGCCGAGGGTTTGGGCTCTGCATGCGCGCCGGACGGTTCACATTGATGGACGCTCCCCGCCCTCACTTCGATATCCGTACGCGGCACAGGCACGTAGATTGTGTTCGGCTCCAGCGGCATATCGCCATCGACCTGCTTGACGTTCAGCCGTGTCTCTCTGGAAATCAGCGTGGGCAGGACGCTGGCGTGATGCGGCGACATATGCTGCGCCAGAACATAGGCGCAATTCAGATCCATCGGCAAATGCTGCGCCAGAAGCGACATCGCCTCTAGCCCGCCGGCCGATGCGGCGATGCCCACAACGATCTGGACCTGACTGTCGCCGTCTTTCTGCGCGTCCATACTGCCCTCGTTATCAAATTCTCAACGAGCGTTATGCGCGTTAATCCAATTTTCACCATTTCAGGTTTACGTTGACTTAACAATCGCTGCGACACGTTAACCGTAGCGTGCTTTTCACGTCCGGAGCCACGTCAATGTCTCATCCAACGCATTCTGAAACCGGCGGATTGGAATTCTGGCTTACGCGCGACGGGCCTGATGGCCCTTGGAAATTCTCCTACGCCCGTTTTCGGTCAGGCCACATGTCGACACGTATGGCTATGGATTCGCCGAAAGCGTTGGACACCGCCCTTGCTCCCGCGATCGCAGAGATCCTGCATAGCCGCCTCTGGGACGCTCAGGAAACGACCGTGCACAGCGAGTCGGACTTTGCCGCGACATTGCCGGGGCTGGAAATGAAAGGGTTGCGGGTTCTGACCCGTATTGGTCCAAACGGATCGGCTGCGGCCAGCATCCGTTTTGTGCAGACCGCCGGAGATGTAAGTGCCGTTTTCGCCAACGGCTATCGCCCGAACGCAACACCAATGGATTCGGTCGAAACGGTTGCCGCCCCTGTCCTGCATGAGTTGCTGCTGCCCGCGTTGGAAGTGTTTGATCACATTCTGGAAAACGGGCTGACCGACAGGCAGGCCAATCTGCTGACGGCGCGCATCAAAACAATGCGCGCCAAACGCGACGAATTGAGCGATTATATCGCGCTGCTGACACGGGTGGTCGAAGGTGATCTGCGCGACATTCCGGCCCGCAGTGCAACATCACTGGACGAAGCGGAAAGCCTCAAAGACGAGTTCACCGGCATCGCAGCGACCGAGCGCGCCTATGTCAGGCCACCGGCACAGATCACCGCACACAGCGGGACACGTGCCATCCAATGGACCCAAGGCAGTGGACACAGCCGCGAAGCCCGCCTGCGCTGAATTCATCCCGCCGGTCGGGAGATGATACGTCTGATTCGTACAAGCGAGATATGACACCCCTGAACGCACCACATACCCAAATCAGGTATCTTTCTGGAGGTTCAGTGGTGAGCCGTGTAGGATTCGAACCTACGACCCACTGATTAAAAGTCAGTTGCTCTACCAACTGAGCTAACGGCCCACGCTGTCTGTGGAGCGGTGTCTAAGAGTTACGGCCCAGACCGTCAACCCGATTTTCCCGCTTTTTGTCATCCAATCGTTATTTTTACACAAGTCATTGATTTTAATTAATTAAAACAACCAAACACCCCGAGGCGGGCAGTTTCCCTGCCCATCGGCCCCGTGGGAACAGGCATTAACCAGATTCGTATCCAGCCGCGTCACCCCACCCACAACAAACCGTCCCGCAGCACAGGACAGGCCGCTATGCGCTGCGGTAAACTCTGGGTTTGCCCCTCTGGCACAAAGGCCTTCACAGGCGTATATGCGCGCGGATGGAACACACACGCGATACCGGTTTGCCCTTTATGAAAATGCACGGGCTGGGGAACGACTTTGTCGTGATCGATTGCCGTGCGCGCGCCGTTTCGGTGTCGCCAGAGCTGGCCACCCGTCTGGCCGACCGCCACATGGGCGTGGGGTTCGACCAACTGGCCCTGATCGAGACAACCAAGACCGCCGATGCGCATCTGGTGTTTCTGAACTCGGACGGCTCGTCGTCAGCGGCCTGCGGCAATGCCACCCGCTGCATCGCACGGTTTCTGATGCAGGAGACCGGACAAAAGGCGCTGACCCTGACCACAAGCCACGGTCCGCTAGAGGCCATCGACGCAGGCAATGGCCTTGTGTCCGTCAACATGGGCCATCCCGTCACCGAATGGGCGCAGATTCCCTTGGCGCGCGATGTGGACACGCTGCATCTGCCCATCGACGGCGATCCTGTCGCCACCTCCATGGGCAACCCGCATTGCACGTTCTTTGTGGACGATGCCGAAGCGGTCGATCTGCCCCGCTTTGGCCCCGACATCGAACATCACCCGCTGTATCCGGAGCGCACCAATGTGCAGGTGGCCTCGGTCGTGGGGGACAATCATCTGCGGATGCGGGTTTGGGAGCGCGGTGCCGGGCTGACGCTGGCGTCAGGGTCATCGTCCTGTGCAACGGCGGTGGCGGCGGCACGTCGCGGCCTGACCGGGCGCAGCGTACGCATCGACCTTGACGGCGGCACCTTGCACATCGACTGGCGCGACGACGGTGTCTGGATGACAGGCCCCACCGCGCATGTCTTTACCGGCGTGCTGACGGCGGAGTGGCTGGCATGACCGACGCACCCAAATTCACCACGCTCGGCTGCCGGTTGAACGCCTACGAGACCGAGGCGATGAAGCGGCTCGCCACCGAGGCCGGTCTGACCGACGCCATGATCGTCAACACCTGCGCCGTCACATCCGAGGCCGTGGCCAAAGCCCGCAAGGAGATCCGCCGCCTGCGCCGTGACAATCCCGATGCGCCGCTGATCGTCACCGGCTGCGCCGCGCAGATCGATCCCGACAGTTTTGCCGCCATGGACGAAGTGAGCCATGTCATCGGCAACACCGAAAAGCTCGACCCCCAGACATGGACCCGCCTGACCCCGAATTTCATCGGTGACACCGAACGTGTCATGGTCAACGACATCATGTCGGTGCAGGAAACAGCGGCCCATCTGATTGACGGGTTCGGCACGCGGTCGCGCGCCTATGTGCAGGTGCAAAACGGCTGCGATCACCGCTGCACCTTCTGCATCATCCCCTACGGCCGTGGCAACTCGCGCTCTGTGCCCGCAGGGGTTGTGATCGATCAGATCAAGCGGCTGGTCCAAGAGGGCTATAACGAGGTCGTGCTCACCGGCGTGGATCTGACCTCATGGGGGGCCGATCTTCCCGGAGAGCCGCGTCTTGGCGATCTGGTCATGCGCATTCTGAAGCTCACCGATGTGCCGCGCCTGCGCATCTCCTCCATCGACTCGATCGAGGCGGACGACAATCTGATGCAGGCCATCGCGACGGAGCCGCGCTTGATGCCGCATCTGCACCTGTCGCTGCAACACGGCTCGGACCTGATCCTGAAACGGATGAAGCGCCGTCATCTGCGCGACGATGCCATCGCCTTTACCGAAGAGGCCCGCAAACTGCGGCCCGGCATCACCTTCGGGGCAGATATCATTGCAGGCTTCCCCACCGAGACCGAGGAACATTTCGCCGACAGCCTGTCGCTGGTCGAGGCGTGCAACCTGACATGGCTGCATGTGTTCCCCTACTCGGCCCGCCCCGGCACCCCTGCGGCCAAGATCCCGAACCGCGTCGACGGTCCCACGATCAAGGAACGCGCGGCACGTTTGCGTGCCGAGGGGGCCCGCGCGGTCACACGTCACCTTGCCTCTCAGCAAGGAGCGGCCCATCGCGTGTTGATGGAATCCCCCGAACTGGGCCGCACCGAACAGTTCACCGAAGTGCTGTTCGACGCACCGCAGGACGTTGGCCAGATCATCAGCGCCACCATCCACGGCCAGACCGACACGCAACTTCTGGGGACTGCAGGCAGCACCTGAAGGCTTTACCCGTCAGATTTCATGTGCCACCCATAGCCGTCAGGTCATGGGAGCACCGATATGCACAGCAATCCGTCTTTCCGGCAAGCCTCTGACGCGCAGGCCATCGCCTTTGCGCGCGGGCGCAGCTTTGGTGTGCTTACGGCCTCGTCCCCCGATGGGCCGCCTTTGGTTTCCCATCTTCCGTTTCTGTTGAACGGTGACGGCGATATGGCAGAGCTGCACATGGCCCGGCCCAACCCGATTGCCCGCGCCTGCAAGGAACACCTTCCGGTGACACTGGTGGTCAGTGGCCCCGATGGCTACGTGTCGCCCGACTGGTACGGGATCGAGGATCAGGTGCCCACGTGGAACTATGCAGCGGTGCATCTAACGGGCGTTTTGCACAGGCTGCCAGCGGACCGCCTGCCCGATATGCTGGCCCGCCAATCCGCCGCGTTTGAGGATGACATTCCCGGCAAAACCCCTTGGACCATGGACAAAATGACTGCCGACACCAAGGCCCGGTTTCTGCGCATGATCCTGCCCTTCGAATTACGCATCGACACTGTGTCCAGCACTTTCAAGCTGAACCAGAACAAACCGGACGCCGCCCGGCTGCGCGCCGCCGAACACATCCGGTCGGGCTTGGGCTCAGAGCTGGACGGCCTTGCGCAGTTGATGCGGCAACCGCCACAGGCGGAATAACGCACAGGGCATAAAGCCCGACGCCGGGGCAACCATCGGCTGAATTGCCATTGCATCGGTTTTCCGCCATGACAGAGCGCATGACCATCGCCTCCCCCCAGACCCGCGCGCTTTTGGTGCATCTGCTGACCGCCACTGGCGCGGTTTTCGCCATGCTGGCTTTGCTGGCAGCGGTTCAGGAAAACTGGCCCGTGATGTTTTTGTGGCTGGTGGTGGCATTTGCTGTGGATGGCGTGGATGGCCCGCTTGCGCGCAAATACGACGTGAAATCCAATGCACCGCGCTTTGACGGTGTGCTGTTGGATCTGATCATCGACTATCTGACCTATGTGTTCATTCCGGCCTTTGCCCTGTTTCAAAGCGGGCTGCTGCCCGGCTGGACCGGCTGGGCGTCGATCATTCTGATCACCTTTTCCAGCGCGATGTATTTCGCCGACAGCCGGATGAAAACGACCGACAATTCGTTTCAGGGCTTTCCGGGTTGCTGGAACATGCTGATCCTTGTGCTCTTCGCGGTAAAGCCGGATTTCTGGGTCATTCTCGGGCTGGTCGTGGCGCTGACTGTGGCGATGTTCTTGCCGCTGAAATTCATCCATCCGGTGCGCACGGCGCGTTGGCGCGCCTTGTCCCTGCCCGTCGCGCTGGCATGGACCTTCTTCGCAGGGTGGGCCGCTTGGGTCGAATTCCACCCCGAAAGCTGGGCGCACTGGGGTCTGGTTGTGACCTCTGTCTACCTGCTGGGCGTGGGCATCGTTCAGCAGATCGTTCCTGCCCGCTCGTAGGTCGGGGCTATTGCCCCGACGCCGCAGGTCTCAGGACACCTCACGCAGCATGGGATAGCAGGCGGCAAAGGCCGCGTGCGCCTCCCGATAAGCCGCTACCAGATCCGACCGTGGGGCAATGCGCTCGGCCACCTTGGGCGGCTGCATGATATCCTCGACAGATCCCGCGCCTGTGCCCACCATCGCCAGCCGCGCGGCGCCAAGCGCCGCCCCAAAATCACCCGCCTCCGGCAGCTCCAGCGTGACATCCAGAACGGTAGCGATGGTTTGCAGCCAGTAACGCGAGGCGGTACCGCCACCAATCGCCAGCAAACTATTTAACTGGGCTCCGGTGCCGCGCAGCGCCTGCGCACAATCGCCCAAGGCAAAGGCCACGCCTTCCATCACCGCCTGTGTCATCGCCGCGCGGTCCGTGCCCTGTTCTATATTAAGAAATCCACCCCGCACCTGTGGGTCGTTATGTGGCGTCCGTTCTCCCGACAGATAAGGCATAAACCGAAGCCGCCCCGGCCCGTTGATCTGGTCCGGCAAATCCTTGGCCAGTGTGGCCGGCGCGGCCCCGGTCACACGGCTCAGCCAATTCAGCGAATCCGTGGCCGACAGGATCACCCCCATCTGGTACCAGCGATCAGGCACCGCATGGCAGAAACTGTGCACAGCACTTGCGGGGGCGGGCGCATAGCTGTCGCGCCCCGTCAGCACCACGCCGGACGTGCCGAGCGAGACAAAGCCCGTCCCCTCGCCCAGTGCGCCCACCCCACAGGCAGAGGCCGCGTTATCTCCCGCCCCGCCGACCACGGCGACCTGATCCGACATGCCCCATCGCGCCGCCAGATCCGGGCGCAGGGTGCCACCGACCTCGCACCCCTCGATCAGACGCGGCATCTGTGCGCGCGTCAGCCCGCAGGCGTCCAGCAGTGTCTCTGACCAATCGCGCCCGCCGGTATCCAGCCACGCGGTCCCCGCCGCATCGGACATATCGGCAAAGTATTCGCCGGTGAGGTGGAAATTCATATAGCCAGCGGGCAGCAACACCTTCGCACATGCCTCGAACAGCTGCGGCTCATGCCGCGCCATCCACATCAGTTTCGGCGCGGTGAAGCCGGGAAAGACGATATTGCCGGACGTCTCCCGCACTCCCTGCCGCGCGTCCAGCTCTGCGGCCTCGACCCCGGCACGGCTGTCATTCCACAGGATACAAGGGCGCAATATAGCGCCCCTCGTATCCAGACACACGGCCCCGTGCATGTGACCGGAAACGCCCATGCCACGCACCTGGGCCATCGCGCTCGGGTGCTGCGCGGCCATCTGGCTCAAGACCGCATCAACGGCGGAGGTCCACAACCCCGGGTCTTGCTCGGACCAACCGGGATGGGGTTGCTGTGTCGCATAGCTTTCTGCGCCACTGGCGATCAGGCGTCCGTCGTCGGCCACCAAAACGGCCCGCAGCCCGGACGTCCCCAGATCCAACCCGATATACATGTCGCCCCCTCACAGCTGTTTGCGCAAACACAGACACCTGCTCGGGCGGGCAAAGTCAAACCGGTTTCACGCTTGGCAGACTCCGGTACGTTGGAACGCCAGGGGCGGGCGCGGGTCGTCAGACCCGCGCCCGCCCCCCACGGCGCTGAGCAAAGCTCAGCGCAACAGCTTACTTGGACGCAGCCTCCAGCGCGTCGAGACGCGCTTTCAGCGCCTCGTTTTCTTCGCGGGCCTTCTGCGCCATGCCGCGCACGGCATCAAATTCTTCACGCGTGACAAAATCACGATCCGCGAGCCAGCGGTCCACCATCCCCTTCAGGGCGGTTTCCGCTTCATCCTTTGCCCCTTGCGCGACGCCCATGGCATTGGTCATCAGCTGCGAGAGGTCGTCAAAAACCTTGTTGCGGGTCTGCATGGGGGTCACTCCGACGTTGCATTTCGTCTTCTATATGGGGCGCAATGCAACAACCCTCAAGGTTGACCTTTCCCTTAATCCAGAGGCATCAGGACATATGATCGCCGCCATCCCCTTTCCCGACCTTTCGTCAGAGCTGTTTTCCATCACGCTCTTTGGCATGGACTTTGCCCTGCGCTGGTACGCGCTGGCCTATATCGCGGGCCTGCTGATCGGCTGGCGCATCGCTGTGGCTGCCGTCAAACGCCCCCGGCTTTGGCCCGCCGAGCAGCCCCCCGCCAGCCCCGCCCAGATCGAAGACCTGCTGACATGGATCATCCTCGGGGTGATTCTCGGTGGGCGGCTGGGCTACGTGTTCTTCTACAACGCGGGCTATTACCTCGCCCATCCGGCGGAAATCCTGATGGTTTGGCAAGGCGGCATGGCCTTTCACGGAGGATTGATCGGCGTCGTTGTGGCGGCGTGGATCTGGTGTCTGCGCAACCGCGCCCCCGTTTTGTCGACCGCCGACATGCTCGCGCTGGCGACACCGCCGGGATTGCTGCTGGGCCGCGTGGCGAATTTCATCAACGCTGAACTTTGGGGCCGTCCGACCGATGCGCCATGGGGCGTGATCTTTCCCGGCCCTGCGGCGCAAAACTGCGGCCAAGCAGTGGGAGAGCTCTGCGCCCGCCATCCCTCTCAGCTTTACGAGGCAGGGCTGGAGGGGCTGCTGCTTGGCGTGGTGTTGCTGATTCTCGCAGCACGTGGCGCGCTGCGCCGCCCGGGCACCATCGCGGCTGTGTTCTTTATCGGCTATGCGGCGGCCCGCATCTTTGTGGAATTCTTCCGACAGCCGGATGAACAGTTCACCTCGGCCACTGATTCCGTCGGCTATGCCATCGAATTCGCCGGCGCAGGCATCACGCAGGGCCAATTGCTCAGCACGGCGATGATCGCTGCAGGGCTGCTGTTCCTCATAAGGTCGCGGCGCGTATGACCTCTCCGCTGGCTGACATTCTGCGCCACCAGATCGCGCGGACGGGTCCGATGACCTTGGCCGAATATATGTCGGCCTGCCTGTCCCATCCGGAACACGGCTACTACATGCGTCGAGACCCGCTTGGCGCGCGCGGCGATTTCACCACCGCGCCGGAAATCAGCCAGATGTTTGGCGAGCTGATCGGCCTGTGCCTCGCGCAAGCGTGGCTGGACCAAGGCGCCCCCGGCCCGTTTATTCTGGCCGAGGCCGGCCCCGGCCGTGGCACCCTGATGGCCGATATCCTGCGGGCCACCGCACAGGTGCAGGGCTTTCACGCGGCAGCGCAACTGCATCTGATCGAAACCTCGCCCAGCTTGCGTGCGCAGCAGCAGGCCCGCCTTCCGGACCCGATCTTCCACAACGGGTTTGACACCCTGCCCGAGGGGCCGCTGTTTCTTGTGGCCAATGAGTTCTTTGACGCCTTGCCGATCCGCCAATTCCAACGGCACGAAAACGGCTGGCAGGAACGTGTGGTCGGGCTGCATGACGGGCGTCTGGCCATCGGGTTAACCGACCCCGCCCCGGTCGAGGCTCTGGATCACCGGCTGGACGGCACCCGCCCCGGCCAGATCGTCGAGACCTGCGCCCCCGCGCAGGCCATTGCGCAAGACATCGGCGTGCGGATCGCGACCCATGGCGGCGCGGCGCTTATTGTAGACTACGGCGGCTGGCGCAGCATCGGCGACACCTTTCAGGCGGTGCAGAATCACAGCAGCGTCGATCCGTTCGCAGAACCGGGACAGGCTGATCTGACCGCCCATGTGGATTTCGAGGCCTTGGCGCAGGCCGCGCAGCCCGCAGCCCATAGCGCCGCCACCGCGCAGGGCGTCTTTCTGGAGAGGCTCGGCATCACGCCGCGCGCCCAAGCGCTTGCCACCCGGCTGCAAGGCGATGCGCTGGAAACCCACATCGCCGCACATCGCCGGTTGACGCACCCATCTGAAATGGGATCACTGTTCAAAGTGCTCGGCCTGTTTCCGGCAACGCAAACTGCGCCCCCTGCACTGGATCCTTATGACCCCGATATGATTGAATTTGCTGCACATGACGCTTGAGATCATCACATCCGACAGCCTGTCCCCGATGCGCCACGGGTTCTTTACCCGACGCGGCGGTGCCTCCTCCGGGGTGTTTGCCGGTCTGAACTGCGGCACCGGATCGTCCGACCAACGCGATATCGTGGCGATCAACCGCGCCCGCGTGGCCGATGCGATGGGCGTGGCCCCGTCCAATCTGGCCACGGTGCATCAGGTCCATTCGGCCCGCGCGGTGACTGTGGCGGACGGTGCAGCCGATCCGAAACCGCAGGCGGACGCCTTGGTCACGGCCACGCCCGGTGTGGCCTTGGGCATTCTGACCGCCGATTGCCAGCCGGTGCTGTTTGCCGATGTGGAAAACGGCGTCATCGGCGCGGCCCATGCAGGCTGGCGCGGGGCGCGGGATGGCGTGCTGGAGGCCACGATAGACGCCATGACCGACCTTGGGGCCGAACGCGATTGTATCGTGGCGGTCATCGGCCCCTCGATCAGCCAAGGCGCTTATGAGGTCGGGCCGGAATTTCTGGACAACTTTATGCAAGAGGATCCGGACAACAGCCGCTTTTTCGCCAATGGAACAGGCGATCGCATGCTGTTCGACCTGCCCGCCTATGGGCTGCACAAGCTGCGCGCCGCCGGTGTTGCCGCCGAATGGACCCGTCACTGCACCTACTCCGACCCGGACAGGTTCTATTCATTCCGCCGCGCCACCCACGCCAAAGAGGCCGATTACGGGCGGTTGATCTCGGCGATTCGCCTGTAAGCGATGACCGGAAACAATCACGATATGGCTGCGGTATTATCCCAATCAGGTCACAAGTCCGCCTGATTCCGACGCCATCTTCTGTTCCAAGGCAAGGCGGCCACCGCCCCAGCATTCGGACCAGAAGGACCAGCGGCATGAAAACGCGTTTTGTAAAATCCATCGTAGCCACCGCCAAGGCGAGCGATACAACCCGTTTGCCATGGGAACGCGGGTCCACCCGCAAAGCCACAATTGCGGCGCGCAAACCCAACACGACACCAACTTTGAAACGCGCCTGAGCGCGAGAATTCAGACCACAGATGCACACAGGCGGGGCACCACACCCCGCCTGTGTGCGTTTCTGCGCCATCGTTCCAGCAAACGGAACAGTCGCCGGCCGCGCAGAGTATTAGATCCGTCAACAGTATGTTTTTGGATTCAATTTTGACGAACCACCCCGATTGGGGCTATTTCAGAACCAACGATGACGAATTTATTATCGTCCTTCTGTCGTTGTTGGTGGGGGCCAACACGGATGTGACCAACCTATAAGGGGTTCACATGACCAGTCTCCACCGCGGTTTTGCTCCCGCGTCTTATGCCGGTACGCCACCTGCCAGTGCCGTCCGTGACACCACCAGCCCCACATTGATGCGGCGGTATGAAATTGCCTACCTCCGCCCCGACCTGCTGCCCGAATTTGACCAGATCGTCGCCCCGGCCACGCCGCTGTTTGAAAACTGCGCCGCTGCTTTGGCGCGCGGCACGCTGATCGACACGGTCTCTGGCCCCGTCGCGATCGAGGATCTGATGCCTGGCGACTATATCCAGACCGCCATGGGGCCGGAACCTGTGACATGGATCGGGTCGACCAGCTACATCCCGAACCGCGCGGATGATGCCACCTCTCTCACCTCTCTGACCCGTGTGACATCAGGCGCAATGGGGCTGGGCCAGCCGCCGATGGATCTTTTGTTCGGGCCCGCCGCGCGCATGGTCGTCCGCCATCCGAAACTGAAATCGCTGCTTGGCAATGAAACGGTTCTGGCGCCGCTGACCGACTATATCGACGGGGACCGGTATCTGGACATCACACCGGCAGGAACTGTCGAGATGTACCATGTGATGGTGCGCCGCCACACCACGCTGAAGGTGGGCGGCGTCGAGGTCGAGACATTCCATCCCGGCAACGACGCCAGCCAGCAGTTCGGCGCAAAAACCCGCGCCCTGTTCATGGCGTTGTTCCCGCATCTCGAAACGCTGGGCGATTTTGGCGAGACTTGCGCCATGCGCACATCGCGCGAGATGATCGACAAGCTGACAAACAGCTAAGCGGTGGCCGCAGCGTGGTCAGGCGCTGCGGCTCAACCGATCTTCCAGCACGTCAAAGGGCACGCCCGGCTCGTCCTTGGCGCCACGGATCACCAGCGACGTCTTGACCGATGCCACATTCGGCGCGGTCAACAAATCCCCTGTCAGGAAGCTCTGGAACGTCGACAGATCCGGCGCGACGCATTTCAGGATGAAATCCACCTCGCCATTCAGCATATGACATTCGCGGACCAACGGCCAATCACGGCAGCGCCCCTCAAAGGCGGACAAGTCCGATTCGGCCTGACTTTGCAGACCGACCATCACAAAGACCTGCACCTCAAAGCCCAGCGCGCGACTGTCCACATCCGCATGATAGCCTTGGATATATCCTTGCTCTTCGAGCACACGCACACGCCGCAGGCAGGGAGGCGCAGAAATCCCGACGCGTTTTGCCAGTTCAACATTGGTCATTCGGCCATCGGCCTGCAGCTCGGACAGGATTTTTCGATCAATCGGATCGAGCCGGTGCAACGGCATATGGTTCTCCAAACACTTGGCGTGATCGGCGCGACAACTGATACAGTCGCAAGGTCACGGATTATTCAACGCAGCGTCACGGGTCGACGGACCCCATGCATTTCCGATTAATTATATCGCTACGCATGGTGCGCGCAATAATATTTCGCAAATGCGTAACTTTCTTAACCCCGTTGCCGCAGTTTCGGTCACAGCTCCGCAACCACCCCACGCCGCCGTGCATTGCACAGCGCGGCGCAGTGGTTATATGCAAGGGCCAAACGCGAACGACCGGAGTCAGACCATGCCCGATACCCGCCACACCAAGGTTCTTATCATCGGCTCCGGCCCTGCCGGATACACCGCTGGCGTGTATGCCTCGCGGGCCATGCTGAATCCGCTGCTGGTGCAGGGGATCGAACCCGGCGGCCAGCTGACCACGACGACCGAGGTTGAAAACTGGCCCGGCCACACCGAAATTCAGGGCCCCGACCTGATGGTCAACATGGAGGCGCACGCCCGCGCCATGGGCACCGAAATCATCGGTGACATCATCACCAAGATCGACTTCGACGTGCGCCCCTTTGTGGCCCACGGTGACAGCGGCGCAACCTACACCGCCGATTCGATCATTCTGGCCACCGGCGCGCGCGCCAAATGGCTGGGGCTGGACTCGGAAGAGGCGTTCAAAGGTTTTGGCGTATCCGCCTGCGCGACCTGCGACGGCTTCTTCTACCGTGGCAAGGAAATCGTTGTGATCGGTGGCGGCAACACCGCCGTCGAGGAAGCGCTGTTCCTGACCAACTTCGCCTCCAAGGTGACGCTGATCCATCGCCGCGACGAGCTACGCGCCGAAAAGATCCTGCAGGACCGCCTGTTCAAACACCCCAAGGTCGAAACCCTGTGGCATCACCAATTGGACGAGGTTCTGGGCACCGACATGCCCAAGGGTGTAACAGGCGTGCGCGTGAAGAACGTACAGACCGGCGAAACCTCTGAGATTGACTGCGCAGGTGTGTTTGTCGCCATCGGCCACGCTCCGGCCAACGAGCTGGTCAAAGACGTGCTGGAAACCCACATGGGCGGCTATGTTGTGACCAAACCCGACAGCACCGAAACCTCGATCCCCGGTATCTTTGCGGCAGGCGATTTGACCGACCACAAATACCGCCAAGCTGTGACAAGCGCCGGCATGGGCTGCATGGCCGCGCTGGAAGCCGAGCGTTGGCTGGCCGAACAAGGGCTGGACGATCCCGCCACCCCCGACAAGGACGAGACCGAGCCACTGGGCTACGGCGCGCCCGTCGAAGCTGGTCACTGACCGCAGCGGTTTACCAGACATGACAAAAGGGGCTGGATCGCATCCGGCCCCTTTTTTGTGCGCAGTGGTACGGCCCGCGACACACAGTCCAGTTGTGCAAACTCGCGCAATGGTAGAGCGTCGTATCAAACCCGTTGTGATGTGAGACCCCGATGCTTCGCCTGCTGCCCTTGCTCCCCGCCGCGCTTGCCGCGCTCACCGCTGGTGTCCACATCTTCGTCGGCACCTTTGACACGCTGCTGCCCGTCACCTCTGGCACATTGCCGTTGATGGTGCGTGGCACCATGGCGGCCTGTTGGCATATCCTTGGCCTGTTTCTGGCGGTCTCCGCATGGGTCTTTGCCCGGGACGGCGCGGCACGTATCTGTTTGGCTTGGCTTTGGATTGGCGGCGGCGTGATCTTTGTGGTGACAGCCCTGTGGATGGGCGGCCTGTCGGCGTTGTTGATCCTGCCGCAGTGGATCTTGCTGCTGCCTACGGGACTGGCTGCACTCTGGCTGCGGGGCGTGCCACACCACCACCCCTCTGGCCAAGGGACGTGATCCCCGCTACCACGCGGATAGATTTGGACCAGCAGGATCAGAGGCCCGATATGTCCCATGATTACGACGCCCAGCGCGCCGAGACCCGCGCCACCTATGCCGAATTGCAAGCGGCCCACGGCCTGCCTGAGTTCGCTGATGTGGATTACTTCCTCGTTCCGGCCGCCAAAAGCGACTGGCAGCCGCTGGCCAAGGCGCTGGCCGATGAAGGCTACGATTGCGAATGGGTGGAAGACGACGGAGAGGCCAATGGCCCCTACCTCGTGGCCACTCTGTTCGAACAGATCATCTCGGCAGATGGCATCTGGCTGGGCGAGGAAGTCGCCACACGCATTGCGCTGTCCCACGGGTTCGAACCGGACGGCTGGGGCCTGCTGGGCGACGGCGAAGACTGATCCATATAAAATGCGACCTTTCATGGCCGGGTGATCCAAAGGGATCGTCCGGCCATATGCGTTTTTTGGGTCACGCCATCGCGCAGAAGGCAAAAAATGGCCCATCGGGGCAGAAAAAGGTTTCCTGACCTTGGGAAAGGTGACATGTGTTCACGCGTGAACACATAACGAGTCTTCTGATGCCCTCCGATCCCGAAACCTTGACGGCCAAAGCCGCTGCGTCCGATGACGACCAGCTGTTTGTGCTGTTGCGGCAGCTGGACCGGGCACCGGACGCAAGCCAACGCGCCATCGCAGAGGCTATGGGCGTATCGCTCGGGCGGCTGAATGCTCAGCTGCGCGCCGCGACGGACGCCGGGCTTATTGTTGTGTCCGAACGCAAGGGCAATGATCGCCGCCAGCGGTTCGCCTACGCGCTGACAGAGACAGGCCGCGAGACCAAGGAACGGCTCGTTCAGTCCTTTCTCGCACGGAAATTCGCCGAATATGCGGCGCTGCACGCAGAGCTGACCGGCTCTGTGGGCGACCTCATGCCACTGAAATACAGGAGCACGCTGATGCAATCCAACCTTGCCCCCATCCCCGAGCTGTACGTGTCCTACGACAGCGCCCAGAAACTGAAGGTCGAAGCCGCTGACCTGACCTCGCACGATCTGACCCCGCGCCAGATTTGCGATCTGGAACTGCTGATGAACGGCGGGTTCAACCCGCTCAAGGGCTTCCTGTCGGAAGAGGATTACAACGGCGTCGTGGAAAACATGCGTCTCGCAGACGGCACCCTGTGGCCGATGCCGATCACGCTCGACGTTAAGGAAGACTTTGCTGATAAGATCGAGATCGGTCAGGACATCGCGCTGCGCGACCAAGAGGGCGTGATCCTCGGCACGATGACCGTGACCGACAAATGGGTCCCCAACAAGTCGCGTGAAGCCGAGAAAGTGTTCGGTGCCGACGACAGCGCGCATCCGGCGGTCAACTACCTGCACAACACCGCGGGCAACGTGTATCTGGGCGGTCCCGTGACCGGCATCCAGCAGCCCGTGCACTATGACTTCCGCGCCCGCCGCGACACACCCAATGAGCTGCGTTCATACTTCCGCAAGCTGGGCTGGCGCAAAGTGGTTGCGTTCCAGACGCGTAACCCGCTGCACCGCGCGCATCAGGAACTGACCTTCCGCGCCGCGAAAGAGGCACAGGCCAACCTGCTGATCCACCCGGTTGTCGGCATGACCAAACCGGGCGATGTGGACCACTTTACCCGCGTGCGCTGCTACGAGGCGGTTCTGGACAAATACCCCCAGTCCACCACCACCATGTCGCTGCTGAACCTTGCCATGCGTATGGCAGGCCCGCGCGAGGCCGTCTGGCACGGTCTGATCCGCGCCAACCACGGCTGCACCCACTTCATCGTTGGCCGCGACCACGCCGGCCCCGGCAAGAACTCTGCCGGTGAGGACTTCTACGGCCCCTATGACGCGCAAGAGCTGTATCGTGCGCACCAGTCCGAAATCGGCTGCGAAATGGTCGACTTCAAGCACATGGTCTACGTGCAGGAACGCGCCCAGTACGAACCCGCAGATGAAATCGCTGACAAGGATGACGTGACCATCCTGAACATCTCCGGCACCGAACTGCGCCGCCGTCTGGCCGAAGGTCTGGAAATCCCGGAATGGTTCTCCTTCCCCGAGGTGGTCAAGGAACTGCGCCGCACCAAGCCGCCGCGCTCGCAGCAGGGCTTTACCGTGTTCTTCACCGGTTTCTCCGGCTCCGGCAAATCCACCATTGCGAACGCCCTTATGGTCAAGCTGATGGAAATGGGCGGCCGTCCCGTGACGCTGCTGGACGGTGACATCGTGCGCAAAAACCTGTCGAGCGAGCTTGGCTTCTCGAAGGAGCACCGTGACCTGAACATTCGCCGCATCGGCTATGTGGCGTCCGAGATCACCAAGAACGGCGGCATCGCGATCTGCGCGCCCATCGCGCCCTATGCAACCACCCGTCGCGCGGTGCGTGAGGACATCGAGCAGTTCGGCGCATTCGTCGAGGTCCACGTGGCCACGTCGATCGAGGAATGCGAACGTCGCGACCGCAAAGGCCTGTACAAGCTGGCGCGCGAAGGCAAGATCAAGGAATTCACCGGCATCTCCGATCCCTATGATGTGCCTGCGAACCCGGAACTGTCGGTCGAAACCGAAAACGTCGACGTCGACAACTGCGCCCATCAGGTCATCCTGAAGCTGGAAAGCATGGGGCTGATCGCCGCCGAATAAGCGCATCACCCATCACATTTTGGCAAGGGGCCGGACCGAGTGTCCGGCCCTTTCGCATTTTAAAGAATGTTCAAAGGCAATCTTCACAAATTGACCTTATGCCTTCCCTTCAACCATCGGAGGTGGAAATGGCTGAACATCTCACTTGGGGTTGGCTACAACCCGGGCCGCTTGCAGGGTTTTCCACCAGCAATCAGGATAACCTTGATGCCGGGCTGAACGGTCAGGTCCTCTCGGTGGCGACATATAAGGAATACCTGCTGCGCGATGCCGACAATGACGGCGTCATCTATGATGAGGACCGTGATGACACGGGCGTGCGCTCCCCCGGCGAGGGGATCGTGATCGACGGTGTCCTGAACAAGGGGCACGAGATCGCCGTTTATTCAAACTCCACCATCACCGTGAACGGGGTCGACCATTCGGTGAACCTGATCGTGACGGTTCTGGAGAACGGCGCATGGGGCGTGCGGCTGCACAACAGCGATATACAGGACGGCTGGTACCCTGCCGACATCACGGCGGCGCGGTTGGGCACGTTCAACGGTGTGGAATATTCGGGAACGCAGATCAATGCCGTCGACCGGATGCTGTGTTTCGCGCCGGAGACACCGATCCAGACACCGGATGGGTGGCGGCGGGCGGACAGCCTCTCCGACGGTGATCAGGTCATGACCTATCAGGGGCCACGCCCTTTGATCTGGACGGCGCAGCGCCGCGTGGCCGCCCATAACAGCATAAACGCCCCTGTGGTGATCCCCAGCGGGGTGCTGGGTGCGCGCGCTGTGATCCGGCTGTCCCCGCTGCATCGCGTGATGGTGACCAGTCCAATGGCGCAGCTTTTGTTTGGCAGCCAGCACGTGCTGCTTGCCGCGCGCCACCTGCTGCACCTGCCACAGGTACGGCAACGCAGACAGGCGACTATAAACTACGTCCACCTCATGACCCGGCGCCATACAGCGCTGCGCTGTCCCGGCCTGTGGTGCGAGACCTTTCAGGCAGGACCATGGGCGCGCCGAATGCTGCCGCAAAGCGACCGGATCAGATTGGAAAGCGTGTATTCAGGGCGGCAGCGTCTTCGGGCCGGATGGCCTGTACTTGGCGCAACAGAGGCGCGGCTGTTGCTGCATATGATCTCGACCGGTCCCATAGCCACCGACGACCAAACTGTTTCCGCCGCACATTAGCGGGCCAAAGAAAACCCCGCCAAAGTCGCTGGCGGGGTCGTTGGTGTCAGTGCACCGTCACAGGGGCAAAATCGTTCTGCCGTGCCAGATCAAAGGCCAGCTTGCGGTCCAAGACCAGTGCCAACCTTTCGCCATCGGCACGGTGTACGGCATACAAAGTATCCTGTTCGCCCACCTGTTCCTGCACATCTTCGGGCAGATCCTCTGCCCGGACGGAGCGCACGTAAACGGTTCGGCCTTCGTCCATCAGCTTGGAAAAGTCGTATTGAACATGCATTTGCTTATCCTTTCCTGATCTTGATGGTCTGCACCACGGCGTCCGGCAGGCTCTGTGTCAGATCGACGTGCAACAGGCCGTTCTCCATCACAGCTTCACCGACTTCGACGTGATCCGCCAAAACAAATGTGCGCTGAAACTGGCGCGCGGCAATGCCACGATGCAGAAATACGCGTTCTGCGCTGTCATCGCGCGACCGTCCCCGGATCACCAACTGCCGATCCTCTACGGTGATCGACAGGTCCTCTTCGCGGAAACCCGCGACGGCCAATGTGATTCGGTACGATCTGTCTGATGTCTGTTCGATGTTGAAGGGCGGATACCCTTCGGAGGATTTTGCCGTCCGTTCCAGCAAGCGTTCCAGTTGCTCGAACCCCAGCATATGCGGGTAAGACCCCAGTGTGAGTTTGCTCATCTCGTCCCTTTCAGTCCTTGCAGCAAGCGACCGTTGCGCGCCCGTCCCGTCTGGCAACCGGCACCTGTCAAATATGGGAAGCCAGCCGCACGGCTGCAAGGGGCTTTGCGAATGACGCCCGAGCCGCTATTCTAAGCGTCCAAGACTGCACCGCTTTGTCAGGAGCCCCGTCATGAATGCGCCCTCGGATCTGTCGATGAAAAGCGATGACGTGCTGCGGGTCGAGCTGGAGGTCTTCCGCCGCGAGCACCGCGATCTCGACGAGGCCATCCGCGCCCTGCAGGACACCGGCACCGCAGATCAGATCACCCTGCAACGGCTGAAAAAGAAAAAGCTGCTGCTGAAGGACAAGATCGCCATGATCGAGGATCGGCTTTTGCCCGATATCATTGCCTGAAGTCCGCAAAGGGACGTGGAAGCGTGCCTAAGTGATTGCCCTGCACCGCGTCTTCGCTAGTATCGCGCCCGCATCAACCGCGGCGTTAAGGGGCAGACATGGCACAGATCGAAATCGGCATTATCATGGGCAGTCAGTCCGATTGGCCCACCATGAAAGAGGCCGCCGATATCCTTGATGAACTGGGCGTGCCCTACGAATGCAAGATCGTCTCGGCCCATCGCACCCCTGACCGCCTGTGGGACTACGGCAAGACCGCCGTGGACCGTGGCCTGAAGGCGATCATCGCAGGTGCGGGCGGTGCCGCGCATCTTCCCGGTATGATGGCGTCGAAAACGCGTGTGCCCGTGATCGGCGTGCCCGTGCAGACAAAGGCGCTGTCCGGCGTCGACAGCCTGTATTCCATCCTCCAGATGCCGCGCGGCTTTCCGGTTGCGACCATGGCAATCGGTGCCGCCGGTGCCAAGAATGCGGGGCTGATGGCGGCGGCGATCCTTGCCAATGGCGATCCAGCACTGGCGCAACGTCTGGACGACTGGCGCGCGGCCCTGTCGGCATCGATTGCGGACGAGCCGGTCCGCGACTGATCCGGCGGGCCTTGCCCTTGGACGACACTTTGGCCAAAAGCGCAGCCAGCACAGGAGGCACGACATGACCACTCCCCTTCCCACCGGCGCAACCATCGGTATCCTCGGAGGCGGCCAACTGGGCCGCATGTTGTCGGTCGCGGCCTCCCGTCTGGGGTTCAAGACTGTGATCTTTGAGCCCGGTGGCGATTGCCCGGCCTCTCATGTGGCGAATTACCATCTGCAGGCCGAATATGATGATGCCGATGCGCTGCGCAAATTCGCGCAGTCGGTGGATGTCATCACCTATGAATTCGAGAACATCCCGACAGAGGCGCTCGACATTCTCGAGGGGATCACCCCCATCCACCCCAACCGAGAAGCGTTGCGCGTCTCGCAGGATCGGCTGGTGGAAAAGACCTTTCTGACCGATCTGGGGCTGGAGGTCGCGCCATTCGCCGACATTCCTGACCGCGCCGCGCTGGATGCCGCGCTGGACCACATCGGCGCTCCGGCGATTTTGAAAACCCGCCGGTTTGGCTACGATGGCAAGGGACAGGCCCGGCTGCACAGCGCAGACGATGCGGAACAGGCACTGGCCGATATGAACGGTGCGCCCGCCATTCTCGAAGGTTTTGTCGACTTCTCGCTCGAAATCTCGGTGATTGCGGCGCGCAGTCAGGATGGACAGGTCTCTGCCTTTGATCCCGGCGAAAACGTCCACGAGGCCGGCATCCTGCGCACCACAACCGTTCCGGCGCGCATCCCTGCACGCCTGCAGACAGATGCGGTTCTGCTGGCAGGCCGTATCCTGAATGCGCTGGACTACGTTGGTGTGATGGGGGTCGAGCTGTTTGTCACGCCGGGCAAGGTTATCGTGAACGAGATCGCCCCGCGCGTACACAACTCTGGCCATTGGACGCAGAACGGCTGCACCGTTGACCAGTTTGAACAGCATATCCGCGCGGTGGCGGGCTGGCCTTTGGGCAATGGCGAACGCCACAGCGACGTTGTGATGGAAAACCTGATTGGTGACGACATGGACCGCGTGCCCGAACTGGCGCGCGACGGGGCCTGCGCCCTGCATTTGTATGGCAAGTCCGAGGTCAAGGCAGGCCGCAAGATGGGGCACGTCAACCGGATCACCAAGGGCTGATACGCGCAAAGCTTGAGTGGTGGGCGCGCATTTCAATTGCGTGATTGCAGCACATAAATCTTGCATCCGCACCAGCGGGTGCATTACGGCTCGTGGGTCGCCCGATATGCGGGCAACCGCCCACCCGAAAGCCTGCCATGACCGATACGACCATCACCCCCGACACCTCTTCTGACACTTCGGCGCGCGACCGTCAGGTGATCCTGCTTTTGCTCGTGTCGGCCTTCACCGTCATCCTGAACGAGACGATCATGGGCGTGGCCCTGCCGCGCCTGATGGACGACCTCGGGATCACCGCCGCTGCGGGCCAGTGGCTGACGACGGCCTTTTTGCTGACCATGGCCGTGGTGATCCCGATCACCGGCTGGCTGTTGCAACGGGCGACCACACGCGCCGTTTTCCTGATGGCCATGGGGCTGTTTTCTGCGGGCACACTGGTCTGCGCGACCTCGCCGGGTCTTGGCCAGCTGATCCTTGGCCGCGTTGTGCAGGCAGGCGGCACCGCGATGATGATGCCCCTGCTGATGACCACAGTCATGAGCCTCGTCCCGCCGGAAAGCCGAGGCAAAACGATGGGCAATATCTCCATCGTGATCTCCGTCGCGCCCGCCATCGGCCCCACCATCTCGGGAATTATTCTGAACCTGTTGGACTGGCGCTGGATGTTCTGGTTGGTGCTGCCCATCGGCTTGTCCGCCTTGGCGTTGGGCTATGCGCGGTTGGTGAACGTCAATGATCCGCAAAAGCCCCCGCTCGACGTGGTCTCTGTCCCGCTGTCGGCCTTGGGCTTTGGTGCGTTGGTCTATGGCCTGTCCACCATCGGGGAAAGCCATGCGGACGCATCGATCCCTGTTTGGCTGCCGGTGCTGGTGGGGCTGGTGACGATTGCCGTCTTTGCCCGCAGGCAGTTGCGTCTTGGGCCACAGGGGCGCGCCCTGTTGGACCTGCGCACCTTTGGCAACCGCGTGTTCACCGTATCAGTGGTAATGATGGGCTTTTGCATGATGGCGCTGTTCGGCATGATCATCCTGTTGCCGATCTACATGCAGAATGTCATCGGGATGGCGCCTTTGGCTGCGGGGCTTGCCCTGCTGCCCGGTGGTCTGACCATGGGTCTGCTCGCCCCGCCCATCGGACGACAGTATGACCGGATCGGCGCGCGCAAGCTGGTGATCCCCGGCGCAGTCTGTGTCAGCCTCGGACTGTGGCTGATGGCGATGCTGGGCCTGAACTCGGGCATCTGGCACGTGCTGGCGGCGCATATGGTGTTGTCGATTGGTCTGGCCTTGCTGTTCACCCCGCTGTTTACATCCGCACTGGGAGCGTTGCCCAAGCCTATGTATTCCCATGGCTCGGCGGTGATGGGCACGATGCAGCAGGTGGCGGGCGCGGCAGGGATTGCCCTGTTTGTCTCTGTCATGTCGCTGGTGTCCCATGCGCAAACGGCTGAGGGTGCGCCCCTTGTCGAAGCGACCGCCGCAGGTGTCCGTGCCGGTTTCATGACCGGCGGCGTGATTTCCTTCCTGCTGATTGCAGCTGGCTTCTTTGTCCGCCGCCCGCCGGACATGCGCCCGGATTAAGCGATAAAGCGCTGCGCCACCTCGCCGCTCATCCACGCCACTTGCCCGCCCGACAGCGTGGCGGCGATGCGGCGGCTGTCGCGTTCGACGATGACCAGATCGGCACGCAGGCCTGCCTTGATCCGCCCGCGATCCGCAAGGCCCAAAAGCCGCGCAGGCCCTGACGACACCAAGGCCCAAGCCTCAGGTTCATCCAGCAGGCCAAGCTCGACACAGCGCCATGCCGCCCGCGCAGGCGAGGGGTAGTGGTAATCCGACGCCAGAGCATCACACAGCCCCGCCGCAATCAGATCCTGCGCCGAGGCATTCCCCGCATGCGACGCCCCGCGCACCACATTCGGCGCGCCCAAAACGGTGAACTCACCGGCATCTCGGGCGGCCTGCGCGGCCTCTAACGTCTCGGGGAATTCGGACACCGCCGCGCCGCGCCCGCGCCACAACGCGCGGTCCTCTGCGGTGTGGTCATCATGGCTGCCCAGCGTCACGCCTTTGGCCCGCAAACGGGCGCACAGCGCATCCACAGCTGGCCCGACCTCCGCGCCGCGGCTGTGCAGATCCAACAGCAGGCGAAAGTAATCCTCGGGATTGCGACGGCTTTTCAACGCCTGCCCCGTCAAGCGCGGCGGTTTGCGCCCCTGTGACAGACGATCATGCGGCAGGTGATCGTTGAACACGACATAATCGATGCCGTACTGGTCTATGGCGTCTTCGGCAGCCGCAAATTCATCAATGTAATGCGTCTCCAGCCGCATTTGCAGGCGCATATCCACCGCAACACTGTCGCGCATGATGGCCACGGACTCGAACACTTCGCGCGCGAATTCCGGCCCGCGCAGCCCGCCTTCCCAGCTCCAGAACTGCGCAACAACAGCGGTGGTGATGCCACAAGACCCCAGCTCTGCCGCAACGGCCAGCATGCCTGCGTCCCGCTCGCGCAAGGCGCCTCGGCGCGGGGCCATGTGACGCTCGAACCCGTCACCATGGGCATCGATGATCCCCGGCAGAATGTCGTAGCCGGTCAGATCCACCTCGGGGGCCGGGTCATCGCAAAGAATGTCGCCCACCACTGTCACCGGCGCGTCGGACCACCCGTCAGGGCGCATCACCCGCGCGCCCACCAACCGTCTGTTGATCATGTCCCGTGCTCCAAGGCTGCGATCACTTCCGCGCCGCAATACCCCGAGACGCGGCGCGGCAAAAGCCCCGGTGCCTTAGCGCGGCCCGCCAAAAAACCGCGGTCCCAGAACCGACAGCGCCACACCGCCCAGCACCAGCGCGCTGGCGATGACAAAATCCATCGTCAATGGCTCTGTCAGGAACAGCATCCCGCCGGCCATAGCGATCACCGGCACCGTCAATTGCGCCACGGCGGCCACCGATCCATCCAGACGCGGCAACACCGCATACCACAGGGCATAGCCCAGACCAGAGGTGACCGCGCCGGACACAATCGCCAGTGCGACACCTTCAAAGGTCATGGGGCCCAACCCGTTGCCAAGCAGGACCACCACAGCAATGGGGGTTGCCAGAACGAAATTCGCCGCCGTCGCCTGCAGCGCATCCGAAGACAGCTTGCCCGCCAGCGAATAGACGCCCCAGCCAAAGCCCGCCGCGAGCATAAACATGCTTGGCAACAGCCCGGCAGACACACCGTCTTGCGGCCAGACCAGCCATGCAAGGCCACAAAAGGCCACAGCCGCGCCGATCCAGCGCAACGGGGCGGGGCGTTCGCCGCCCATCACACTGCCCGCAAACATGGTGACCTGCACCATGCCGAACAGGATCAGCGCCCCCAGACCCGATTCCAGACCCACATAGGCAAAAGAAAATCCAAAGATATAGATCAGCAGGCCTGCCACACCGGCCAGCCGCCCCGCGCCGCCGAACCTCAGGCCGCCACGCAGCACCCCGCACAGCACTGCCAGCGTCACCGCGCCCGCCAACAGACGGATCACACCGAAAGCGACCGGAGAGATCTGCCCCCCGCCGACGCCTGCACGGTTGAGAACGGAATTGGCGGCAAAGGCCACCATGATCACAACGACCAGACCAAAGAGCTTCATGAGTTATTTTTCCTTTGGCCGAGGCCCCGTGCCGGTCAGGCGACCAGCTTTTCCGCGCGTTTCAGATCGACCGAAACCAGTTGCGACACGCCCTGTTCCTGCATGGTCACGCCAAACAAACGGTCCATGCGCGCCATCGTCACCGCATGGTGCGTGATGATCAAAAAGCGCGTGTCGGTGCGGCGGCACATTTCATCAAGCATATCGCAGAAGCGAGTCACGTTGGCGTCATCGAGCGGGGCGTCCACCTCGTCCAGCACGCAGATCGGCGAGGGGTTCGCCATGAACACCGCAAAGATCAGCGCCAGACAGGTCAGCGTTTGCTCTCCACCCGACATCAGCGACAGGGTCGACAGCTTCTTGCCCGGCGGCTGACACATGATTTCCAGGCCCGCCTCCAGCGGATCATCAGACTCCACCATCACAAGGTTTGCCTCGCCACCGCCGAACAGATGGGTGAACAGCATGGTGAAGTTTGCGTTCACCTGCTCGAAGGCGGTCAGCAGCCGTTCGCGCCCTTCGCGGTTCAGACTGGCGATGCCGCTGCGCAATGCCTTGACCGCCTCTTCAAGATCGTTCTTCTCGGACACCAGCTGGTCGTGTTCGTCCTGTACCTCGCGGGCGTCTTCCTCGGCACGCAGGTTCACCGCCCCCAGCGCGTCACGCGCACGTTTAAGCCGGGCAACCTCGATCTCGATCTGCTCTGGATCGCCAAGGTCATCCAGCGTGATCCCGAGGCTGACTAACAGCGCCTCCGGCGTGGTCTCCAACGCCTCATCGATGCGATGCGCGGCGGTTTGCACGGCTTCGCGGGCAGCCTCGGTGCGGGCTTCGGCACGGGCGCGGGCCTCGCGCGCTTCGCCGGCCATCCGCTCTGCATCGCGCTCGGATGTGACCGCGTCGCGCAGCACGGTTTCCGCTGTGATCAGCTTGTCCGATGCGTTGGCTTTGCGGTCCTGCGCGGTCTCGATCCCGTCGGACAGCTCTTCGCGTTGGGTGGCCAGATCCTCGGGCACCTCATAGGCATCAGACAGTTCGTCCTCTGCCTCCGCCTTGCGGTCGGCCAGCTCGGTGGCGCGCGCGGTAGCATTTTCCAGACGCAAACGCCAGCCGGACAGATCTTTGGTGACCTGCTGGAACCGTGCCTTGCGGGCCTCACCTTCGCGGCGCAACTCATCTGCCGCAGAACGGCGCGCCATCATGGTCATCCGCGCCGCCTCGACCGTCATTTTGACGTCTTCCGCGCGGCCACGCACTTCGTCGAGATCATCGAGCCCGTCCAAGGCATGCTCCGCCTCGCGCAGCTGCGCGCGCGCCGTGCTCGCCTCGTCCTCGTAACGTTTGACCGCAAGTCCTGCGCTGTCGAGCTTTCCCAAAGCCATATCGTGATCGGCCTCGGCGCGGGACAGGGCACGGGCGGCCTCGGTCACGCGGGCATCCGCCATGCGACGCGCCTCGCGGGCGTCTTTGTCCGCGCGGGTCAGCTCGGCCAAGCGGGCCACCAACGCGTCATGCGCCGCACGGGTGCCATCCAGCACGGCGGTCGCCTCTGCCGTTTCCTGTTTCAGCGCTTCGAGCCGGTTGAGCTGTTCCAGACGCAGTGCCGCGGCCGACGGCTGATCCTCCGCCCAGGCGCGGTAGCCGTCCCAGCGCCACAAGTCCCCCTCCAGCGACACCAGCCGCTGACCGGGTTTCAGGGCGTGTTGCAGGCGCGGGCCGTCTTCGGCCTCCACCAGTCCGATCTGCGCAAGGCGGCGTTCCAGAACCTCTGGGACCGACACATGCTGTGCAAGCGACGTCACGCCCTGCGGCAAAGCCTGCGTGGCATCATAAGACGGCAGAACCAGCCAGCCGGTCGGGCCATCGCCCTCGACCTCGGGCGCGCGCAGATCATCGGCTAAAGCCGCGCCAAGCGCCTTCTCAAAGCCCTGTTCCACCTGCAACCGGTCAAGGATTTGCCCCCCTTCGGCGGTGTCGCGATCCAACAGCCGTGCCAGCGCCGTTACCTCGGCACGCAGCGCGTTCATCACGCCCTCTGCCTCTGACCGCTCGCCACGGGCCTCGGCCTCGCGTGTCTGGCATTCGGCGCGGGCGCTTTCGGCATCCACCAGAAGTGTCTCCGCCCGCTCGGCCATCGCCTCTGCGTCCATCTGCTGGCCACGGGCATCCTCGGCCGCGTCACGGGCGGTGGCCAAACGGTCGCGCGCCTCCGCCACGGTGGCGCGGGCTTTCTCCGCCTCGGCCTCGGCACGGGCCACGGTGCGCTGACAGTCCGACAGATAGCGCTGCGCCGATTGGTGGCGCGCCGCAAGCCGCGCCACATCTTCGGTCATCTGCGTCAGATCGGCCTCGCGGGCCTGCAGCACATCGCTGGCCTCATGGGCGGCATCCTGCGCCTCGGCCAGCTTATCCTCATGGCCCTCGCTGGCCTTTGCCAGTTCGCGCGCTTCCCATTCCAGACGGTCGATGGTTTCGCCCGCATCGCGGTTGAGCGTTTCCTCGCGGCTCATGTCCTGATCGAGCTGGGCGATCCGCTTGCGCAGGGTTTCGATCCGCTGCGCCGCCTGCTTTTCCTGATCGGACAGTGCATCCCGCTGGACCATTAACCGCTGCAGAATGGCGGCGGCAATGGCGTCTTCCTCACGCAAGGCGGGCAAGGCGTCCTCGGCTTGGGCACGCACGGCAGCCGCCTCGCGCGCTGCACGTTCTGCGGCAGAGGCCGCATTGACCAGTTCGCGCAACGCCGCCTCTGCCGCGATGCGCGCGGCGTCGGCCTCTTGCCAGCGGCTGTACAGCAGTTTGCCCTCGGCCTGCCGCAGATCCTCGCCAATGGCGCGATAGCGCGCGGCCTGTTTGGCCTGCCGCGCAAGCTGTCCAAGCTGACCGGCCAACTGTTCGACCACATCATCGACGCGCAGCAGATTGGCCTCTGTGCTTTTCAGCTTCAGCTCCGCCTCGTGGCGGCGCTGGTACAGACCGCCAATGCCCGCCGCATCCTCAAGGACCTTACGGCGGTTCTTGGGCTTGGCGTTGATGAGCTCGGCAATCTGGCCCTGCCGCACCAAAGCCGGAGAGGTCGCGCCCGTCGCTGCATCGGCAAACAGCATCTGCACGTCGCGGGCGCGGGTGTCCTTACCGTTGACCTTGTAGGCGGAGCCGACGTCGCGGGTGATGCGGCGCACCACCTCCAACTGGTCATTGTCGTTGAATCCGGCGGGGGCGAGCCGGTCCTGATTGTCGATGACAAGGGTGACCTCGGCGAAGTTGCGCGCGGGGCGCGAGGCCGCACCGGCAAAGATCACATCCTCCATCCCGCCTCCGCGCATCGCCTTGGCGCGGGTTTCCCCCATCACCCAGCGCAGCGCCTCGAGCAGGTTGGATTTTCCGCATCCGTTCGGCCCAACAACGCCGGTCAGCCCCGTCGAGATCATCAGATCCGTCGGGTCGACAAAGCTTTTGAAGCCGGTCAGGCGAAGGCGGGAAAACTGCACGCGAGCGATTCCTTTCAGGACTCGCAATTTGGCGGTTTCCGGCTGGGCGAGTCAATCCACAGCCGCCGGATTTAGCGAAACCATGCCACTTGTCCCCAAGATATTGCGGAGAAACCTACTCGTGTGGACGATTCAGCCTTTACGACATTCCAGATCCAGATCGCCGCGCCCCGCGCCGATCACATCGCAGAAAAACATATGCCGTTTGCGTGGCATCGGAGGCGCAGGCTCCGCCCCGCAGTCCAGCCCGATGTACATCAACGCAGGGTCGCCCATGATCCAATCGGCGCGGCATCCGGTCTCGCGCTGGGTCGCCAAACCGCCGCGGCGTGCCACGTCATGAAAGCGCGGCAGAAACTCGGGGCTGGTCCGGATGGCTTCAACATAAGCGCCACGGCGGCGCAGCGTGAATTTGGACCCGTCCTCGGTCACGCGCACCACCGGCGCATTCAAAAAGCCCGGCCCCGCCACATCACATGCGGCGAGACCGAAACAAAGGAGAACGAGGGGAAGTCTCATACCCGCTACGCTGCCCTCATCAGGGTTACGAAACGGTTAACTCCACCGCCCAATCCGCCGTTAGAATGTCACCTCGACGTTGGGCAGTTTCAGCGCCTTGAGCAGATCGCGCAGCTCCTGTCGCGCGGCAACGTTCGAGATATTGAGCTGTTTGACGCCCACATCGCGAAGATCCAGCAGGGTCAGACCACGCGGGAACAACTCGCGGAACACCACACGCTCGGAAAAGCCGGGGGCGACGCGGAAGCCGATCCGCTTGGACAGCTTGTCCAAGGCGCGCTCGATCTTCATTTTGTTGACCATCTGCTGTGCGCCCAGACGGTTGCGCAGCACCACCCAATCGATGGGTTTCAAACCCGCTTGGGCGCGGATCTGGCGCGCCGACCAAACCATTTCCGAGTACACAGAGGGGCCAAGCACCTTGTCCCCATCCGCATCGATCCGCCCCAGCAGGTCAAAGTCGATGAAACTGTCGTTCAGCGGCGTCACCAGCGTATCCGCCAAGGAATGCGCCACCTGCGCCAGACGCGTGTGCGAGCCGGGGCAGTCGATCAGAATGAAGTCGCAGTTGTCTTCGAGACGCGCCACCGCCTCGCTGAGGCGCCGATCATTCGCGTTCTCGTTCGGGTTCAGCGTCTCTTTGTCGATGTTGGGCAGTTCGGTGTGCAGCGGCGACGGCAGCTCCAGCCCGATTTCGGCCAGATGCGCCTTACGGTTGTCGAGATAACGCCCCAAGCTGCGCTGCCGCAAATCCAGATCCAGCGTCTGGACGCGGTGACCCAGCCGCGCCAAAGCCGTGGCAATATGCATGGAGACGGTGGATTTCCCCGCACCGCCCTTTTCGTTCCCGACAACAATGATGTGTGCCACGCGCGACATCCCTCAGACAGCACCACGTTTGACCGTGGTTGGTTTGAAGTTCGTTCTACCGCGCGGCCACGGACAAGAAAAGGCGCGGGGCGACAAAACCTTGCCGCCTTTGGGCGTTACCTAGTGGTCGAACGAAAAAACCCGACCAATTGGCCGGGTTCGTTCATGATCTGGCAACTTGGCTCAGTGCAGCTTGGCACCGACTTCCGCGATGGATGCGTCGATCATCTGGCCCGCTTTAGCAGCGTCCATCTGTTCGGCGACAACCTTGCGTGCGGCAGCCACGGCCACGGCAGCGGCCTGATCGCGCACGTCCTTGACGGCAGATGCCTGCGCGGACTCGATCTGGCTTTCAGCAGCGGCAAGACGGCGCGCAATCGACGCGGTCATGTCGGCCTTGGCGGCCTCTGCGGCAGCTTCGGCTTCCTGCTTGGCGTGGGCCACGATGCGGTCGGCCTGATCCTGCACTTCGCGGGACTTACGTTCGTAAGACGCCAGCAGGGCCTGTGCCTCTTCGCGGATGCGGCGGGCTTCGTCGAGATCGTTCTGGATGCCCTCGGCGCGCTGATCCAACAGCTTGCCCAGCATACCCGGCACCTTGAAGTACACCAGCACGGCAAGGAACAGGATAAAGCCCAACAGCACGATGAAATCGGTGTTGCGCAGGCTAAAGAACGGACCGCTGGCCGCGTGGGCCGGAGCAGCTGCCAGAACAGCGAGGGGGAGAATGAAACGTGTCATGATTTACCCCTTGAGCTGGCTGTCGACAGCCGCGTTGATCTTGGCTTCGTCGGCGGTGACGCCCAGCGCGGCCACGATGGCTGCGGCGGTGTCTTTGGCGACGACTTCGACGTTCTGCATGGCGCCGGCGCGGATTTCGGCAATCGCCTTTTCCGATTCAGCAGCCTTGGCAGAGATTTCTGCATCGGCTTTCGCCATTTCCGCATCGAGATCGGCCTTGATCTCGTCACGGGTCTGCTGCGCGATGGCCTGCGCTTCGGTGCGTGCATCCGCAAGCGCCTTGTCGTAGGCGGCTTCGGCTTCCTGTGCCTTGGCCTTCAGGTCTTCGGCAGCGGCGATGTCGTTCGTGATGCTGCCCTGGCGTTCAGCCAGGACGGACGCGATCCGCGGCAGGGCGACACGCGCCAGAATAAAGTAGATCACCACCAGGGTGATGATAAGCCAGAAAACCTGGTTGCCGATCCAGTCACCGCAGAGCTGCGGCATACCGATGGCAGAACCGCCTGCGTCAACGCAGGTGCCAGCCAGATCTTCCTGATACGGTTCAACCGCCATGTCGTCCTCCGTCGGAACTTGGTCTCTACATCGGGCGGCCTATGTCAGGCCGCCCGCGCGTAAGGATCGTCAGGTTCCGTGGATTAGACGGCGAACATCAGCAGCAGAGCGATCAGGAACGAGAAGATGCCCAGAGCTTCTGCAAATGCGATGCCGATGAACAGGGTCGCGGTCTGCGAGCCTGCTGCGGAGGGGTTGCGCAGAGCGCCGGCCAGGAAGTTGGCAGCAACGTTGCCCACACCCAGGGCTGCGATGCCCGTGCCGAGACCTGCGATGCCTGCGCCGAGGTACTGAATGCCTTCCATGGTGTATCTCCTTACGATTGGAAGTTAGATAGTCGTGTATTTCGGGTCGCGGAGCGGGCCACCATCGGCCCGCCGCCGTGATTAGTGAGAGGGGTGCAGCGCGTCCTTGAGGTACACGCAGGTCAGGATCGTGAAGACGTAGGCCTGAATGAAGGCCACCAGCACTTCGAGACCGTACATCGCCGTGATCGCGAGGATCGAGATCGGGGACACAGCGGCCAGAGCGGCAAAGCCTGCGAAGACCTTGATCACGGCGTGGCCCGCCATAACGTTACCCGCAAGACGGATGGAGTGGCTCATCGGGCGAACGAAGTAGGAAATCACTTCGATGATCGCCAGCACGGGCCGCAGCGGCAACGGCGCCGAGGACACCCAGAACAGGCCGAGGAAACCGGCACCGTTTTTGACAAAACCCAGAACGGTCACACCGATGAACACAGCCAGCGCCAGCGGCACGGTCACGGCAAAGTGCGACGTCGTGGTAAAGGACATCGGGATCAGGCCAAGGAAGTTGGCGAACACGATGAACATGAACAGGGTCATGATGTAGGGGAAGTACTTCAGACCGTCCTTGCCGGCGACGTCTTCGACCATCTTGTGAACGAAGCCGTAGGCCAGTTCAGCGATCGACTGCGAGCGGCTGGGGACGATGGCGCGACGCGAGGTGCCAACCACCATCAAAAGAACAACCGACACAACGGCCAGGAACAGCCACAGCGTCACGTTGGTGATGGTGAACATGCCCACATCGCCGTTGCCGAACAGCGGCTTGACGATGAATTGGTCCATCGGGTGAAAGACCAGGCCCGTGCCTTCGGTCGCGTGTTCTGCACCGTGCGTGTCAGTCGCCATCCTTGTTCCCCTCGTTCGCGCCAGATGCGGCGCCCTTGTCTGTGGCCCCCGTGCGGGTGCCTTTGTCGTCGTTGGGCGCGTCCGCCCCGTTCAAATCCTGCTTCGCCTGCACCTCTTTTGCCGTGCGCAGCATCACATTGATGCCGGCGGCAATGCCCAGCAGCGCGAAGACCACCATCAGGAAGGGTCCGGTGCCCAGCACCACATCCAACCCGTAGCCGATGCCAAACCCGATCCCGAGCCCGGCCACCATCTCCGTCACCATGCGCCACGCCACGTTGGCCTGGCTGTAGTGTTCTTCCTGATGGGCCTTTTTGCCGCCGCGCGCTGTCTTGTAGGCGCTGATGCGGTCCTCAAGGTCCTGCATCTGTCGCTTGTGGTCAGGCGCGCTCATGAGCGGTTGGCTCCATCAGAGTTCGCAGCAGGGAATAGGCGGTGATCCCCCCCGAGTCAATGACGGGTTAACCGTCTGCGACACCTCCGCAAGGCGTTGAATTAAAATAATAATTGCACCTGACGCGATTCGCCGCCGACGGCGATCACCGCCCGCAGCCCGCCAAATTTGTGAAATCCGTTATTCAACACTTTGGTTGAGTTTCAGCGCATGGGCCTTTCTGCCTCTGTGCAAACGCGGCCAAAGCCGGTATCGCGATACCTATGACCGCCCGCTTGGATGCCACTTTCGCCGCTCTGGCCGACCCGACCCGCCGCCGCATCCTGTCGATGCTGCTCGAAGACGATATGGCCGTCACCGATGTGGCAGAGCCTTTTGACATGTCGCTTGCGGCAATATCCAAGCACCTGAACGTTTTGACCAATGCGGGGCTGATCAGTCAGGACAAACGCGGGCGCGTCAAATGGTGCAAGCTGGAACCGGACGCCCTGCGCGAGGCCACCGTCTGGATGCAAAGCTTCGGCCTGTTCGAGCCGGTCAATCTCGACGCCTTTGAACGCTTCCTTGAGGGGGAATTGTCCGAGGGCACCGGCGCGGACAGCTAGTGCCCTTCATCCTTGAGCAGCAACAGCAGCGCAAAAGCCGTCAGCCCCACGCCGGGCAACAGGATCGCGGCCGGACCGCCCTGCCCTAAAGCGAACTGCCACACGATGACGCAACTGGGTACGATATAAGTGTAGGCCATCACCTTGGCCGACGGCAGCCGCAGCGCCGCATAGCGCAGGATCAAAAACGTCAGCCCCGTGGCCACCAGCGCGGTGTAGGCAATGACCTTGTAGACGATCACCGGCATCGTAGCCCAATCCGTCGCAAGGATATCCTGCCAGGCATAGATCCACAGGATAATTGCCCCCGCCGTCAGTACCATCGCAACAAAGGCCAGCGCGGGCTCGCCGCGGCTGAGCTTGCGCAGCAGCGGCGTATACAGCGCATGGGCCACACAGCCCCAGAAGTAGATCGCCTCCCCCGGGCCGATCTCGAACCGCCATGCCAGTCGGGGATCGCCGCGAAACACCACCCAAAGCGCCCCGACACCCCCGATGGCAATGGCCGCCGCCATGCGCCGCGTCGTGACCTGCTGGACAACAAACCAGCCAAACACCGCCGTCAGCGCGGGGTTCAACGTAAACACCGCCGCCAGACTGACCGGATCGGCGGTCTGCAAACCGGCGAACATGGTGACGAAATAAAAGGCAAACAGAGCCGCCAGCACAAAGTAGCGCCACGGCGCGACAGACACCCCGCGCAGCCCTGTGCCGCTGATGGCCACAAGCCCCCACATGGCCAAAGCCGCCACAGCAAAGCGTACAGCGTTCAGCACAACCGGATCGATATGCGCGGTTGTCATGGCCCCCAAAGGGAAAGAGCCCGCGACCATCATCGCAAAGCCCAACATGGCCAGATGCCCGCGTGCCGCAGGCCCGAGGTTGCGGATCACGCGCCCAGAACTTCGGCTGCGTGCTTTTTCAGATGCGCAAGGAACGCCTGCACTTTGGCCGTGCGATGCAGATCCACATGGGTGACCAACCAAAGCGGGATGGTCCAATCGTCGCGCGGCGGCAGAATTTGAACCATCCCCTCGTATTGCTCGGCCTCGCGCACACCGAGAAAGCCCAGACCCGCACCGGCGGCAATCGCGGCCTCTTGCACGCGCATATCCACGCTGCAAAAGACCATCCGTTCTTTGGGAACAAGACCGCGCAGCCAACGCCAGAACGGCGCGCGGTGGTCCACATCGTCGTGGCAGACGAAATCATGATTGACCAAGTCCGCCTCGCTTTCGGGCAGCCCCTTGCGCGCGATGTAGTCCTTGTGACCGTACAGCGTGATCGCTTGCTGAGAGAAAGGGCGCACCACGTTATCGGGTTCTTGCGGGGCGGCACCGGCCCGCACGGCCACATGCGCCTCGCCATACTCCAGACGGAACACACGGTCATCGGTCAGGTAGCGCACCACCACATCAGGGTGCGCCTCGCGGAAGGACATCAGAACCGGCACCATCAAGGGCGCGTGCGAAATCAGCGAGGTGACCAGCAATTCGCCCGACACATCCGCCCCGCGCCCTTTGATCCGACCTTCGAGCTGCTGGAACTGCTCATCGGTTGTCTGCGCCACACGCAGCAGATCCGTTCCCGCCTCGGTGGCGGTGTAGCCGCGCGCATGGCGCTGGAACAGCTTGACGCCCAACCGCCCTTCCAATGAATCGATATGCCGGATCACCGTGGCATGGTGCACGCCCAGCACCTCGGCGGCGCCGCTGACCGTGCCCATGCGGGCCACCTGAAACGCCGTGCGAACTTCGTCCCAATTGTCCATGACTGCACCTGTGCAAATTTCAACATTACCCGTCCTTTTGCTCAGATTGCGTTCGCCAGCACAAGTCACAAGTTACGCTACGACATCACGATTTATCGAAATCGAAAGGACATATGTGTGACGAATACCCTGCTTCGCATCGACGCCTCCGCCCGCCACGAGGACTCCACCAGCCGCGCTCTGGCCGATGCGGTGGTGGATCGCCTTGCGCCTGACACCACGCTGACACGCGACCTCTCCGCACAGGCCATCCCGCAACTCGACGCAGGCTGGCTGCACGCGGCCTTTACCGGGGACGACCAGCGCAGTGACGACCAGCGCGCGCGGCTTGCCCTGTCCGAGACCCTGATCGAAGAGCTGCGGCAGGCCGACACCCTGCTGATCTCGACCCCGATCTACAATTTCGGCATCCCCGCCAGCCTGAAGGCATGGATCGACATGATTGCCCGCGCCGGTGTGACCTTTCGCTACACCGAAAACGGCCCCGAAGGCCTGCTGACCGGCAAGCGCGCCGTGCTGGTCATCGCGTCAGGTGGCACCGAGGTCGACAGCGGCATTGATTACGCCACCCCATACCTGCGTCATGTCCTTGGCTTTGTCGGCATCACCGATGTTCAGATCGTGCGGTCGGATTTGCAGAGCCTCGACCCCGAGGCATCCAAGGCCCGCGCAGCCGCAGACCTGAACGGTCTCGCCGCCTGAGCGATGCGCCTAAAATGCTGTGCGTCCCACCGGCGGGACGTGCAGCAGAGCGCGCAGATCGCTGCGCTCCGGGTCCAGTTCGGCATATGCCAGCGCCTCTTGCGGATCGCGCGACACTTCCAGCGGATAGGGCATGCGCGCCAGAACTGCATCGCGGTACAGCTTGCAGATGCCGTAATTCACCTTCCCCGGCGCATAAATCGATGTGCGCGCCCGCGGATCCCGCGCCACGTGGAACGGCGCCAGCCGATCGGCAATTCGCTGGGTTTCCTCGAAAAACCGCTCCGGAAACCGGCAGCTTTGCACATCCAGCAGGATATGCTGCGCCCCGTCGAAATCGGGATCATCCCGATAGGCCAGCAAACATGCAACGTTCTGGTCGACGGTGATGTCCCCTGTAAACGTCACCAACACAGTGTTCAGTTCGGGCATAACAGTATAGCTGGCTGGCATGGGGTCTCTTTGGTTGCGCGCTCATCCGCACCCTAGCCAGCACGCCCGCCTCATGACACCGCGACCAAAGCCGCAGACCCATCAAGCGACGATGGGACAGGCGATCAATTGACATATCCCCCGATTTTTCGTAACAGGCCCCAACATCCGGAAGCGTCTGAGTCTTCCGGTCCCATGGGCAATGCCCGGGATCGCCCTCCGTCAGCGCGTTGCGCCCACGGGGGCATTTCCGCTTTGCCCCTTTGCGATGCCGGTCCCGCTGCCCTATCTCGGTGTGACCACGAGACTTGATAGAAAGGCGTAACTGCCCATGTTCGAAAATCTCTCCGAACGCCTTGGCGGCGTCTTCGACCGGCTGACCAAGGCAGGCGCCCTGTCCGAGGACGACGTCAAAACCGCCCTGCGCGAGGTGCGCGTCGCCCTGCTCGAAGCGGACGTATCCCTCCCCGTGGCGCGCCAGTTCATCAAGGCGGTCGAAAAGAAAGCCACCGGCGCGGCCGTGACGAAATCCGTCACCCCCGGTCAGCAGGTCGTCAAAATCGTCCATGACGAGCTGATCGCCGTTCTCAAGGGCGACAGCGAAGACCCCGGCAAGCTCAAGATCGACAACCCGCCCGCCCCCATTTTGATGGTCGGCCTGCAGGGCGGCGGTAAAACCACAACGACCGCCAAGTTGGCGAAGCGCCTGAAAGAGCGTGACAACAAAAAGGTCCTGATGGCCTCGCTGGACGTCAACCGCCCCGCCGCGATGGAACAGCTGGCGATCCTCGGCACCCAGATCGGTGTCGACACCCTGCCCATCGTCAAGGGCGAAGACCCGGTGGCGATTGCCAAGCGCGCTAAGACGCAGGCGGGCCTTGGCGGCTATGACGTCTATCTGCTCGACACCGCAGGCCGCCTGTCCATCGACGAAGAGCTGATGGCCCAGGTCGAAGCCGTCCGCGACGTGGCCAACCCTCGTGAAACCATCCTCGTGGTCGACGGGCTGACAGGTCAGGACGCGGTGCACACCGCTGAAAACTTCGACAATCGCGTCGGCATCACCGGCGTCGTTCTGACTAGGATGGACGGTGACGGACGCGGCGGTGCGGCCCTGTCGATGCGCGCCATTACCGGCAAGCCAATCAAATTCGTAGGTCTTGGCGAAAAGATGGACGCGTTGGAGACCTTCGAACCCGACCGCGTCGCAGGCCGCATCCTTGGCATGGGCGACATCGTGGCCCTCGTCGAAAAGGCGCAGGAAACGCTGGAGGTCGAACAGGCCGAGCGCATGATGAAGCGCTTCCAGAAGGGTCAGTTCAACATGAACGACCTGAAGATGCAGCTTGACCAGATGATCAAGATGGGCGGCATGGCCGGCATGATGGAGATGATGCCCGGCATGGGCAAACTCGCCAAACAGGTCGACAGCGCTGACATGGATGACAAGGTGATCAAACGCCAGATCGCGCTGATCAACTCCATGACCAAGAAAGAGCGCGCCAACCCCGCCCTGCTGCAAGCCTCCCGCAAGAAACGCATCGCCGCCGGTGCCGGCATGGAGGTCTCCGACCTCAACAAGCTGCTGAAAATGCAGCGCCAGATGTCCGACATGATGAAGAAAATGGGCAAGATGGGCAAAGGCGGCATGCTCAAACAGGCCATGAAAGGCATGTTCGGCAAGGGCGGCATGCCTGCGGGCATGGACCCCTCCCAGATGGACCCGAAACAGCTCGAAGCGGCGGCCAAACAGATGGGCGCCAAGATGCCCGGTGGCCTGCCCGGTCTCGGCGGTGGCGGCCTACCACCCGGCCTCTCCGGCTTTGGCAAGAAAAAGTAAGAAAGGTTAACGCGCCCGAGGCTTTTTCTTGGTTCAAATACCTCCGCCGGAGGCATCCGACCAACCCCAAAGCACCGCGCCCGGACTGTCATGCTGCATCCCTTCCCTCACACACCGCCTTGCACACGGCCCGCCGCGACGCCCCTCGCGTGCGCGGCAGCCGTGCGCCTCATGCGGCCCGAAGGAACGGCCTGATGCCCGCACCGACATTAACCACCCCGCGCCTGACGCTGCGCGCCCACACGATGGACGATCTCGACGCGCTCTGTGACCTGTTCGCGACAGATCGTGCGCGGTTCATGGGCGGGCCGGTGTCACGCAAGGACGCGTGGCGCTGGATCGCCTCCGAGGTCGCCATGTGGGATCTTCTGGGCCACGGCCCATGGGGGATCGAAGACCGCGACGGCCAATTCCTCGGCCAGATCGGCCTGTTCAAACCCCCGCACTTCCCGGAGCTTGAGCTGGGCTGGACCCTGCTGGCGCAAGCCGAAGGTCAGGGCTACGCCTTTGAGGCCGCCTTGGCCGCGCGCAACTGGGCGGCGGAACAGGGTCACACGACAGTCGTGTCCTACATTGATCCCGCCAACAGCCGCTCCATCGCGCTGGCCGAACGCCTTGGCGCGATCCACGATCCACAGGCGGCGCTGCCTGCGGGCGAGACCGCCTCTGACACCGTCGTTTACCGCCATGCGCTGGACACCGACGGCAGCCCGGAGGCCTACGCATGACACTCGTCCCCTTCGCGCCCGTCCTGGAAACCGAAAACCTGATCATCCGCGCGCCGGAGAAAGGCGACGCCGACCATGTGATCCGCTTTCTCATGGACCCGATCCGCAGCGCCGGTTTCGGCGGCGAAGACAACCGTGGCGATGCGTGGCGCTGGTTCACACTGAACGTCGGACACTGGCATTGGCACGGTTACGGCTATTTCACCGTGGTGGATCGGGCCAGCGGGCAGCCCTGTGGCATCTGCGGCATCTGGAACCCCGAAGGCTGGCCCGAGCCGGAAATCGGCTGGGTTGTGTTTGACGGCTTCGAGGGGCGCGGCGTCGCCTTCGAGGCCGCCCAACGGGTGCGCCGCTATGCCTATGAGGATCTGAAACTCGCCACGTTGACGTCGAATATCGTGCCGTCGAACGAGCGGTCCAAACGGCTCGCCGCGCGGCTGGGCGCGGTGTACGAACGCACATATGTCAACGTCGCAATGGGCGAGGACGAACTCTGGCGTCACCCCGGACCGGAGGCGGTCCTGTGAAGGCGCATATCTCGATCACCACGGACCGGCTGGTCCTGCGCACCCCCGAGGAAGAGGACTTTGACGCCGTGGCCGCGTTCATGTCCTCCGACCGGGCGCGCTTTGTCGGAGGTCCGCGCGAGGATCGTTTCGACATGTGGCGCGGGTTTCTGGGCCAATTCGGCCATTGGGGTCTGCGCGGCTACGGCATGTTCACCATCACGCAGGCAGGCCGTGTCATCGGCCGCACCGGCCTTTTGAACCATGTGATGTGGGAAGAGCCCGAACTGACCTGCCATATCTTTGATGCCAAGCTTGAAAGTCAGGGTTTGGGGACCGAAGCCATGCGCGCCGCCCGTCTTTGGGCGTGGGAAGCGCACGGGCTGAACCGGCTGGCCTCCTTTATCCACCCCGACAACGGCGCGGCACAGGGCGTTGCGCTGAAACTGGGCGCCCAGCCCGAACGTGAAACCACCCTTTTGGGCAAACCTGTCCACCTGTGGCGTCATCCGGAGGCCCGCCCGTGACCGGAGCCGACCGCCATACGTCCAAAGCCCCCTGCGAGACGCACCGCCCCGGTCCAGCCGCCCGCGTGGCTGCGCGCATGGGGGGCAAGGTGCCCGTGATCGACACGCGCCGCCTGCAACTGCGCGGCCCGCGTGTCTATGACTTCAAGGCCTACGCCGAGATCATGACCTCGGACCGGGCGATCTTTATGGATGGCCCCTACACCCGCAAGGAAGCCTGGGGCGATTTCACCAACTACGTCGCCTGCTGGATGCTGCACGGCCATGGCCTGTGGACCATAGACGCCGCCACAACGCCGACGGCGGGCTTTGTTCTGCTGGGCTATGACTGGGACGATCCGGAACCCGAGCTGGGCATATTCATCGGCGAAAGCGCTGAAGGCCATGGTTACGCGCTCGAAGCGCTTGAAGCTGCGCGCGACCATGCGTTTGAGGCGCTGAAATGGGACAGCGTTGTCAGCTACGTGGCCTCTGACAATGATCGGGGCAACCGGCTGATGAAACGCGCAGGCGCGCGCCGTGATGCCACAGCCGAGGCCGCTTTGGACGACGATGCGCTGTTTGTCTGGCGCCACGCCAAGGGGGATGCCGCATGAGCCTTGTCGATATCCCCGTTCTGGACACCAAACGTCTGCAGTTGCGCGCCCCGCAGCCGCAGGATTACCCCGATTTCAAGGCCACCTTCGCATCCTACCGCTCGCGTTTCATGGGCGGGCCGTTGAACGCCTATGAGGCGTGGATGCTGTATGCGGCGGAAATCGGCCATTGGGACATTCGCGGCTTTGGCATGTGGATGATCCACCTCAAGGGCACGGATGAAACCGTCGGCATGGCCGGGGGCTGGTTTCCGGCGAAATGGCCCGAACGGGAAATCGCGTGGATCATCTGGCCCGACCGCGCCGGAAAGGGCTACGCCTTGGAGGCGACCGACCGCGTGCGCCGGCATCTCTATCAGGACATGGGCTGGGAGACCGCCGTGTCCTACATCGATCCGAAGAATCTCGATTCCATCCGGCTGGCGGAACGTCTGGGCTGTGTCAAAGACCACAATGCCCCGTCCATCGATGGCAGTGATGCGGTCTATCGCCATCCCACGCTGGAGCAACTGCGCGGCCAGACCGGCCATGGCGTGGATATGGAAATCGCGCACTATCAGGACCCGCTGTTCAAACCGAAAGGCTTTGCAATTGACTGACGCACCCAATGACGTTACCCGCGCGGCCCAGATCCTGAAGGAGCACCGCGAATCCATCGACCGGCTAGATGCGATCCTCGTCTATACGCTGGGCGAGCGGTTCAAACATACGCAGGCCGTGGGCGCGCTGAAAGCCGCCCATGACCTCCCGCCCTCCGACCCCGCGCGTGAAGAAACGCAGATCGCGCGGCTCGAAGACCTTGCGAAACGGGCCGACCTCGACCCCGCCTTCGCCAAGAAATTCCTGAATTTCATCATTCAGGAGGTGATCCGACACCATAAGGAACACCAAGCCTAACCCGGACCGATCGTCCGGACACGCCATTCAGATCAAGGAGAAATACAATGGCCGTTAAAATCCGTCTTGCCCGTGGTGGCTCCAAAAAGCGCCCCTTCTACCGCATCGTTGCGGCTGACTCGCGCATGCCGCGCGATGGCCGCTTCATCGAGAAGCTGGGCACCTACAACCCGCTGCTGCCCAAAGACAGCGAAGAGCGCGTGAAAATGGACATGGAGCGCGTTCAGTACTGGCTGGGTGAGGGCGCACAGCCCACCGACCGCGTGTCCCGTTTCCTCGAAGCCGCTGGCGTCGTCGAAAAGAAAGAGCGCAACAACCCGCAGAAAGCAAAGCCGGGCAAGAAAGCTCAGGACCGCGCTGAAGAGAAAGCAGCCAAGGCAGCAGAAGCCGCCGAAGCCGCAGCAGAAGAGTCCGCTGAATAAGATCATCCTCGCGTAGCGAGGCTGTGCCGCCTGTCTTTGCCCACCAGGGGCAGGCTTTGGCGCCCCGACATCCCCTTGCGGAGGTCGGGGCGCTTTCTTTGGTGCAATTGGGATCTGGCGCAACATCGCGCCACATGGCACACCCACGTCCATGTTTCGATTGATCCGCCTTGTTGTTGTCCTTGTCGCCGCCTTCATATCCGGCGTATTTTACGAACGAAGTCAGCAAAAGACGCTGTGCGCAGCGGCCAATGGCACATGGGCAGGCGCTGGCCTGTGTCAGGTAAGATAAGGATAAGCGGATGCACGACGGGAACGACCCAGAGGACCAGATCTGCGTTGGCGCGATTGCCGGTGCCTTTGGCGTGCAAGGTGAGGTCCGGCTGAAGAGCTTTACCACCGATCCCTTGGCAATTGCGGACTACACACCGCTAACCGGCGACAACGGTGCCCAGTATGATCTGACCATCACCCGCGAGGTCAAACAGGGGTTTGCCGCGCGCATGTCCGGTATCGCGACCAAGGAACAGGCAGACACGCTCAAAGGTGTGCGGCTGTTTGCGCCGCGCGATCGCCTGCCCTCGCTGCCTGATGACGAATACTACCACGCGGACCTGATCGGGCTGGAGGTCTTTGACACCGGCGGCGCGGCGCTGGGACGGGTCAAAGCCGTGCACAACCACGGGGCCGCTGACCTGCTGGAGCTTTTGCGCCCCGGCCAGTCGCGCACTGTTCTGCTGCCGTTCACACTCGCCTGTGTGCCGACTGTCGATCTGGCTGCGGGTCGGATTGTCGCCGATCCGCCAGAGGGCTTGCTGGACTAACCCCTATATCGCGCCAAAACGGCGCATGGCAGCTCACTGTTTCCACGCCTCGCCGGATTTCGGCGAGACAGGGCAAACAGGGCCTTTAATGCGCCATCTTCCCGCGTCACCCTACGTCAAAGCGATTCCGTTTTGTTGGGTAATGGGTTTGGATCACAGAGTTCGCCGCACGATGTATTGCAGCATCGCTCTCGCCCCTGCTGCGGCTGTGGGGCTGTTTGGCGCGGGCCATGGCGTGATCTACCTTGCCTTTGCCGGTGGGCTTACCGCGTTGCGTGCCGGTGTTTCGGGCCGTCGTGGCGCGTGGGCTGGCCAACGTCTGCGCCGCGTGACCGCGTTGCGCCGCCTGCCAGCGGATCTGCCGTCTGAATACATCCTGCGACAAACCGTTGAACGCAGCCTTTGGCACAGCGCACAGCCCTCAACTGATGCCCCCTATTTGGTCTACAGTGTCGATGGTGTGATCCGCCGCTGTTATGACGCGCTGCATATGCCCACCAGTGATGCCATGGACCTGCACCAGCTGGCGACGCTGTACACGCTGCGCCGCGTGCTGGAGCTGCCCGCATCAGAGGCCAGCCGCCTCGCCCAGTGTTTCCGCAGGCCCGATGCCGTATTGGCGCTGCGGGATCACTTGCATCTGAGCGCGTCATAGCCGCTTGCCCCCTGCGGCCAGCTCGGGCTAAGGCAGGCCCCATGTCGAACACTCCGAAATCCCACGGTCGCAAGACCATCCGCCCGACGCTGAAACCCCGCGATCTGATGGAACAGGCGCCCGAGCTTGCCCGCGCGTGGCGCGCGCAGGTCATCACCCTGTTCCCCGAGGCCTTTCCCGGCATCCTCGGCCTGTCGCTGACGGGCAAGGCACTGAAGGAAGGGCGCTGGCAATTGCAGACCGTCCCCTTGCGCGAATTCGGAGAGGGCAAACACCGTAATGTCGACGACACCCCGACGGGTGGCGGCGCTGGCATGGTATTGCGGCCCGACGTGATGGCCGCCGCGATTGAAACCGCCCGCGCGACCCAGCATCGCGCGGCTCCGCTGATTTATCTCAGTCCCCGTGGTCGCCCCTTTACCCAAGGCATGGCGCGGGATCTGGCACAACGCCCCGGGGCCACGCTGATCTGTGGCCGGTTCGAAGGGCTGGACCAGCGGGTTATCGAACAGTTCAACATCACAGAAGTGTCGATGGGGGACTATGTGCTGACGGGGGGCGAGCTGCCCGCGCAGGTCATGCTGGATGCGACAGTACGTCTGCTGCCAGGTGTGCTGGGCAATGCGGAATCCACCGAGGAAGAGAGCTTTTCCGACGGGCTTTTGGAACATCCTCAATACACCCGCCCCAGCGACTGGCACGGGCGCAAGGTGCCGGACGTATTGCTGTCCGGCAACCACGGCGAAATCGCGAAATGGCGCCGCCAGCAGGCCGAGGCGCTGACACAGGAACGCCGCCCCGATCTGTGGGAAGCGTTTAAAAACCGCGATACTTAATCGGGCCCTGGCCTGCGGAATTAACCTCAACTTGGCCTTCGGCTGGCACACCCCATTGCGTCCGTTCGTCGTGATTGGGGTGTGTTGTGATTATCGAAGCTTATGCGCCTGATGCGTTGACGTTTGATGCGCCGTCGAACTCCTGGACCTTGCGCGCGGATTTCGATCCGGCACTGCATTTGCGCTACATCGATATCACCGATGATGACCCCAATTTTGACGGAGACGGCAGCAACGACGAGGTGGGCAGCGATCCGGATCAAACGGGTATCGTTAGGGACGCGGGCGGCACCGCTCTCGACAGTGGCCAAATCTATGACGAGGCATTTTATGCCGTGTTCGACGGCGTCACGACCATCTGGTTGGAGCGTGTGGAAATTGGCGGACGGTTGGTCGGATATTTCGCCAGCGGAAAGATGACGCCCGGACAGGCCTACACGGTCAGCGCCAGCGAACAGGGCGATGCGTCTCCTGCAGCTTACAGCAGCTTCGCCACCTTGGCCTGTTTTGATGCCGCGACGCTGATCGAGACCGCAGATGGACCCATCCGGGCCGAGCGGATCCGTGAGGGTGATCTGGTGATGACGCGTGATTATGGCGCGCAGCCGGTGCGCTGGGTCCACCGCTCTCGCCGTGCGATCGATCCTGACGACAGGCACAAGGCGCCAGTGCTCTTGCCCAAGGGAAGCCTCGGGCGCAACCGCCCCTCACGCGATCTGATCCTGTCCGCCAACCATCGTGTCCTGCTGGGAGAGGCCGGTCAGTTTCCGGTGATCGGTCTTGAGGAAGAGGCGGCCGGGGTGCTGGTGCCTTGCAAATCGCTGATCGGCTGGAACGGCATCCGCAAAATGCCCGGCAGGCAGCACGCCGATTGGTGCCACTTTGCGCTGGACCGTCATAGTGTGGTGGTCTCAAACGGCGCATGCACCGAGACCCTGTTGCTGGGGCCGCAGATTATATCCGGACTTAACCTACGGCAGATGGCAGAGATCCGGGGCCGCTTCCTATACCCGCTTCGCATAGGCGACCCGTGGAATGGCCCGCCCGCGCGCCCACTGCTGACGACCAAACAGGGGCGGGTCTGGTTGCGGCGGCAAGACGCGTTGCTGCGGCATGCGCGGCAGCTGGTCAACTTGGCGCAGCCCCCCGAAACACAGGACGGCTCCACAGATCAGCCTTGAAACAAAGGGGGTTTGTGTGTAGCAGGGCGCATCCCATGTGGCTGGTCGAATCGTCCGGCCCCTTGGGATGTGGCGGGCAGACATGCCTTCCTGACAACAAAGCAAAAGCTGGCTGTGGAAATTCCCCTGTGGAATCAAGGCACAACCAGACATTTCCGCGGGCAAACCGCGTGTAAAAAAGGAGAAGGTCAGATGGATCTGATCGCACAGCTCGAAGCGGAGCAGATTGCTGCGCTGGGGAAAGAGATCCCCGACTTTAAATCCGGCGACACCATCCGCGTCGGCTACAAGGTGACCGAAGGCACCCGCACCCGCGTGCAGATGTACGAAGGCGTCTGCATCAGCCGCAAAAACGGCAAGGGCATCGCTGGCACGTTCACCGTCCGCAAGATTTCCTTTGGTGAAGGCGTGGAACGTGTGTTCCCGCTGTACTCGACCAACATCGATTCCATCGAAGTTGTACGTCGTGGTCGCGTCCGCCGCGCCAAAATGTACTACCTGCGCTCGCGCCGCGGCAAGTCGGCCCGTATCGCGGAAGACACCAACTACAAAGCCCCCAAGGGCGCAAACGCGTAAGGAACAGACGAGATGAAAAAGGATCTGCACCCCGAATACCACCTCGTCACCGTCAAAATGACCGACGGGACCGAGTTCCAGACCCGCACCACTTGGGGCAAAGAGGGTGACACCCTCGTGCTCGACATCGACCCGACCGCGCACCCGGCATGGACCGGCGGCACGGGCCGTATGCTCGACCAAGGCGGCCGCGTCTCCAAGTTCAAAAAGAAGTACGAAGGTCTCGGCTTCTGATCATTCGCCCCTTTGGGCAAATGTTGCGCCGCTCCTACGGGGGCGGCGTTTTTGTTTACGGCGCAGGCGGCGGGCTGGCGGGCAAACACAGCTGGATATGCGCCCCCTGCCCTGCGTTGGTGATCCGCAATTCACCCGCCGCTGCCTGCGCAAAACCGGCGACCATCGACAGGCCCAGTCCGACCCCTTGGCCCACCGGCTTGGTGGTGAAAAATGGCTCGGCCACGCGGGTCAGGTTTTCTGCCAAGATCCCGCCGCCTGTGTCTTCGACCGTAATTTCCACGGCGTCTCTGCGTCTGCCCGCGACAGCCGTGACAGCAACGTGCAAAGCACCACCGTTGGGCATGGCATCGGTGGCGTTTTTGATCACGTTCAACAGCGCTGTGGTCAGCTGGCTTTCGTCGACCTCTACGAAAAGCGGGGTCTCGCTTAACTTGGTTGTGACCCGTATCGTGTCACGGATCAAAGGCCGCGCGAGGGTCAGCACATCCGCCACAGCGGAGTTAACTTCGACCACGCGCGGATGGGTCGGGGCCTTTCGCGCGTAGACTAGCAGGTGGTGCACAACCTGCTCCCCGCGTTCGGCGGCGGTATAGGCTTCATCCACCACGGCGCGCTGTTCCGCGCTGCTTTGCATCAAATGATAGAGTTCGAGGTTGCCCTTGATGACAGTCAGCATGTTGTTGAAATCATGGGCGACCCCACCTGCCAATCGCCCGATCGCAGACATCTTTTGATCCTGTGCCGAGCGTTGCGCCGCCAGTTCCATCCTGATCCGGGCGCCACGGGCATACAGCATGGAGCGCGCCACATAGACATAGCCAATCAGGGTCACCGCCACAGCACCGGTCCATTCCACCGGTGTGTCGAAGTGATCCAGATGGCCTGCCAAAATAACCAGCACCGCTGCGGCAAGTGTCACCACCTGCGCCCAGACCAGCCAGAGAATTCGGTCGGCACGGCGGATCTGGTAAACCACAGTCGCCGCAATCAAGACCCCGCCGACATAAATCTGTATTTCGCTATGAAAGGTCGTCCAATAGACAGGCATCCATAAGAAGGCGATGACAACAACCATATAGCTGGCGGCGGCAATATTGCGGCGGTGTGCCCCCAAAGCGTCCCGGGGCAAGGTCAGGAAATGCTTCAGCAACCCCCAATGCAGCGCATGCGCCAGAAAATACCCCGCCCCCCACAGCAATGGCAAAATTCCCGGCTCGTAGGCGTACATTAACCCAGTGCCCAAAAACACGGACAGCAGGCGACCAACCGTCTCCTTACGGTCGCCGTACTCTACATCGTAGAGCAATTGGATATCCTGTCTGCTTTGCGTCATACGAACAGGCTTTGCCCCGAGTATACCGGATTGGATCATGGTCAGAACAAGAGTACCGATTAAAACTGCCCTCAGCGTACCCGAGCGGGGTAATCCGCTCCAACACAAGTTGTTGAAAAGCGGTCATATTAACCACCTTTGCGTGAAAGCTCATAAATCAATCACGCCGGAATTGTTTAATAGATAATACTTGTTGAATAATTGAGCATAATTTCTGGCACACTCCAAAAGCAAAACAGGGCCACCCGATGGGCAGCCCTGCGTCACACTAGATCAATTTAGCATCAATCGGTGAATTTGCGGATCTCGCCGGATTTGATCCGCGTTAGGTAGCTGTGCAATTCGCGTTTCACCACGGGCATCAACAGATACAGGCCAATGATGTTCACCACGGCCATGGCAAAGATTGCCGCATCCGAGAAGTCGATGACCGGCCCAAGATTGGCAGAGGCGCCTACGATCACGAACAGGCAGAAGATGACCTTGAACGTCAGCTCCTTGGCCTTGCCCTCGCCGAACAGGAAGGTCCACGCCTTCAACCCGTAGTAGGACCACGAGATCATCGTGGAGAAGGCGAACAGGATCACGGCCACGGCCAGCACCGTCGGAAACCACGAGAACGCGCTGCCAAATGCGGCGGCGGTCAGGCTGACACCCGTGTTGCCGTCGACGGTCGCGATGGCGGTGCCCGCCTCGTTCAGCATGTAAAGCCCGGTGGTCTCATCAATCAGCAACTGCTGGGTGATGATGATCACCAGCGCCGTCATGGTACAGATCACAACAGTGTCGATGAACGGCTCGAGCAGAGAAACAAAACCTTCGGTGATCGGCTCCTTGGTGCGGACCGCCGAATGCGCAATCGCTGCGGACCCGACACCGGCCTCGTTCGAGAAGGCCGCGCGCTTGAACCCTTGGATCAACGCGCCGACCATGCCGCCCGCAATGCCCAAACCGGTGAAGGCGCCAGCAAAGATCTGGCCAAAGGCCCAGCCGATCATATTGGCGTTCATGATCAGGATCACCAAAGCGGTGCCGACGTAGATCACCGCCATCAAAGGCACGACCTTTTCGGTTACTGATGCGATGGATTTTAGACCGCCAGCAATCACCATAAACACGATAACCGCAAAGACCACACCCGTGATCGCGCCGGGGTATTCTCCCAAAACGCCGGTCAGGGCCTGATGTGCCTGATTGGCTTGAAACATGTTCCCGCCGCCCAGCGCGCCCAGGATACAGAAAATCGAAAACAGCACAGCCAGCACTTTGCCCCCCGGCAAGGCGCGTTCGGCGAAGCCTTTGACCATGTAATACATTGGCCCACCCGAGACGGTGCCGTCCTCGTATTCATTACGGTATTTCACGGCGAGCGTACATTCCGTGAACTTCGACGCCATGCCCAGCAGGCCTGCGAGGATCATCCAGAAGGTCGCCCCCGGCCCGCCGATGCCGACAGCCACCGCAACCCCCGCGATGTTGCCCAGACCGACGGTTCCGGACAGCGCCGTGGCAAGCGCCTGAAAGTGGCTGACTTCACCAGCGTCATCGGGGTCAGAGTAGTCACCCTTGACCAGCGCGATGCTGTGGCCAAAGGCGCGAAACTGGATAAACCCGAAATAGACGGTAAACACGGTCGCGGCGAGCACAAGCCAGCCCACGATCCACGGGAAATCGGTGCCCGGAAACGGGCTGAAGATCGCGGATACAAACCAGCCGGTTGCCCCCGCAAAGGCCGCGTTGATGGTCTCGTCGATGCCGGCGCTGTCTTGTGCGGCGGCGGCGTTTGCCAGCCACGCCAGCATCAACGCGCCAAGCCCTGGGCGCGTAAAAGTCGATGTCATGATCTGTCTCCCCGACATTATGGCACGATGGTGCAGGGCACCGGCGAAATTTGGACCAAGGACCCGGCCACGGAACCGAACACCCGACTGCCAAAGGAGGAGTTCCCGTCCCGGCCGAGGATGATCTGAACCGCGCTTTCCGCTTTGACCAGTTTGACCAGGGTTTCGGCGACATGGCCGTATTTGATCACGGCCTCGACGGGAACACCGGCGGCGGTCACTTGTTCGCGCGCGGGCGTCAGGATGGCGCGCTCGGCGCGGGCCATCTCTTCCTTGCGGCGGGCATGGCGTTCCTCGATCTCTGTCGGGGTCAGGAACGAATAAGGGGACCATTCCAGAACATGCGCCAAAACCAGCGCCCCACCGGTGACCTGCGCCCGCTGGATCGCAAAATCCAGCGCCCGCTTCGCTGCGTCGCTGCCGTCGAATCCGACGACGAATTTTTCTGCCATGTGCCCACTCCCTGCTGATGGCGTCATGTAATTGTGACAATCTACCGCAGTTCGCCCCTGTCATGCGCCGGAAAAATGACAGCTGATGGGAAATTTGATCGATTTTAGTCAGATTTTCGGGAAGATTGTCTGATCAACCACTCGTTTGCGGCCAAAATTCTGCTGTGCTGGCTGCACATAGGGAGAAACTCTCCACGAAACCTTTTAAATTCTGTTTATTGAATATAAGTGGGAAGAAGCTCCCCCCTTTGGATACTGACATGTCTCTTCACCCCTCACGCCTGCGCCGCTTTTTTCCGATCCTTCAATGGGGACAAAGCTATGGGCGCACCGAGGCGACATCTGACCTGTTGGCCGCAGCTATCGTGACGATCATGTTGATTCCTCAATCGCTGGCCTATGCGCTTTTGGCAGGACTGCCGGCGGAGATGGGGCTTTATGCGTCGATCTTGCCGCTGGTGGCCTATGCGGTTTTCGGCACATCGCGGACACTGGCCGTTGGTCCTGTGGCAGTGGTGTCGCTGATGACCGCCGCCGCCATCGGGGAATTGGGGCTTACCAACCCCGTCGACGTCGCACTGGCCGCGGGCACCTTGGCCTTTATGTCCGGAGCGTTTTTGCTGCTGATGGGCGCGCTGCGGCTGGGGTTTATTGCAAATTTCCTGTCACATCCGGTGATCGCGGGTTTCATCACCGCCTCGGGCCTGCTGATTGCCACCTCGCAGCTCAAGCATATCCTCGGGGTGGATGCGGGCGGTCACACGTTGATCGAGACCGTCGCGGATCTGGTCACCCACCTCGACAATACCAACGCGGTCACACTGGCGATCGGGGCGAGTGTGACCGGCTTTCTGTTCTGGGTGCGCAGGGGGATGAAGCCGCTTCTGGTGGCCAATGGCACCCCACCACAGCTGGCAGATATTCTGACAAAGGCCGGTCCGGTGTTCGCCGTCGGCGTGACCATCGCTGCGACCTGGGCCTTTGATTTGCACAGCTACGGGGTGAAAATCGTGGGCGAGGTCCCCACTGGCCTGCCGCCTTTGACCCTGCCGGTTCTCGATGGCGCGCTGTGGCAGCAGCTGGCGCTGCCTGCGGTTCTGATTTCCGTTATCGGTTTCGTTGAATCCGTATCGGTGGCGCAGACCCTCGCGGCCAAGCGGCGGCAGCGTATCGTCCCGGATCAGGAGCTGATCGGGCTGGGCGCGTCCAACATTGGCGCGGCACTGACAGGCGGTTATCCCGTCACGGGCGGCTTTGCGCGGTCTGTGGTGAACTTCGATGCCGGTGCCGAAACCCCCGCCGCCGGAGCCTATACCGCTGTGGGCATTCTGCTGGCCGCCTTGTTTTTGACGCCTGTGTTGTACTTTCTGCCGATCGCAACGCTCGCGGCGACGATCATCGTGGCGGTCCTGTCGCTGGTGGATCTGTCGATCCTGAAACGGGCCTGGGGCTACAGCGCGGTGGATTTTGCAGCCGTCGCGGCGACCATCCTGCTGACCCTGACACTGGGGGTCGAGGTCGGCGTGTCAGCGGGAGTGCTTATCTCCATCGGCTTACATCTGTACAAAACGTCCCGCCCGCATGTGGCCGAAATTGGCCTTGTCCCCGGCACGCAGCATTTCCGCAACATCCTTCGCCACGAGGTCGAAACGCAGCCGCATCTGATTACACTGCGGGTGGATGAGAGCCTGTATTTCGCCAATGCCCGCTTTCTCGAAGACTATGTGCTGACCCGCGTGACCTGTGACCAGCCGATCCGCCATGTGGTGTTGAACTGTCCTGCGGTGAATGACATCGATATGTCCGCGCTGGAGACGCTCGAAGAGCTGAACCGCCGTCTGGCCGACATGGGCATCACATTGCACCTGAGCCAGATCAAAGGGCCGGTGATGGACAAGCTGCGGCGCGCCCATCTGCTTGAGGATCTCAGCGGTCAGGTCTTTCTGTCCCAGTTTCAGGCGTGGCAAGCACTGGCCACGCCCGCCCCATCAGGCCAAAGGACCGCGTCCTGAGGCACCCAGCCGGAAAATTTCCGGCCCGTCAAAGACCGCGATGGTCAGCGGCTTGCCCTTGCCCGCCCCGGTATCGAGGTTCAGCCGGTTCACCCGCAGATCCGGCGCGTCGACCATCGTATGGCCATGCACCACCAGCACGCCGTGATCACTGGTGTCCTCCAGAAACGGGTCCCTGATCCACAGCAGATCATCCTCAGCCTGTTCTTCCAGCGCCACTGCGGGCCGGATACCCGCATGGACAAACAGCCGGTCGCCGATCCGCTGCTGCAGCGTCAGGTCGCGCAGGAACGCCAGATGTTCGTCGGGGACAACCGCGCGGACCTGCTCTGCCAATTCGCCAGAACGGATGCGGTCTGGCACTTCGATCCCGTAGGAGGCCATCGTTTCGCGCCCGCCGATGTTCTTGTGCGTCCAGTCGTATCCGATGATCAGGTGCGGGTCATTGCGTGGCATGGGTGGCTCAATGAACCATTCGAACAGACGGTCATGATTGCCCTTGATGCAGGTCCAGTTGCGCCCCTCCGCCAGACCTTGTGCCAAAATGTCGATGACACCGCGCGAATCCGGCCCGCGGTCGACGTAATCCCCCAGAAATACGATGCGCGCATCCCGCCCGCCGTCATTTTCAATCTGCGCCAATGCATCGGTCAGCATCTCGCGCTGCCCGTGAATGTCTCCGATGGCGTAAATGTTTTGGCTCACGCTGTGGTCTCCTCCCGTGGTTGAAAAGGACCTAGCGTGACGCGCGGGAAATGACAAACGGGCGGCCCCGAGGGACCGCCCGCCATCGTCGACAAAAGCCGAGGTTAGTTCACATCAAAGGACAGCGGCTTGACCTGACGGAACAGGCCGGTGGCCTTCAGGTCGTCGATGGCCTTTTGCGGCAGGGCGTCATCGATGTAGAGCAATGCGATGGCCTCGCCCTTGGCCGCCGCGCGGCCCAGAGTAAAGTTCGCAATGTTCACACCGTTGTTGCCAAGCGTGGTGCCAAGCGTCCCGATGATGCCGGGCACATCCTCGTTGGTGGTGTAGACCATGTGCTGGCCCACTTCGGCGTCGATGTTGATGCCCTTGATCTGGATGAAGCGCGGCTTGCCATCCGAGAACACGGTGCCCGCGACCGACCGCTCACGCTCTTCGGTGACGACGGTGACTTTGACATAGCCCTCGAACGCACCGGATTGCGCCTGATTGGTGGTCGAGATCTTGATGCCGCGCTCTTTGGCGATCATCGGCGCCGAGACCATGTTCACGTCCGGGTTCGCCTGCTTCATGATACCCGCGATCAGCGCGCAGTTCAGCGCCTCGAGGTTCATGGTCGCGGCTTCACCGTCGTACAGGATGTTGATCGCCTTGATCGGCTCGTCCTTGGACATCTGACCGGCAAAGTTGCCCAGATGGCCGGACAGATCGATCCACGGGCCCATGACCTTGGCTTCTTCAGCGGTGACAGATGGCATGTTCAGCGCGTTTTCGACGGCACCGGTCAGCAGGTAGTTCGACATCTGCTCGGCAACCTGCAGGGCCACGTTTTCCTGCGCTTCGGTGGTCGAGGCACCAAGGTGCGGCGTGCAGACCACGTTGGGCAGGTTGAATAGCGGGTTCTCGGTCGCCGGTTCCTGCGCGAAAACGTCAAAGGCCGCGCCAGCCACATGGCCGGATTTCAGCAGATCGGCCAGCGCCTCTTCGTCGACCAGACCACCACGGGCACAGTTGATGATGCGCACGCCTCTCTTGGTCTTTTCGAGGTTTTCACGCGACAGGATGTTGCGGGTGCCGTCGGTCAGCGGCACGTGGAGGGTGATGAAATCGGCACGGGCCAGCAGCTCGTCCAACTCGACCTTTTCGACCTGCATCTTCTCGGCCTTTTCTTCGGACAGGAAGGGGTCGAAGGCGACAACCTTCATCTTCAGACCACGGGCGCGGTCGCACACGATGCCACCGATGTTGCCCGCGCCGATCACGCCCAGCGTTTTGCCGGTCAGCTCGACGCCCATGAACTTGGACTTTTCCCACTTGCCCGCGTGGGTCGAGGCCGATGCCTCGGGGATTTGACGCGCCACGGCGAACATCATGGCGATGGCGTGTTCAGCCGTGGTGATCATGTTGCCGAACGGCGTGTTCATGACGATCACACCGGCCTTGGACGCCGCTTCCTTGTCGACGTTGTCGGTGCCGATGCCTGCGCGGCCCACAACCTTGAGGTTGGTGGCGTGCTCCAGCAGCGACGGCGTGACCTTGGTGGCGGAGCGAATCGCGAGGCCGTCATACTTGCCGATCACCTCGGCGAGCTTTTCCTTGTCCTTGCCCAGTTCGGGCATGAAATCCACGTCAATGCCGCGATCACGGAAGATCTGGACGGCGGTTTCGGAGAGCTTGTCGGATACGAGAACTTTGGGGGCCATGGGTGTGGTCCTTATACAAATAGGGGGGCGGCGGGTTAACAACCCGCCCTACGATCTGTCGGAATGGTTGAGGAGGTGGGCTGTTCACCCACCATCCGTCGCTTACTGCGCGGCGATTTCCGCCTCGAACGCGTAGGCCAGCCAAGGCATCAGCGCTTCGACGTCAGAGGTTTCCACCGTGGCGCCACACCAGATCCGAAGACCCGCAGGCGCGTCGCGGTAGGCACCGATGTCCAGTGCGACACCCTCGGCCTCCAGCCGTTTGGCGACCGCTTTGGCAAAGCTTGCACCATCCTTGATGCGGTCATCGGTGAACTTCAGGCAGACGGAGGTGTTCGACCGTGTCGCGGGATCAACCGCGAGGTTGGCAATCCAGTCGTTGGCCTCGCAGAAGTCCCAGATCACCTTGGCGTTTGCATCAGCCCGCGCCATCAGCGCGTTCAGCCCGCCAATCTCGCGCGCCCAATCCAGCGCCACCAGATAATCCTCGACCGCCAGCATGGACGGCGTGTTGATCGTAGCTCCGCTAAAGATGCCGTCGATCAGCTTGCCGCCCTTGGTCAGGCGGAAGATCTTGGGCAGCGGCCATGCGGGGGTGTAGGTTTCCAACCGTTCGACAGCCCGGGGCGACAGCACCAGCATACCATGCGCAGCCTCGCCTCCCATGACTTTTTGCCAAGAGAAGGTGGTCACATCCAGCTTGTCCCACGGCAGGTCCTGCGCAAACGCGGCAGAGGTCGCATCGCAGATGGTCAGCCCTTCGCGATCAGCGGGGATCACGTCACCGTTCGCCACACGCACGCCGGAGGTGGTGCCGTTCCAAGTGAACACAACATCGGTGTTGTAATCGATCGCCGCCATATCGACGATCTCGCCGTAGCCCGCTTCGCGCACGTCGGCGTCGATCTTGAGCTGCTTTACGACGTCGGACACCCAGCCCGCGCCGAAAGATTCCCAAGCCACCATGGTGGCCTTACGCGCACCCAGCATCGACCACATGGCCATTTCGACCGCGCCGGTATCGGACGCCGGCACGATGCCGATCTTGTAATCTGCCGGGATGCCGAGGATCTCACGCGTGCCTTCGATGGCAGCCTTGAGCTTGTCCTTGCCGACGGCGGCGCGGTGCGACCGGCCCAGAGCGGCGTCAGACAATTTGTCGAGCGTGAAAGTGGGGATCTTGGCGCAGGGGCCAGAAGAAAAACGCGGGTTTACCGGCCGCGATGCCGGTGCTTGGGGTGCCATAGCTGAGCTAACCTTCCAGATAGATGCCTCTCGTTGGGGAGAGGTGTCCCACAGCCGCGTTTACAGAAGGGGTGACAGGCCAGCAAGCAACAAAATGTCGCGCCTGAGTGAATACGTGTCGCTTTTGAATTTTTCTGATCGGCTTCGTCGCCAATCGGAAACAGCACGCCCGCCGGCGCGCGATCAGATTCGCGCCAAACCGCCCTCAATGAACTGCAGCGCCATGTCGGTATAGGCCGCCCGGCTCATCCCTTTGGCCGGATCATGCCAGCGACTGACCCAGTTCAGAATGCCGAAAACGGTCATCGTCGCAGCGCGCAGGCGGTCTTGGTCCAGTTCGGGGCGCAGCGTCGACAGGCATTGCGACATCAGCGCCACCAGATCGCGCTGGCGTTCCAGAATGGGGGCGCGCATGTCCTCGGCCAGCCATTTAGACGAATCGACTTGCAGGCGATGCTCGGGGCCTGCGTGTTCAAAGGCGTCCAGAAGGGCGCGCACCAAGGCGTCCAGACCGCCCGGCGCGGCAGCCTTTGCCCGCAATACCATCGCATCGAAATGCGCCTGCAGGATGTCCGCCAACAGCGCCTCCTTGCTGGGATAATAGTGGTATATCAGCGCCTTGGACACACCGCAGGCCTTGGCCGCCCCCGTCATCGATGCGCGATCAAACCCATGCTGCGCAAAGTAGGCCGCCGCCCCTTTGCGCAACGCCTGACGTTTTTCCGCGTGATCGCGCCCCAAGCCACGGGCCATGTCACAGTGCCTCTAGCGCCAGTGCGATGCCCTGCCCAACGCCAATACACATTGTACACAAAGCGTATTTACCGCCATCCGTCAGCGATTGGCCTGCAGTGAGCGCCAGACGCGCCCCGGACATTCCCAACGGGTGCCCCAGTGCAATCGCACCGCCATGCGGGTTCACATGCGCTGCATCGTCCGGCAGGCCCAGATGCCGTGTGACCGCAAGCGCCTGCGCGGCGAAGGCCTCGTTCAACTCGATCACGTCGAAATCGCTGATTTTCAGGTTCAGGCGCGCCATCAGCTTGTCCGTCGCAGGCGCTGGACCAAAGCCCATCAGGCGCGGGGCAACCCCGGCTGTCGCCGCGCCCAGAATGCGCGCCACAGGACGCAACCCGTGCTTTTGCGCCGCCTCTGGCGAGGCTACGATCAATGCGCACGCGCCGTCATTCACGCCCGACGCATTGCCCGCCGTCACACTGCCCCCGTCGCGAAACGGCGTCTTTAGCGCAGCCAGCTTGTCCAGAGTGGTCGTCCGTGGATGTTCGTCCGTGTCGACACGCACCGGATCGCCCTTGCGCTGCGGAATGGAAACCGGCGTGATTTCCCGCGCCAACCGCCCCGACGCAATCGCCGCTGCTGCGCGCTCTTGTGATCGCAGGGCGAACTTGTCCTGATCCTCACGCGAGATGGCAAATTCCTCGGCGACGTTTTCAGCGGTTTCCGGCATGGAGTCAGTGCCATAGCGCGCCTGCATCGCCGGATTGACGAATCGCCAACCGATGGTGGTGTCGTAAATCTCATTAGCGCGGGAAAAAGCGCTGCTCGCCTTGGGCATGACAAAAGGCGCGCGCGACATGCTTTCGACACCGCCGGCCACAACGATTTCAGCCTCACCGCATTTCACTTGGCGCGCAGCAATCGCCACGGCATCAAGACCGGAACCGCACAGACGGTTCACCGTCGTTCCCGGCACGCCCTCACCCAGACCCGCCAAAAGCGCAGACATGCGGGCGACGTTGCGATTGTCCTCGCCTGCCTGATTGGCGCAGCCCGCGATCACCTCGTCGACAGGCAGGCCTTCGGGCACAATGGCGCGGATCACATGTGCCAACAGATCATCCGGGCGCACCGACGACAGCGCCCCGCCGTATCGCCCGATTGGTGTTCTTGTTCCTTCGCACAACCACGCGTCTCGCATGCCAAAGCTCCCCATTGCGCTGGCAAAGCGCCAGCCCCTCCCGTGTCACGGGACTCTGCACAAAACCGACCGTGCGGTCAAGTATACGGCAAAAGGCTGCCACATCTTGGACTTGGTTCTTGATTTGGCCGTCGCAGGACGCAAATCTGTAGGTATGAACAGTCTTACGCCTTTTCCAAATCAGGGGCCCGCGCCACAGCAGGTGACCGCCTTTCACCGAACAGAGCTGAGCGTGATCCTATCGCTTTACGGCCGTATGGTTGCCGCTGGCGAGTGGCGCGATTACGGGATTTCGTCCCTGCGGGATGTGGCGGTGTTTTCGGTGTTCAAACGGACAGCGGAAAACCCGCTGTACAGGATCGAAAAACGCCCGAAACTGCGCAACCGTCAGGGGGAATACGCTGTGATCGGCACGGATGGCCAAGTGCTCAAACGTGGGCATGACCTGCGCACGGTGTTGCGTGTGTTGGAACGCAAGCTGATCCGTTCGGTGGAGTGACCCCTATTTCAGCCGCGCATGACGCGTGACGGGGCCATCGCCTTGCGCCTCGATACGGGCAATCGCCTCGGCGATGGGCTCATAGCGCACCGCCATATGATGGGCATTGGCATGCAACAGACGGTCGCCGTCCGCGACCCATGCCACATGTCCTTTCCAGAACATCAAATCCCCCCGCTGCGGCGCAGTGCCCGCGGGCAAGGTTTGGCCCAGTCGCGCCTCCTGCATGTCGCTGTCTCCGGGGCAGTCATAGCCGCAGGCCGCAAGCCCCGCCCAGACGAGACCGGAACAATCGACCCCCCAAACGCTGTTTCCGCCCCACAAATAGGGGGTGCCAAGGTAACGCTCTGCCACGGCGACGGGGTCACGCTCAGAGGTTTCCGACAGGTGCGACTGCGGAACCCACCCTGCCTCGGTGCGGATAAAGCGGCCCTCGACCGCGCCGCCAAACAGGCGGCTGCCCTCTGACAGGGCCAGCGTTTCAGGCTGTTTGAAATCCGGCTGGCTGTAGGCGTGGGTTTGTTGCACGCAAACCCTGAGCACCGCCGGCGGCCGATCGTCTGACGGGCGCAATGCCGCATCGTGCAACCATCCGACATAGCCCGACATAGTCGGCACGCGGACGAAGGCCCATCCGTCAACGCGGTCCAGCACCTCGCACGGCGTGCCGTACATCAACTGACGGTCCCGCGCCCCATCGGGAGAGCGGCACAGATCCGTCACCGGCAAAGACACGAACATCGGTTCGGGATCAACAGGTCGCAGATCGGGGAAATCCTGCGCGTGATCCCGCGCGACAACGCGATCTGTTGCGGGACGCAGTCGCCGGTCCATCACAGACCCAAAACCTGCGGCAACGCGCCAAGGATCGCGCGTGGCCCCTGCCCCAGCCCGCCCTTGCTGCGCCCCGGTTGTGCCGAGGGCTGCCAACTGTAGATGTCAAAATGCGCATAGCGGGCAGCGCCTTCGGTAAAGCGGCGCAAGAACAGGGCCGCTGTGATCGATCCGGCAAAACCGCCTGAGGGCGCATTGTCCAGATCGGCGATATCCGGTTCAATCATCGTCTCGTAAGGAATGTGGAATGGCATCCGCCATACCGGATCGGCCTGTTCCTGCGCAGAGGCCGTCAGCGCCTGAACAAACCGCTCGTCATCGCAGTAGAACGGCGCGAGGTCCGGACCAACGGCCACGCGGGCCGCCCCCGTCAGCGTTGCCATCGACAGCATCAAATCGGGCGCCTCCTCGGCCCCGTAGGCCAGCGCATCCGCCAGCACCAACCGTCCTTCGGCGTCCGTATTGTTGACCTCTACCGTCTTGCCCAAACGCGAGGTCAGCACATCGCCGGGGCGGAAACTGGGGGCGGATACGCTGTTTTCGACAGCGGGGATCAGCAAACGCAGTTGCACATTCAGCCCCAGCGCCATGATCATCTGAGCCAGCCCGATGGTGTTTGCCGCGCCGCCCATGTCCTTCTTCATCAGGCCCATAGATCCGCCCGGCTTCAGGTTCAGCCCGCCGGTGTCAAAGCACACGCCTTTGCCGACAAGCGTCAGCTTCGGCCCAGCGCTGCCCCAGCGCAGATCAATCAGGCGAGGCGCCTCGGACGCGGCCCGGCCGACCACGTGGATCATGGGAAAATTCTGCGCCAGCAGGTCCTCTCCGGTCGTGACTTCAATCGTTGCGTCAAATCTGTCGGCCAGATCGCGGGCGGCCTGTTCCAGCGCCACCGGCCCCATGTCCTGGGCCGGCGTGTTCACCAGATCCCGCGTCAGCCATTCTGCCTCCGCCAACACCTCCAGCCGTGCGGCGTCTACACCCGCAGGCGCCACCAGATGGCGATCCGCTTCGGCTGCGGATTTGTAGCGCGTGAAACGATACATCGACAAAAGCCATCCCAGCGCCTCTGTCGCAGGATTGTCCAGATCACCCGAGGCGATTTGGTACGCCCCCGGCGACAAGGCCGGTATGGCCGCCGCCAGAACAAACCGCTGGCGTGCCCGCTGGTCCGCCGTGCCATATCCGGCAAGCGCCGCGACGGGGGCCCCGGCCTCTCCGGGGATCATCAGCGCGGTGCCGATATGTCCCGCAAAACCCTGTGCGGCCACCCATGCGCGTACAAACTCCGACTGCTCAGTCAGCCAGCCGTCCAATGCATCAGGGGTCAGGACATGCAATGGCAGGGCGTTTGCGGCGTCGGATTGGAAACGGGGGGGCATAAAGAGGAACCTCGGCTGTGTTTGCGGGCTCAGCCTAATCCCGGCGCAGACCGCTGCAAGCCCGAATCGGCCCGCATGCAGGCTACAGGGTGAACTCGTTGATATCCCAAAGCTGCGTCAATGACCGCTCACCCGTGCGGGCCAAACGCGCCAGCGTCGCGGCCTCGGCCACGATATCGCCCAGTTCAATGCAGTCGATCACATCATGGGCCACCTTGCTCAATGTCTCCAATCCGATTTGCTGCGCGATCGCCGCCAGCGACCGCAATGTTTTCTGCATGTCGCGGCGAGCTCCGGAAAGCGCCATATCCTGCACTTGGCAAAGCCGTTGGGCCAGCTCCTCCATAGCGCGGCAGATCACGTCTTCAGCGGCATTCGGACCCAGATCCGAATACAGCGTCTTGATCTGGGCCGTGTCCATATCCGGACACTCCACCGGCGACAGATACGTCACCTTTAACACATCTCACCCCATTCCTTGGCCCCCACAGCCAACGGTCAAAATGCATGTAGTCCCTTCCCAAAAGGTTATTACAAATCTCCGAAATCACTCGCATTCTAGGACAATTACGCGTAATTCCCTTTGCAACCCGCCGCTTGCGACAGACGGAGACTGCAATGCCATTTACCAAGCCGCTGCCAGCTTATCTTGTGACGCGCTACCACGGATGGAAGGCCACCACCCACGCGGAAAACCACGCATGGTACAGACGCCTTGCAGATGAGGGACAGCGCCCGCGCGCCATGGTCATCTCCTGCTGCGACTCGCGCGTGCATGTGACGTCCATTTTCGGCGCTGATCAGGGCGAGTTCTTCATCCACCGCAATATCGCCAATCTGGTGCCCCCCTATGAACCCGACGGCCAGCAGCACGGCACCTCGGCGGCAATCGAATACGCCGTGACCGCGTTGAAGGTCGCCCATGTCATCATTATCGGCCACTCCAGCTGTGGCGGCGTCAAAGGCTGCTACGACATGTGCGAAGGCCGTGCGCCCGAGCTGGAAGAGACGTCATCTTTTGTGGGGCGTTGGATGGACATCCTCAAACCCGGGTATGAGGCCGTCAAGGACGACCCCGACATGCCGCGTGCTTTGGAACACGAAGCGGTCCGTGTATCGCTGCGCAACCTGATGACCTTCCCCTTTGTGCGCGAGGCTGTCGAAGACGGTTCCCTGTCGCTGCACGGCCTATGGACCGACATCGGCGAAGGCACCCTGCTGAACATGGATTCCAAGGGCAGCTTTGTAGAAATCTGATCGGCGCGCAGGCGCAAACGAAAAGGCCCCCGCAATTCCTGCGAGGGCCTTTTTTATATCATCTGGAAAAAGGATCAGCCTTTTTTCAGAACCTCACGGCCAAGAACTTCGGCGATCTGAACCGCGTTCAGCGCCGCGCCTTTGCGCAGGTTGTCGGAGACGCACCACAGGTTCAGACCGTTTTCGACAGTGCTGTCCTGACGGATCCGGCTGATGAACGTGGCGAAATCGCCAACGCATTCCTTGGGCGTGACGTAGCCGCCGTCCTCACGCTTGTCGATCACCATGATGCCGGGCGCTTCGCGCAGGATGTCGCGCGCTTCGTCCTCGTCGAGGAAATCCTCGAATTCGACGTTGATCGCCTCGGAGTGGCCGACAAAGACCGGCACGCGCACACAGGTCGCGGTCAGCTTGATCGACGGGTCGATGATCTTTTTGGTCTCCGCGACCATCTTCCACTCTTCCTTGGTGGAGCCATCGTCGAGGAACACATCAATGTGCGGGATCACGTTGAAAGCGATGTCTTTGGGGTAGACCTTGCGCTGGTAATCATCGGTCGGATTGTAATGCGCCTTGGTCTGATCCCACAGCTCGTCAATGGCTTCTTTACCGGAGCCGGACACCGACTGGTAGGTGGACACGACAACGCGCTTGATCTTGGCGCGATCATGCAGCGGCTTCAGTGCCACAACCATCTGCGCGGTCGAACAGTTCGGGTTCGCGATGATGTTCTTTTTGATGTCGTGGATGGCTTCGGCGTTCACCTCTGGCACGATCAGCGGAACATCGGGATCGTAGCGGTACAGCGACGAGTTATCGATGACCACGCAGCCCGCCTTTGCCGCCTTCGGGGCAAATTCCTTGGTCGGGCCAGAGCCCACAGCGAACAGCGCGATATCCCATCCGGTGAAGTCGAATGTCTCGAGGTCCTGGGTTTTCAGTGTCTTGTCGCCAAAGCTGACCTCTGTGCCCAGCGAGCGGCGCGAAGCCAGCACGGCGATCTCGTCCACGGGGAAACCCCGTTCGGCGAGGATGTTCAGCATTTCGCGGCCCACATTGCCTGTGGCGCCTGCGACGACGATCCGGTAGCCCATTTGACCCTCCTATACAGGTATCGGCAGCGGACACGCCTTTGGCGGCCCGACTGGCGCGCTGCATATCCCAGCTATGCCCAAGAAAAAAGGGGCTGAATATAACGTATGCGTGGCGTGACGCGGAAAGGTCGGCGCATATTCGTGCATTTGCAGCAATTTTGGTGCGGATCGGCGGTTTTGGGGCGGGCTGGCTTAAAGCGGCCTTAACCGCTGATATGCGACGGATTTGTCCAAGGGCGCGAGACGGCGTGCCGGTATGGAAAAAGGCTGCATATGCTGTTCGCGCTGGTCACAGGGCTACGCCTTTGGCAAAAACACATGCTGTTCGCGGCGCTCGACGTGCTGGTGGTCTGGCTGTCGGTCGCGGTATCGCTCACATTATTCTGGCCGTTTATCCAATCGGACGTGCCCCCATCGCAGTTGGTATCGCTCTGCGTCGCACTGGGTGGCATTGCCGCCGGTCTGGGTTGGGCGATGGGTCTGACCCGGATTAAGCTGGAGGGATACGAGCTACGCGCCACGGCACGTACCGCATTATACGCGTTCTCGCTCGGTGGGGCGACGGTTCTTCTGTCTCCCTATCTCGACCTGCACGTGCCCTTGGGCGTGGTATTTACCATGGCGCTCTTGGTGCTGGTTATGTCAGCCGCATGGCGGGCGGCCCTGCGGCACATCACACGCCGCATTTACATGCGGGGCGGTGATACGACGCGTATTCTGATATACGGAGCGGGATCGACTGGCCAACAATTCGCGACGGCGCTGCGCCATCACGACAGCATCGACGCCATCGCGCTGATCGATGACAACCCTACCCTCCAGTCCCAGATCATTGCCGGTCTGCGGGTCTATGCGCCCTCCACTATTCCTCGCCTCGTTGCCGATAGGCATGTGGACCGGATTGTCTTGGCCATGCCATCACAGACGCCTGCCGATCTTATGCGGGTTCGGCATAGGCTGCGGGATGTCGGCTGCGAAATTCACCAACTGCCGTCGCTGGCTGCGCTGTTAGGCGACGGCAGCGAAGCCCGCCCCCCACAGGCCGCTACGATTGATCATCTATTGGGTCGTGGCCAGATAGCGCAGGACAGTCCCGGTTTGCGCAACGCCTATCAGGGGCGCACTGTTCTGGTCACAGGCGCGGGCGGGTCTATCGGGTCCGAATTGTGCCGACAGGTTGCCACCTTTGAACCTGCACATTTGATCCTGCTCGATCACTCGGAGCTCGCACTATACGGCGTTGATAAGGAACTGAGGCTACAGTTCCCGCAGCTGCCGATAACGCCGGTGCTTGGGTCCGTGCTCAATGAACAGCTCATCCACGACACCTTACACGCGCATCCTGTTGACGTGGTCCTGCACGCCGCAGCCTACAAACACCTCCCACTTGTGGAATCCAATCCGCTGACGGGTCTGAAAAACAATGTCCTTGGCACCAAGACGATGGCAGATGCGGCCCGTTCCTTCGGCGTGGATCGCTTCATTCTGGTGTCGAGCGATAAGGCCGTGCGCCCCACCAATGTCATGGGTGCTTCGAAACGCTTGGCTGAATTACTGGTGCAGGATCTTGCCAACCGTCAAACCGACACGCGGTTTTCAATGGTGCGCTTTGGCAATGTCCTTGGTTCCAGCGGGTCGGTGATCCCGTTGTTCGAGGAACAGATCGCACGGGGGGGCCCGATCACGCTGACAGATCCACAGGTCACACGCTATTTTATGACCATCCCGGAAGCTGCCCGCTTGGTCCTGATGGCAGGCAGCTTTGCCCGCGGCGGCGACGTTTTTGTCTTGGACATGGGGGAGCCCATGTCGATCAAAACGCTCGCCCAGCAAATGATCGAGGGCGCGGGCCTGACCGTCAGGGACGACACCCGCCCTGATGGCGATATCGAAATTCAGGTGACCGGCCTGCGACCGGGCGAAAAACTCCATGAAGAATTGCTGATTTCAGCAGATATGATGACCACACATCATCCAAAGATCTTCCGCGCCCAAGAGGCCTGTTTGACAGAATTCGAAACCGCGACAGCCCTGCGCGAGCTGCGTCAGGCCATTGACACGGGCGATGAAATCGCCGCCCGCGCCGTGATTGCCCGCTGGGTCGAGCATCCCACCCAGACCGATGAGGCCATGAACGCCTCTTAGCGACCCGGGATTTCGCCCCGACGCGGCTGAGGCTCCCAGTTGTCGATGATATCGATGGCCTCCTGCGCGCTGTCTACAAACTTGAACAAGTCCAGATCCTCGGCGCTGATGGTGCCCGCATCGGCCAAGGCATCCCAGTTGATGATCTTTTTCCAGAACGCGGTGCCGAACAGCAAGAATGGCACCGGACGCATCCGCCCGGTCTGGATCAGGGTCAGTGCCTCGAACAGCTCGTCCAATGTGCCAAAGCCGCCGGGGAACACCGTGATTGCCCGCGCGCGCATCAGGAAATGCATTTTACGGATCGCAAAATAATGGAAGTTGAACGCCAAATCGGGCGTCACATACAGGTTCGGCGCCTGTTCAAACGGCAGAACGATGTTCAAACCGATGGACACACCACCGGCCTCATCCGCGCCCTTGTTGCCGGCTTCCATCACACCGGGGCCGCCCCCGGTTGCCACGACCCAATCGCGGTTCCCTGTGGCGATGGATTTCTCTGTCATCAGCCGGGCGAAAATGCGGGCCTCTTCGTAGAAATGTGACAGATCGGCCAGCGTCTGTGTCCGCGCGCTGGCCTTATCTTCGGGCGCGGGAATACGCGCGCCCCCGAACAGCACAACGGTCGAGTCGATGTTGTGCTCGTCCATGAGCATCTCGTATTTCAACAGTTCCAGCTGCAGCCGCACGGGACGCAGCTCCTCTTTGGCGAGGAATTCCTCGTCGGCGAAAGCCAAACGATAGCTGGGCGACAGGGATTGCGGCGTCTCCGGCACCTGTTGGGCGGTGGCCACATCGGTGCTGGCATCACGCAGGGGGCTGCGGCGGTCCTCGGTCATCTGGGTCTCCTGAAGTTGCGCCTGCGCGCATTGTCTTTTGCCAAGACCTAAGGCTTTGACCACTGAGAGGCCAGCGGCAGAGCGCACTTCCATCGGGGAAAGCACGCCCTGCCGCGTCATTGCGGGGCAATCAGGCAAATGCCACGCGACGACGACCGACAAAATGCCACAGCGCCAGCGCGATCAGGGCGGGCACAAGGATACCCCGCGCCATGTTCATCGGGTCGCCGGACTGGCCCAGCGCCACCGCCGAGGACGATAAGAACGCGATGCCGAACTGCATGGCGCCCAGCAACGCCGAACCGACACCGCCTGCATGTTTCGCAGCCCCCATCGTGATCGCCATAAGGTTCGCGGTCAGCAATCCGACAAATGCCATCGTTCCCCACAGTGGCACCACGTACAGCCACAAGATGTCCAAGGTCGAAGCCGCGACCAGCAAGGCCGCAAACCCCGCAAAAACAGGCAAGGCGACATTCACGATCTCGCGGGTGTCGAACCGATCCAGCAGGCGCGCATTCAACGGCCCCGACAAGGCCAAGGCCCCCGCGATCAAGGCAAACAGCAATCCATATTGCAGATTAGAGACGCCAAAGCCCGTTTTGAACACACCCGCCGACCCTGTGATAAAGGCGAACATCGACGATTGCACCAACGCGGCGGTCAGCGCCGGAAACGTGAACTCAGGGCGCACAAGCAGGCTTTTCATCATCGGCAAGGCGCGGCGCATCGGTTGCTGCACCCTCGCCTCTTGCGGCAGGGTTTCGGGCAGGATGATCTGTGCCAGAACAAAGGCCAAAACGCCCACTCCCAGCATCACGACAAAAATCGACTGCCAGCCAAAGGCCGCAAGCAGCACAGCGCCAGCAGACGGCGCGATGATGGGCCCCAGAGTCATCAGCATGACCAGCACCGTCAGCCGTTTAGCAGCCTCGCGACCGGACCACAGGTCATTCACCATGGCACGCCCAACCAGCATCCCCGTACAGGCCCCCACCGCTTGCAAGAAGCGTAGACCGATGAAAACAGTGGCATCCCGGGTCATCAACAGCGCGGCCGAGGTCACGCAAAACAGCGCGATCCCGAACATCAGCGGGCGTTTGCGCCCGTAGCCGTCCAGCAGCGGGCCGATGATGAACTGCCCAACGCCCAGCCCCAGAAAGAACAGCGACAGCGACAGCTCGATCGACGAATGGCTGGTGTCGAGCGCCACGGCGATATCGCTCATCGCGGACAGATACATATCCGTCGCGAGCGGAGGAAAGATGGACAACAAGGCGAGAACCCCCGTCATCGCCCAAACGGCGCGCGGGGTCATTGGCTGAGTGGTCATGGGACGTGATCCGATTCGAGGGCAATAATAGACTGCAGTCTAATTAATAGACTGCAGTCTAAATTCAATCCATAAAGGCGCAACAAAGCTGACAAGGACGTGAATGGAACAGATACGCAAAGCCGGTCGCCCGCTGGACCGCGACGCCGCCGAACGGCTGAAAAAGGCCGCGCTGCGACTGGTGCGCGAAAAGGGATACGCCAAGGTCAGCGTCGCAGAGATCATCGCCGCGGCACAGGTGTCGCGACAGACGATGTACAACCGCTGGGCGGGCAAGTCCGCGCTGATCATGGAGGCCTTCTATGACATGGCGCGCGACGAGGTCCCCATGCCGGATCACATCGACAACTACGAAACCGCGCTTGCCGACTTTTTGTCCGCGATTTTCGCGCATCTCGCCCGCGATGGCGAGGTGCTGCGCCATATGATTGCCGCCGCGCAGACCGATCCGGGGTTCCGCGATGCCTTTTGGCAAAGTTTTGTTGCCCCGCGCGAGGTGCTGGTCACCGATCTTTTGCGTCGGGCGCAGAACGCAGGCGCGCTTGCCCCGCAGCGTGATGTGCAGACCCTGACAGATTTCATCCACGGTGCCTTTTGGTACCGGTTGCTGAACGGACAACCCTTGCAGCCCGAGCAGGCCCGCGCCATCGCGGCAGAGATATTTGCCGCACCCTCCTGACGGCAATCGCATTCGTTTAACGCAGCCATAGCCTAAGACGAATGGACGCCCGCGCCTGCGGCGGCTATAGCGGCAGCGACAAAATTGCCCGAGGGGAGAGACGCCATGTCCAATGCACAGCTCGAGACCGCCATCGAAGCCGCCTGGGAGGCGCGCGACACCATCACGCCCGCCACCACCGGCGAGCAGCGCGACGCCATCGAAGACACGCTCAACGCGCTGGACAGCGGCAAGCTGCGCGTCGCGGAAAAGCAAGCAGACGGCAGCTGGCACGTCAACCAGTGGGCCAAGAAGGCCGTGCTGCTAGGCTTCCGCATCAAGGACATGGAAGAGCAGTCCGGTGGCCCGCAGGGCTCCGGCTGGTGGGACAAGGTCGACAGCAAGTTCAAGGGCTGGGGCGACAACCAGTGGCGCGCCGCAGGCTTTCGCGCGGTGCCCAACGCCATCGTGCGCAAATCCGCCTACATCGCGCCCGGCGTGGTGCTGATGCCGTCGTTCACCAACCTTGGCGCCTATGTTGACGAAGGCACCATGGTCGACACATGGGCCACTGTCGGCTCCTGCGCGCAGATCGGCAAGAACGTGCACCTGTCCGGCGGCGTCGGCATCGGCGGCGTTCTGGAACCCATGCAGGCCGGCCCGACCATCATCGAAGACAACTGCTTTATCGGCGCGCGCTCCGAGGTGGTCGAGGGCTGCATCATCCGCGAGGGCTCGGTCCTTGGCATGGGTGTCTACATCGGCCAGTCGACCAAGATCGTCGACCGCGAAACCGGTGAAGTCATGTACGGCGAAGTGCCGCCCTACTCGGTGGTCGTCTCCGGCTCGATGCCCTCGAAAAACGGCATCAACCTGTACTGCGCGGTGATCGTAAAGCGCGTGGACGAGAAAACCCGCTCCAAGACCGGGATCAACGAATTGCTGCGCGACTGATCGCGCCTCAGGGAAAACAGCGGGGGCGGTCTGCGGGCCGCCCCTGTTTCGTATCGGGGCGCGGGTTGACAACGGGCCCTCTGCGGCACAAAGGCGAGACATGGAAAAGAAGACACGCATCCAACAAGTCTACACCCTGCTGGTCGAGGTCGGCCGCAAGGCGGGCGACGGGCTGCCGAAGAAAGCCACCGGTGCGGCGCTGATGTGCTACGCCTCCGGCGTCGACGAGGCCGAAGCGGTGCGTGAAACCGTGGCCATTCTCAAGCAGGCCGATATGGCCCCGCTGGATGTCACCGGCTACGGCACCCGCGAAGAACGCGTGGCGCAGGGTCATGACATCGAAGACGACGAAGCCGAGCTGATGGACCGCGCGCTGGCGGAAAACGCCGTGATCGTGGCGCAGGTCAATCCGTTCTTTGACTAAGGTCTAGGCGGCGCGCGCTTCGGCCAATGTGGTCGCCTCAAAAGCGCGCAAGACCTTGAGCCCTGCGCGGGCGTGTTCGGGGATCAGGTTGCCGGGCACCTCGTCCAGAACACTGTGCCGGATCCTGTCGCGACGGCGCCGCAGCCTGCCGACGTAAAGGCTTTCCAGCTCAGCCTCGGCTGAAATGATCGGCTCGTGACCCGGCAGCACCAATTGATGATAACGGATCATCTGCACCCCTTCTTCGTGGACCGCAGCAAAGCCATTCACCAAGGCAGAGGCCGGGATCAGCACGGCTTCGCGTCCGAAAATATATTCCACCTCGGACCCGCCAATCACCAGCCGCTGATAGGGGGCCACCACCAGATCGCGGCGCAGGCCAAAATAGGGCGCGCGCAGGCGCACGGGGCGGAAACTGCCAAGCGCAGGCACCTGACGGGACACCCGTGCCAGCACGGGCACCGCGCCCCGATCACGGGTCCGCACCGTATCACCACAGCGCAGTGATGCCACGGGCCGGTAGCCCTCGGGCGTCAGCACCGGCACCTGTCCAACAAGCGATGGCATCGGCCCAACAGGCTCGATCCGGTCCGAGACAGCAAAGAACAGGACATCCTCGTCCTTTTCGACCAACTGCGGGCGGCGCACCAATGTGTAAACGTCTTCCAGCAAAAAGGGCGGCGGCGGGGGCGTGTCCTGCACAACAACCGCATCCGATTCGGGGCGCTCTGCGGTGATCCGACCCCAGCGTGCCTCGCTGTCCCACGAAAAGGTCACGCGCAGCACATCCGTACGCTCGTCGTAGGAATGTTCCAGCACGGTGTGGAACACCTCCTCGCCCTGCGTCAGCACCAAAACGATGCCACCGCCGGGCACCGCCCGCACGGACACGGACCCCTTCCACGGGTAGTTGCGCTGATAGGACAAAAGCGTTTGTGGCCGCCCCTCGGGGGACAGCCGCGTTTCGATCACGATAGAGCCACGCGGCATCAGCACATCCCGGCTGGCCGCCGTTTTGCCGAAACGGTCAGGGCTGACCCATGCGATATCCTGCCCTGAAATGGCGATCCAGCTCACGCAGCACACTCTTTGATGGCAGCGGCCTCATAGGCCTTGAGGATCCGACGCGCCGGGGGACCGTATCCCTCGCCGGTTTCCACGTTGAGTTCGGGAAAGATCTCGCAGATCTCGTCCAGCGTTTCCTGTTCAAAGATATTCGCCACTTCACCGCCGGGCAGAAAGCTCTCAGACAGCAGCCCGTTGGCACGGATGATTTCGTGCTGGTCGAACAGAATATGCACATACTCGACCTCGCGCCCCTCGACGCGGCGGATCGAGCCATCGTTGATCAGGTGTTTCGCGGCGGCCAGAACCTCGGGTTCTTCAAACATCAGATGCGCCAGCATGTCCTGCACCAGAACACGGTGCTGCGGCGACACCATGACAGTGTCATGATCGCCCAGCGCCCCGGCGGCAATGCGAATCGGCGCAAGGCTGCCCTTGGCCGCGACCACACGGCGCCCCGCCCAGCGCACCGGCTGCGGGCCATTGTCGCGCGTCATCACCAAATCGCCGGCCTCCAGCAGATGCACGGGCCGCGCCCCGTCCGGCGTCTCGATCATGGTGCCCGCGACGAAACAGGGCACCTGATTGACGGTGATAAACCCCGTGTCCGTGTTCCCGTTTCCATTGCTGATGGTGTAGGTGAAATTCACCGACTCCTCGTCGCCATCGGCCAGAACCGTCAGCGTGCCATCGGCGTTCACCTGCACCTGTTGGCCGGTGCTCAGCGTCACCACGCTGCCCGAGGTCACCGCCTGCCCATTCACATGGGTGATCGTCAGCGTGCCGCCCGTGGCGTCATAATCATTGTCGAGCACGTCAATCGTGGTCTGACCACCGACAAAGACATCGGCGGTATCATGGCCTGCCACCAGAACGGTCTGCACGGAATCCGCTGCGATCAACAGGTTGGAATCGTAATTGGCGTCGCTGACGTCCGCGATGCCGAAACGGATGTTGTTTTCCTCGCCTGCGACGACAGGGAAGCTCAGCGTCATGGTGACGGTAAAGCCATCCATCTCTGTGTTGTATTGGTCGGCGGTGTTGTCGACGTAGAGGTTCTCGTTCGAGCCGTTGTTCAGGTTGCGCGGATCAACGTCGCCGTCGCCCACAGTCAGTTCGACCTGCACCCCGTTCACCCAGACGCCGACGAAATCCTGATACAGGCTGTCTTGGAATTCGGGGTATTCTTCGGACAGAAAGACGAATTGCATCGTCATCTGATCCCCGTCCGGGATGAACGTCACATCCAGTGCTGCGATGTCATAGGTGCGCGCACCGGCGGCGTCGTTAAAGCTGTCGACGTTATCGTAGCCACGGTTGTTTGTACCGGTGTTGGTGGATTGGTTCGAGTTATTGCTGTTCGCATTGGTGCGGTTGGTGATGTCTGCGGCCCGCCCCGTAGACAGGATCACCCCCTCGTCCGAGGGTGCCACACCGGCCATTGTATCCAAACCGTCGGAATAGATTCCCGATGCGCGATTGTCGCCGTAATACGTCGCGGACACCACTTCGACACCATCGCCAAAGATGGACTGGGCCATCTGTAATCCGGACGCATTGGTATTGAGTGGCAACTCTCTGGGAGCAACCATAGCCTGCCTCGATCCTCATGCATCGACCGGCTGTCCCATGCGCGCCCCGGTTGGCCGGGATCATCATCAAAGACACTGCTCGCCTGTCGAAGCGTTATTATGCTTCTTTTGAACCAGCTTACCGTGCCATTTTGCGATAGGTTAACCTATCCTTTCGGGTAATCGCCCCTTTTGACACACCCGCGATGCAAACAGGCCACATTTGCCAAGGCCGCTCTGCCGCGATAGCGAAGGGCAAACCATCAGGAGCGCCCGCCATGACCATCGACCCCGTTGACCTGACCGCCCGCCTTGTGCGCTGCCCCTCTGTCACCCCCGAAGAAGGCGGCGCGCTGGTGCTGCTCGAAGACATGCTGACACAGGCGGGGTTCGACTGCACACGGGTGGACCGCAACGGCACGTCGAACCTTTTTGCCCGCTGGGGGCAGAAGGGCCACGTCAGGACCTTCGGCTTTAACGGGCATACGGATGTGGTGCCGATCGGCAACCGCGATGACTGGGAACACGACCCCTTCGGCGCCCAGATCGTGGACGGTATGATGTACGGGCGCGGCACCACGGATATGAAATCCGGCGTGGCGGCCTTTGCCGCGGCTGCGGTGGATTTTGTCACCCAGACCCCACCGGACGGCGCCGTGATCCTTGCGATCACCGGGGACGAGGAAGGCGATGCCACCGACGGCACCACCGCGCTGCTGGACTGGATGTCCCATGAACAGGAACGCATGGCCGTCTGCCTTGTGGGAGAGCCGACCTCCCCCGACCATATGGGCCAGATGATGAAGATCGGGCGGCGCGGGTCCTTGTCCGCGTGGTTCACGGTGACCGGCAAACAGGGGCATTCCGCCTATCCGCACCGCGCGCTGAACCCCCTGCCCGCCATGGCGCGGCTGATGGACCGGCTGTCGTCGCATACGCTGGACGCAGGCACCGAGCATTTCGATCCTTCGACGCTGGCCGTGGTCAACATCGATACAGGCAATGCCGCCACCAATGTGATCCCCGCCCAGACCCGCGCCTGTGTGAATATCCGCTTCAACGATCTGCACAGCGGCAACACCCTGTCCGACTGGCTGCGCACGCAGGCCGCTCAGGTGGATCAGTCGTTTGGCACGCAAACCGAGGTGGAGATCAAAGTTTCGGGCGAGAGCTTTCTGACCCCGCCGGGAGAGTTGTCCGACATGATCGGGCGCGCAGTGGAGGCGGAAACCGGCATCCGGCCGGAACTGTCGACCACTGGCGGCACCTCGGATGCGCGCTTTGTCAAGGATCACTGCCCCGTGGTGGAATTCGGCCTTGTGGGCAAGACGATGCATGCGGTGGACGAACGCGTCAGCGTCGAACAGATCGGCCAGCTCAAGGGCATTTACAGCCGCATCCTGCGCGATTATTTCGCATGACCCCGCAGGTCGAGATCACCAAAGACCTGACCGGCCCGCACCATATCCGGCGGGCCGTGTTCATTGACGAACAGGGCTTTACCGAGGCCGAGGAATGGGACGACCTCGACCACGACGCGGTGCAGCTTTTGATCCGTGACGGAGCGACGCCTGTCGCCTCTGCCCGATTGCTGCGCGATGGCAACACCGGCAAGATCGGCCGCATCTGTGTGCTGCGCCCCTATCGCGGGCGCGGACTGGGGGCGCGGCTGGTGACCTTTGGCATTGATCATTTCCGCGCCACGCCCGGCGTCGACAGCGTGTATCTGAGCGCGCAAACACATGCGCTGCCATTCTACGAGGCCTTGGGCTTTGCCCCATATGGCGACAGCTATCTGGACGGCAGCGTGCCACATCGGGACATGTCGCTGACACTGTAGATTGGGCCATGACGTTGTCATGGTAGCGTGCTACGTCAGGGGCATGAGCACATTGCCGACCAAGCAGGATATCCTCGACTGGATCTCCGACAACCCGACCCTCACCGCGAAGCGCGACATCGCCAAGGCCTTTGGTATCAAGGGGGCGGCGCGCATCGACCTGAAGCGTATCCTCAAGGAACTCGAAGCCGAGGGCCATCTGGAGAAGCGCAAGAAGACCTACCGCGATCCCGACCGGCTGCCGCCGGTGTCGGTGCTGCAGGTGCGCGCACCGGACAGCAATGGCGATCTGTTCGCCCGCCCGCTGGAATGGCACGGCGAGGGCGTGGAGCCGGTGGTGTTGCTGGTGCTCAAGGCATCGGACCCCGCACTGGCCGAAGGCGACCGCATCCTTGCACGGCTTCAGGCTGTGCAGGAGGAGGATCACAACTACGAGGCGCGCCTGATCCGGCGCATCGGCCTGTCGCCGCGCCGCGTGGTCGGCATTTTCCGTCAAAGCGCCGAAGGGGGCCGCATCCTGCCCATCGACAAAGGATCGGACAAGGAATGGATCGTCGGACCCGACGCCGCCGGTGGCGCGCAAGATGGCGAATTGGTCGAGGCAGAGCAGGCCGGTCCCAAGGGCCGCATGGGCCTGCCCCGTGCGCGCATCGTTGAACGGCTGGGTGATCCCACGGCACCGCGCGCAGTGTCCCTGATCGCCATTCACCAACACGGCATCCCCGATTCCTTTCCGCAGGACGTTCTGGCCGAGGCGGATTCGAAAAAGCCCGCCGGTCTGTCAGGCCGCGAGGACCTGCGCGAATTGCCTTTGGTCACCATCGACCCCAGCGACGCGCGCGATCATGACGACGCGGTTTTTGCTGCAGCCGACGATGATCCCAAGAACGCGGGCGGCCATGTCCTGTGGGTCGCCATCGCGGACGTCGCCCATTACGTGACACCGGGATCGGCACTGGACCGCGAGGCCCGCAAACGCGGCAACTCGTCGTATTTCCCCGACCGCGTGGTGCCCATGCTGCCGGACCGCCTGTCCGGCGATCTATGCTCCCTGCACGAGGGGGTGCCCCGCGCCTGTATCGCCGTGCGCATGCAGATCGACGCCGAGGGCAACAAGATCGGGCAGCGGTTTGTGCGTGGCCTGATGCGCTCGCCTGCTTCGCTGACCTACCAAGAGGTGCAGGCCGCCATGGATGGCGACCCCAGCGACCGCTGCGCCGAGATGATGCAAGAGGTGATCCGCCCGCTGTACGCCGCCTATGCCGCGCTGCGTTCGGCCCGCGAACGCCGCCAGCCGCTGGATCTGGACCTGCCGGAACGCAAGATCGTCCTGTCTGACGAGGGCAAGGTCACCTCCGTCGATTTTGCCGACCGTCTGGACGCGCACAAGCTGATCGAGGAATTCATGGTGCTGGCCAATGTGGCCGCCGCCGAAACCCTGATCCAGAAGAAAACCCCGCTGCTGTTCCGCGTCCATGAGGAACCGCCCGAGGACAAGATGGAGGCCCTGCGCGAAACCGCAGGTGCCGCCGGTCTGACACTGGCCAAAGGTCAAGTGCTGCAGACCCGTCATCTCAACAAGCTGTTGCACGCGGCGTCGGGCACGGACGAGGCGGAGCTGATCAATCTGGCCACGCTGCGGTCCATGACGCAGGCCTATTATGCGCCCAAGAACTTTGGCCACTTCGGCCTTGCCTTGCGGGACTACGCGCATTTCACCTCGCCCATTCGACGCTATGCGGACCTGATTGTGCACCGCGCGCTGATCACGGCCCATGGCTGGGGCAAAGACGGGCTGACCCCGGAGGAGATCGAACGGCTCGAAGACACCGGCAACCATATCTCGGACACCGAACGCCGGTCGATGATGGCCGAACGTGACACCACAGACCGGTATCTGGCGGCCTTCCTGTCCGACCGGATCGGCGCAGAATTTGCTGGCAGCGTGTCGGGCATCGCCAAATTCGGCCTGTTCGTGAAGCTTGACGAGACAGGGGCCGACGGTCTTGTCCCGATCTCGACTCTCGGGAACGAGTATTTCGATTTTGATCGGGAAAACGGCACGTTGATGGGCTCGCAAAGCGGGCGGATCATCAGCATCGGCATGCGCGCACGGGTCAAACTGACAGAGGCCGCACCGGTCACCGGAGGCATCGCCTTTGAGCTGCTGGAGCTGAACGGCGAGGCCTTTGAAAGTCGTGGTGGCGGACGAGGACGCGGCGGTTTCCGACGCGGATCGGGCCGCAGCAAAGGCGGCCCCTCGCCCAAGCGCAAGGTCGTCAAAGCCAAGGCAAAAGACACCAAGACCAAGCGCAAGGTCACCCGCCAGCGCCGTCAGAAATAACGCCGGCCTGCGCGAGCACATGCCAATGTGAACGATCCCCCCTCCCCAAGGGAGGGGAAATTGGTTAAACTGCCCTTAATAAAAAAGAGCAGTAGAGACATCGTCATGAATCGGCAGTTCAGCCTTGGGCTGGGGCTTTTGCTCCTTGGCCCTGCGGCGGTCTATGCGAATCCCGTCGCCGAATCCCTGCGCCCGCGCGCCCGCGCGGCGCTGCCCGTAGCCCAGATCGAAGAGGTCGTCAGCCGCGCCGCGCCGTTTGATGCGGTGCAGGTGGCGCCCGCGCGCTCCCTGCGGCCCTTCCTGCGCCCCACCGCGCTGAGCCGCGTGCAACCCGCCCCCACAAGCACCGCCAGCCATCAGGGGTTTGAACGCTGGAAGACCGGCTTTCGCCCGCGCGCCCTGGCGCAGGGGATCTCGCCCCGGACGTTTGACCGCGCCTTTGCCAATGTGCGCTTTGACCCCGATATCGTGGCCAAGGACCAGAAGCAGGCCGAGTTCGCCAAAGGCATCTGGAGCTATCTCGACAGCGCCGTGTCCGATACGCGGGTGGACAATGGCCGTGCCGCGCTGCGCAAACATGCGGCCTTGTTGGACCGGATCGAGGCGCATTACGGCGTCGACAAGGAAATCGTACTGGCGGTCTGGGGGATGGAAACCAACTACGGCAGCTTTCGCGGCACCGAGAATGTGGTCGAAGCGATGGCCAGTCTGGCCTATGACGGGCGGCGGGCCAGCTTCTTTGAAAAACAGCTTATCGCCACCTTGCAGATCCTCGAGGCGGGCGACACCACCCCCGACAACATGAAGGGGTCCTGGGCCGGGGCGATGGGGCACACCCAGTTCATGCCAACATCTTTCCAAAGCCTTGCGGTAGATTTCACCGGCGATGGCAGACGCGACATCTGGGGCGACGATCCCTCCGATGCTCTGGCCTCAACCGCGAATTATCTGGCCAAGAACGGCTGGATCAAGGGCATGCCCTGGGGCGTCGAAGTCCGCCTGCCCCGGGATTTCAACTACGCCAACCTCGGGATCGCGCGGATGCCGTCGGAATGGGCGCGGCTGGGGGTGCGTGGCATGGACGGCCAGCCAGTGCGTGACCACGGCTCTGCGGAGATCCTGCTGCCTGCGGGGCACAAGGGCGCGGCCTTTCTGGTGTTCAAGAACTTCCGCGTGATCAAGCGCTACAATGCCGCCGATGCCTACGCCATGGGCGTGGGCCATCTGGCCGACCGCATCAAAGGCGCCGCCCCCTTCAAGGGCGACTGGCCACGCGAGGATCGCCCGCTGACCAGCACGGAACGCAAAGAGCTGCAAACGCGGCTGACACGCGCGGGCTTTGCCACAGGCGGCGTGGACGGGCGTATCGGCCCCAACACCACCTCTGCCATTCAAAGCTACCAGAAACGCAGCGGGTTGGTGCCCGACGGCTACCCGTCGATGACCCTGCTGGCGCGGCTGCGCTAAAGCTTACAGGTGGTCGCGGAAGGCTGCGATCACCTGTTCGTAAACGCTGCGCTTGAACGGGACGATATGGGCGATCACGTCGTCCGCCGCCGACCAGCGCCATTCGGAAAATTCCTGATGGGCATCGGCATCCAGCCGGATGTCGCTGTCCTGCCCGTGAAAGCGCATCAGGAACCATTTCTGTTCCTGGCCCTTGTACCGCCCCTTCCAGATGCGCGGCACCAGATCATGCGGCAGGTCATAGGCGATCCAGCCGTCGGTTTCCGCCTCGATCGTGACCAGATCCGCGGTGACGCCGGTTTCCTCTGTCAACTCGCGCAAGGCCGCCGTGCGGGGGTCTTCGCCCTTGTCGATGCCACCCTGCGGCATCTGCCATGCGGGCGGTTCATGCGGCTGGCGGTCCGTGCGCTGCCCGACAAAGGCCTCTCCGGCGGCATTGACCAACATGACACCGACATTGCGGCGATAGGGCAGTTTGGCGATGTCTTCGGGTGTCATGTCTTGTCCTTCGTCGTCTGCGGTCCCGTCGAGCATCTATCACGACAGCCCGTTTGAACCATACCCTTACAGCAAAACGGGCGAGGTATGCCCCCGCCCGTTCCAAGATTTCCGTCATTCGGTCGATCAGTCGTTCGGACCCAAGGCCGACAGACCTTTGAGGATGTCGATGGCATAGGCCAACTGGTAATCCTCTTCGCGCAGCGCGGCGGCGGCTTCGGCCTTGGCGCGGTCTGCTTCGATCTGTTCGATCTCTTCCTCGGTCAGCGAATCATTGTCGAGCGAGCCGCGCAAATCTGCCTCGGTCCGCGAGAAGATGTTGGTTTCTTCCTCGTCCTCCTCGGCCTCCGGATCACGGCGCGGCTGTTCCACCACGATGTCAGGAGACACGCCCAAGGCCTGAATGGACCGGCCCGACGGGGTGTAATACCGCGCCGTGGTCAGGCGCATCGCGCCCTCGCCCCGCAGGGGCATGACCGTCTGAACTGACCCTTTACCAAAGGATTTCGTGCCGACCACGATGGCGCGGCGGTGGTCCTGCAAGGCGCCTGCAACGATTTCCGATGCCGACGCGGAGCCGCCGTTGATCAGAACCACGATGGGCTTACCTTCGGCCAGATCGCCGGGGACAGCATTGTAGCGGTCCCCATCTGCCGGATCACGGCCACGGGTCGAGACAATTTCACCAGCGTCAAGGAAGGCGTCAGAGACGCGGATTGCCTGTGTCAGAAGACCGCCCGGGTTGTTGCGCAGGTCCAGAACAAAGCCGTTCACATTGTCCATGCCGCCTGCGGCCTCGACCTGTTCGGCCAGCCCGTCGGCAAGGTTCGGATAGGTCTGGTCGTTGAACGTGGTCACACGCAGCACGACGGTTTCCCCCTCGGTGCGCGAGCGCACGGCGGTCAGTTTGATGGTGTCACGCACGATCTCGACGTCAAAGGGTTCTTCCTCGCCCTCGCGGACGACGGTGATCAGGATCTCGGACCCGACCGGGCCGCGCATCATCTCGACCGCTTCGTTCAGCGTCAGCCCCAGAACGGATTCCCCATCCACATGGGTGATGAAATCGCCCGCCTCGATGCCGGCCTCCATCGCGGGGGTGTCGTCGATAGGCGAGACCACTTTGACGAAACCGTCCTCTTGCGTGACCTCGATGCCAAGACCGCCGAATTCGCCACGGGTCTGGACGCGCATGTCCTCGGCATCGTCGGGCGGCAGGTAGCTCGAATGCGGGTCCAACGACGTCAGCATGCCGTTGATTGCCGCCTCGATCAGGTCGCGTTCGTCCACTTCTTCGACGTATTGGGCGCGGATGCGCTCAAAGATGTCGCCGAACAGGTCGAGCTGCTCGTAGACCGTCAGGCTGCGGGTGTCCTCTTGCGCCAGCAGCGGGCCGACGAATTGCGTCGTCGCCACCACCGAAGCCAAGGTGCCCGCGAGGGCGGCCATCACGAATTTCTTCATATCTCATCCCTTGTCGGTTGCGAACCACTGCAGTGGATCATTGGGCGCGTCGCCCTCTCTGACCTCTATGTAAAGCGTTTCCGAACGGCCAGCGCCACCCCCTTCACCTTGAAGTGAGGCATCGACAGGCGCGGCCATAAGCCCCACCGGGCTGCCTGCGGGCAAAACTTCGCCAATTTCGCCGTAAACCGTGTCCATTCCGGCAAACACAAACAGCACTTCGGGCGAAGGCTCCAGAATGGTGACCAGCCCGTAATCGAGCAATGGCCCGTTGTAGCGGATCGTCGCGGCGGTGGGCGTGGTGACCAAGGCGCCGGGCTGCGTGGCCAGAACGATACCGGGGCGTGCGACACCTGCGGCGTCAGGATCGCCCGCGCGGCGCAGCACCACACCGCGCACCGGCAGGGGCAGCGTGCCGCGCGCATCCTCGATCGAGGGCATCGGCGCGGGGTCATCTTCGGTGATCTGGCTCAGCCCCGAGGCAAAGCCCTGCAACGTTTCCGTCGCCGAGATCAACAGGGCGGTGCGCACGGGATCCTCGGTGAAACGCTTCGGCAGGTCGGTGCGGTCGGCCACGGCCTTGCTTAGATCGGTGCGGGCTGTCTGGACCCCTTGCAGCCCTTCGGCCAGCGTTTGTGCCGCGTTTTGCTGGATCTCGCGCAGGGCTGTGACCTCTTCAAGATCGGCGCGCAGGCTGTCGGCCTTCTGCGCCAGACCGGGGGTCACAGCGGCGACCAACATGCCCGAACGCGCGGTGCCAAGCGGCCCTTGGGGGTGGACCAAAGCCCCCGGTGTAGCACGCCCACCCATAGAGCTAAGCACCCCCAAAAGCTGGGAAATTTCCTGATCTTGCGCTGCAAGTTTGCGCGTCAGTTCGGTCTCGCGGATGGCGGCGGCGCGCAACCCGTCGCGCATCGCGGCAAGCCCGTCCTCGAAGGCGCGGATCGTGTCGGTCAATGCGGACACGCGGTCGCTCGCCCCATTTGCCCGCGACAACTGGACCGAGGCCTGCTCTAGCGCGGCGGCGGCACGGCGCGCGTCTTCGCCCGCGTCCTGTGCCAGAACAGGCGCCGCCAAAAGGGCAAACAACAGCGCAAAGCGTGTCACTGGATCAGGCTCTCCCCTGTCATTTCCTCGGGCTGTTCCAATGACATAAGCTGAAGCAAGGTCGGGGCCACATCGGCCAGACGACCGGATTTCAGCTTGGTGCCTTCGGGCGCGCCGAACAGGATCGCGGGAACAAGGTTGGTGGTATGCGCCGTGTGCGGCCCGCCGGTGACCGGATCGACCATGGTTTCGCAGTTGCCGTGATCGGCGATCACCAGCAGCGCACCTCCGGTTTGTTCCAGCTTTTCAACAACTTGACCAAGGCCATGATCAACCGCTTCGCAGGCGGCGATGGCGGCGTCAAGATCACCGGTATGCCCCACCATATCAGGGTTCGCGTAGTTCACCACGATCAGATCATAGCCGTGACCGATGGCCTCGAGAAACTTTTCCGTGACCTCTGCGGCGCTCATTTCCGGCTGCATGTCGTAGGTCGCCACCTTGGGCGACTTTGGCATGTAGCGGTCCTCATGCGGTTCGGGAGTTTCCTTCCCGCCGTTGAGGAAGAAGGTAACATGCGGATATTTCTCGGTTTCTGCCAGACGGAACTGGGTTTTGCCCTGCTTGGCCACCCATTCCCCCAAGGTGTTTACGATCTCGCGTTTCGGGAAAGCCGTGGTCATATAGCCGTTGTGGGCGTCGGAATATTCCACCATGCCCAACAGGCGGGACAGCGGTTTTTTCTCGCGTGCGAAGCCGTCAAAATCCGGCGCGCCGATGGCGGCGAGGATCTCGCGCGCGCGGTCGCCACGGAAGTTAACAAAGAACAATCCGTCGTTAACGCCTATGCCAGCGTAGTCCCCCACAGTGAAGGGAAGAACAAATTCGTCAGCAGTATCAACAGCATAGCTGGCTTTGATTCCATCGACAGCTGTGGCGTGGGTGCTGGCGCCTTGGCCCTCCATCACGGCGCGGTAGGCTTTTTCGACACGTTCCCATCGGTTGTCGCGGTCCATCGCGTAGTAACGCCCTGAAACGGTTGCGATTTTTGCGCCCTCGGGCAAGGCTGCGTCAAAGGCGGCCACTTGATCCGCAGCAGAGGTGGGCGCCACGTCGCGGCCGTCGGTGATCACATGGACCAGAACCTCAAGCCCTTGATCCACAAGCGCTTTTACCGCTGCAAGCAGGTGATCGGTATGGGCATGCACCCCCCCGTCAGAGGTCAGTCCCATCACATGCGCCTGCCCGCCTGCGGTCTTAACGGCACCGGCAAAATCCAAGATCGCCTTGTTTTCAAAGAAGCTTTTGTCCTCGATCGACAGGTCGATCTGGCCAAGGTCCATCGCCACCACGCGGCCCGCGCCAATGTTGGTATGCCCCACCTCGGAATTGCCCATCTGGCCGGTGGGCAGCCCCACATCCGGCCCGTGCGTGATCAGCGTGGCATTGGGGCATGTTGCCATAAGCCGATCAATTGTCGGGGTTTTTGCCAGCGCCGGAGCGTTGTTCGCACTGTCTTCGCGCAGGCCCCAACCGTCGAGAATGGTGAGAATGACGGGCTTCATGGGCGGCTCTCCTGAATAACTTTGATCGCGGTTTAACAGAGCCCGCAGACGATGTGGAGAGCGCAGGTGTTAACGCCCCGACCGATGCCTTAACCCTGCCCGATTAACCACATCTTTACCTGCGAACCGACCGGTTCGGCGCAAAAACCGGCCGGTTGTTAACCCCCGTCGCGCGAACGTGAGCGCGGGATCGCCCAAAGCAGCGTTTTGCCGCCGATTCCCCCTAGCGCGCGGCCCAAGCCGTGCTAGATGGCGGACAAACGCATTCAAAGGAGCCCGCCCATGCGCATCGCCCTGCCGCTGGTGCTGATCGCCAGCACGACCCCCGCCTTTGCCGCCGACCTTGCCTTTGAGCTGGGTCTGGGTGCCAAGGCCGCCCCCGCCTATGAAGGGTCCGACGAATACCTGACCGGCCCCACCGGCACCGGCGCTGTGACGGGTCTGAACCTGCTGGGCCTGACCGTGGATCGCGGCGACGAGCTGGGCTTTGGCTTCGGCCCGTCCTTCCGCTACCTCGCGGAACGCGATGCCGACGAATACGACCGGCTGGAGGGGATCGACGATGTCGACGCCGCGCTGGAACTGGGTGGCCGGATTTCCTATCGCTGGGACAATGTCGAAGTCTGGGGCGCGGTCCGCAAGGGTGTGACCGGCCATGACGGCGTTGTGGGCGATATTGGCTCGGACATGATCCGCACCTATGGCCAGAACACCGAAGTCCGCTTTGGCCCGCGTCTGGCCTTTGCCGACGAAGAATATATGGACACCTATTTCAACGTGCCCGCAGGCGCGTCGCTGGCGGAATACAATGGCGACGGCGGCCTGTACAAAGCCGGTCTGGAAATGACCGTGCGCCATGATTTCAACGACGCCTGGGCGGTCGAAGGCTCGCTGGGCTGGACCCGTCTTGTGGGCGATGCGGGCGACAGCCCCGTGGTCGAGAACGAGGACGCAGGCACCGTCAGCATCATGGCGATCCGTAAATTCGACTGGTCCTGGTAAGCTTTCAGTCATCTGAATGAAGAAGGGCGGCACCGAGAGATCGGGCCGCCCTTTTTGTTTGTCTCAGCTGCGCTTACCCCTGCAACGACTTCACCACCAGTTCGCCCTCTTCACGGGCTTTCATGGCGAGGGCTGCGGCGTGGGCGCCGGCGGCGGTCGTGAAATACGGGATCTTGTCGTACAGCGCGACGGAGCGCATTTCCCGCGAATCCGACACAGAGGCCGCGCCTTCGGTGGTGTTCAGCACCAGTTGGATGCCGCCGTCCTTCATGATGTCGACGATGTTCGGGCGGCCTTCGTAGACCTTTTTGACCGTGTCACAGGCGATGCCCGCACCGGACAGGAAGGACGCGGTGCCGCCCGTGGCCACCAGTTTGAAGCCGAGATCGGACAGGGTCTGTGCCGCCTCGGTCATCAGCGGGGTCTTGTCCTCGTCCTTGATGGAGATGAAGACCGTGCCTTCGGTGGGCAGATGCGTGCCTGCGCCCATCTGTGCCTTCAGGAAGGCGCGGGGGAAGGAACGATCCCAGCCCATGACCTCGCCGGTGGAGCGCATTTCCGGGCCAAGCAGCGTGTCGACGCCGGGGAAGCGGGCGAAGGGCAGCACCGCCTCTTTGACGGAGAACCACGGCATGTTCGGATCGGCCAGCGTCATCGGATCAGCCATCGGCACGTCGGTGTCGTAGTCGGTCGCTTCGGCGTGGGCTTCGCGCATCGGGAAGGCAGAGAGCTTTTCACCGGCCATCAGGCGCGCGGCAATCGACGCGATGGCGCTGTCGGTGGCCTTGGCCACAAAGGGCACGGTGCGCGAGGCGCGCGGGTTGACCTCGATCAGGTAGATCTCGTTATCCTTGATCGCGAACTGCACGTTCATCAGGCCGACCACGTTGAGCGCGCGGGCCAGCGCCACGGTCTGGCGTTCGATTTCATCAAGCAGGTCACGCGACAGCGAATAGGGCGGCAGCGAGCAGGCAGAGTCGCCGGAGTGCACGCCCGCCTCTTCGATGTGCTGCATGATGCCCGCCACATGCACGTCGGTGCCATCACACAGCGCGTCCACGTCGAGCTCGGTCGCGCCGGACAGGTAGCTGTCGAGCAGCACGGGGCTGTCGCCGGAGACCACAACCGCCTCGGCGATGTAGCGTTTCAGCTGGTCCATATCGCGCACGATTTCCATGGCGCGGCCACCCAGAACGTAAGACGGGCGGATCACCAGCGGGAAGCCGATTTTCGCCGCGATCTCAAGTGCTTCGGCGTCGGTGGAGGCGATGCCGTTCTTCGGCTGCTTCAGGCCCAGATCATTGACGAGGTTCAGGAAACGGTCGCGGTCTTCGGCCAGATCGATGCTGTCGGGCGAGGTGCCGAGGATCGGGATGCCCTCTTCCTCCAGCGCGTTGGCGAGCTTCAGCGGGGTCTGGCCGCCGAACTGAACGATCACGCCGTGCAGCGTGCCGTTGGCCTGTTCCACACGCAGGATTTCCATGACGTGTTCAAAGGTCAGCGGCTCGAAATACAGACGGTCCGAGGTGTCATAGTCGGTCGACACGGTCTCGGGGTTGCAGTTGATCATGATGGTCTCGTAGCCCTGATCGGACAGCGAGAAACAGGCATGACAGCAGCAGTAGTCGAATTCGATGCCCTGCCCGATCCGGTTCGGACCACCACCCAGCACGACCACCTTTTTGCGGTCCGAAGCACGCGCCTCGCATTCGACCTCGCCCATCATGGGCTCTTCGTAGGTGGAGTACATGTAGGGGGTCTGCGCCTCGAATTCGGCGGCACAGGTGTCGATGCGTTTGAACACAGCATTGACGCCGAGGTTCTGACGGGCGCGGCGGACCTGACCTTCGGTGCGGCCGGTGAGTTCGGCCAGACGGGCGTCGGTGAAGCCGAGCATCTTCAGCTCGCGCAGCGCGTCTTCGGTGACGGGCAGACCGTTCTTGCGGATCTCTGCCTCGGCCTCGACGATTTCGCGCAGACGGTCGAGGAACCACGGATCATAGGACGTGACGCCCTGGATCTCGTCGTTGGACAGACCGTGACGCATGGCTTGGGCGATGGTGCGCAGACGGTCGGGGGTTGCCTCGGACAGCGCCTTGACCACGGCGGCCTTGCCATCGCTGCCGACGGCTTCCCACGGGCCTTCCTTCAGGCCGGGGATGGCCACCTCGTTGAAGCCGGTCAGGCCGGATTCCATCGAGGCCAGAGCCTTTTGCATGGATTCGTGAATGGTGCGGCCAATGGCCATTGCCTCGCCCACGGATTTCATCGCGGTGGTCAGATAAGGCTGCGAGCCGGGGAATTTCTCGAAGGCGAATTTCGGGATCTTGGTGACGACATAGTCAATGGTCGGCTCAAACGAGGCAGGCGTGACCTTGGTGATGTCGTTGTCCAACTCATCCAGCGTGTAGCCCACCGCCAGTTTCGCCGCGATTTTCGCAATCGGGAAGCCGGTCGCCTTGGACGCCAGTGCAGACGAACGCGACACGCGGGGGTTCATCTCGATCACGACCATACGGCCGTTTTCCGGGTTCACCGCCCATTGCACGTTGGAGCCGCCGGTTTCGACACCGATTTCACGCAGCACGGCAATCGAGGCCGTGCGCATCATCTGGTATTCCTTGTCGGTCAGGGTCAACGCGGGCGCGACGGTGATGCTGTCACCGGTGTGCACGCCCATGGGATCGACGTTTTCGATGGAGCAGACGATGATCGCGTTGTCCGCTTTGTCGCGGACGACTTCCATCTCGTATTCTTTCCAGCCCAGCAGGGATTCATCCACAAGGATCTGACCCACTGGCGAGGCATCCATGCCCGAGCGGCAGTAGTGGATGTAATCCTCGCGGTTGTAGGCCACGCCGCCGCCGGTGCCGCCAAGGGTAAAGGCAGGACGGATGATCGCGGGCAGACCGATGTGCTCCAGCGTTTCCAGCGCCATTTTCACACCGGCCTCAAGGTCGCGCTTGCCGTTGTCCAGCTTCGGCGCGGTAACGATTTCCGCCTTGGGGTTTTCGAGGCCGAGACGGTCCATCGCCTCGCGGAACAGCTTGCGGTCTTCGGCCATCTCGATGGCCTCACGCTTGGCGCCGATCATCTCGACATTGTATTTCGCCAGCACGCCCATTTCTTCAAGCGCGAGAGAGGTGTTCAGGCCGGTTTGCCCGCCCATGGTCGGCAGCAGCGCGTCGGGGCGTTCTTTTTCGATGATCTTGGCAACAACTTCGGGCGTGATCGGTTCGATGTAGGTGGCGTCGGCGAGACCCGGATCGGTCATGATCGTCGCAGGGTTCGAGTTCACCAGAATGACCCGGTAGCCTTCTTCGCGCAGCGCCTTACAGGCCTGAGCACCGGAGTAGTCGAATTCGCAGGCCTGTCCGATCACAATGGGACCGGCGCCGATGATCATGATGGATTTGATATCGGTACGTTTGGGCATGGGCAGACCTCTTGAAACAGCGCGGCGGGACAGAGGGCGGTGACTCGGCCAACGCCCAAATTGTCCTGCGTTATAGAGATCAAAAGGTGGGGTTCAACCCCTCAAAAGCCGCTTGTTTGTCGCGCCCTTCCCGCAGGTCAGCCGCGGCCCAGCAAACGCGCCAGAAACCCGCGCCGCCGTGGCGGATGGGGCAGCGGCGGATCGGCGGGGGCGAGATCCTCGAACATATGCGCGGGCACGCGGGACAGGTGGGCCTGGGGTTTGGCGGGCGGAGGTGTCGGTGTGACGCGCAGCGAGGCGCAGGCCGCATTGCGATGCGCGCGGCTTTCGGCGTCAGTCATCCGGTCGAACCTGTCCGCCTCGGCCACAAGGTCATGGATCAGATGCACCGTGTCGTCGGTCAGCGGCTTTCCGGGACGCCCTTCAATCGGGCGGGCTGGCGTGGGTTTCATGGCGGCCCCCATGTTTATATGCAAAGGTTTAATCTAATTTATACTTTCGAGTAGGTTTTGAATGTGGCGATAATGTGGCGTGCGCCTGTGGACCGGCGCAGGAGGCAAAAAGGGAGACGGATCAACCGCCTCCCTTGTAAATGTGCAACGCTTTGGGCGTGATCAGACCAGTTTCAGCAGTTCCTTGGCCGCCTCTTCCGAGGACGCGGGGTTCTGGCCGGTGACCAGCTTGCCATCGACCACGGTGTAGGCTGCGAAATCATCGGCCTTGGAGTAGCTGCCGCCGCGTTCCTTCAGCATATCCTCGACAAGGAAAGGCACAACATTCGTCAAGCCAACGGCCTCTTCCTCGCCGTTGGTGAAACCGGTGACCTTGCGGCCTTTGACCAGCCATTCGGTGTCTGTGCCGCGCACATTGCGCAGAACGCCCGGCGCGTGACAGACCAGCCCCACGGGGCGGTCGTCGTTCAGCGTGCGTTCGATCAGCGCGATGGAATGGGCGTCCTCGGCCAGATCCCACAGCGGGCCGTGGCCGCCGGGGTAGAACACCGCATCAAACGCGTCATGGGTCACGTCGGACAGCTTGCGCGTGGTGGCCAACGCCTGCTGTGCGTCGGCGTCGCCCTTGAACCGGCGGGTGGCGTCGGTCTGGCTGTCCTCGGCATCGGACTTCGGGTCCAGCGGCGGCTGCCCACCGGCGGGAGAGGCCAGCGTGATCTCGGCGCCTGCGTCCTTGAAGACGTAATACGGCGCGGCGAATTCCTCGAGCCAGAAGCCGGTCTTTTCGCCGGTATCGCCCAGTTTGTCATGCGAGGTGAGCACCATCAGAATCTTCATCGGATCGTCCTTTTGTTAATGTCTCGCCGCAGGGCGCACCTGCCGCGTCGGCACATCAACACGCGGGCGCGGACTTGCGTTCCATCCTTTGAATTTGCGAAATTTCACAGGCATCGTGCGGAAAACCCCCTTGTCGTGGGGGCGCTGGACCCTTAGGCGGGTTGACTTTGACCGCGCGGGACGGTGTATCCGCCAGTGACTTTGCCATTCCCTTTATAAGGTGAGAGACCATGCACGCCTATCGCAGCCATACCTGTGTTGACCTGACCCGGGCCAACGTCGGTGACACCGTTCGCCTGTCCGGTTGGGTTCATCGGATCCGCGATCACGGCGGCATTCTGTTCATCGACCTGCGCGACCACTACGGCACCACGCAGGTGCTGTGCGATCCCGACAGCCCCGTGTTCACCCAGATGGAAAAAGTGCGGTCGGAATGGTGCATCCGCATCGACGGCAACGTCAAAGCCCGCGATCCCGAACTGGTGAACCCCAAGCTGCCCACCGGCGAGATCGAAGTCTTTGTGCGTGATCTTGAGGTGCTGGGCAAAGCGGACGAGCTGCCGCTGCTGGTCTTTGGTGATCAGGAATACCCAGAAGAGACGCGGCTGAAGTACCGCTATCTCGACCTGCGCCGCGAGGCGATGCAGAAGAACATGACCCTGCGCTCCGATGTTGTGGCGTCGATGCGGCGTCGTATGTGGGACAAAGGGTTCAAGGAATTCCAGACGCCGATCATCACCGCGTCCTCGCCCGAAGGGGCGCGCGACTTCCTTGTGCCGTCGCGTCTGCATCCGGGCAAGTTCTACGCGCTGCCGCAGGCGCCGCAGCAGTTCAAGCAGCTGATCATGGTGTCGGGCTTTGACAAGTATTTCCAGATCGCGCCCTGCTTCCGCGACGAGGACCCGCGCGCCGACCGCTCGCCCACCGACTTCTACCAGCTCGACCTTGAGATGTCGTTCGTCGAACAGCAGGACGTGTTCGACACCATCGCGCCCGTGTTGGCCGGTGTGTTCGAGGAATTCGGCGGCGGCAAGACCGTGGATGCGCCCGACACATGGCCGCAGATCCCCTACAAAGAGGCGGCGCTGAAATACGGCACAGACAAGCCCGACCTGCGCAACCCCATTGAGATGCAGGACGTGTCCGAACACTTCCGCGGCTCCGGCTTTGCGATCTTTGCCAAGCTGCTCGAACAAGATGGCACCGAGATCCGCGCCATCCCCGCGCCGACAGGCGGCAGCCGCAAATTCTGTGACCGGATGAATTCCTGGGCGCAGAAAGAGGGTCTGCCGGGCATGGGCTATATCTTCTGGCGCGATCAGGGCGAGGGCATGGAAGCCGCCGGTCCGCTGGCCAAGAACATCGGCCCCGAGCGCACCGAGGCGATCCGCGAGCAGCTGGGTCTGGGCGTGGGCGACGCGGCCTTCTTCCTTGGCGGCAAACCGGCCTCCTTCCAGAAGGTCGCGGGCAAGGCGCGCGACGTGCTGGGCCACGAGCTGAAGCTGATCGACGAGAACCGCTTTGCCTTTGCGTGGATCGTGGACTTCCCGATCTACGAGCAGGACGAGGAAACCGGCGCCATTGATTTCGAGCACAACCCCTTCTCCATGCCGCAGGGCGGGATGGATGCGCTGAACGGCGATCCGCTGGCGGTGAAGGGCTACCAGTACGATCTGGCCTGTAACGGCTACGAGCTGGTGTCGGGCGCGATCCGCAACCACCAGCCCGACCTGATGCTGAAAGCGTTCGAGATCGCGGGCTATGGCGCCGACGAGGTGAAGAACCGCTTTGGTGCGCTGTTCAACGCCTTCCACTACGGCGCGCCGCCGCACGGTGGCTGTGCTGCGGGCATCGACCGCATCACCATGCTGCTGGCGGGCACGTCGAACATCCGCGAGGTCATCATGTTCCCGATGAACCAGCGTGCCGAAGACCTGATGATGAACGCGCCGTCCGATCCGACGAGCGATCAGCTGATGGAGCTGGGCCTGCGGGTGATCCCGCAAGACTAAGTTTCACCAAAACTTCACAATCAGGGGGCGCCTTTCGGGGCGCCCTTTTCGCGTTCACGGCCAAGTGGTTGACTCCGCAACCCACTGGTATGGTGGGGATTTTCGCCGATTCGTTCAACTACGCGTGATTGCCGCCTTGCGTCCCTTGTGCGGACACCGCATCGGTCTAGGTGTCATAAAATGTACACATATCCCCGAATCAACACTCTGCTGATGGTGCTTTTGGCCATCCTGATGACCGCGACCGTTGTGATCGCGATCGCTGCGCCGGACTACTTCAGCGACACCTTTGCCGCCGAAGATCGTCTGGTCGAATACGGCACCTCGGTCTTTTTGCTGTTTGGTGCCATTGCTCTGACCTATCGCGCGGTTGCCGGTGCGCCGCGCGCGGGTCTTCGGTTTGCCATTCTGTCCGGCTTGTATGCCGCGCTGTTCTTTTTCGCCTCCGGCGAGGAGATTTCGTGGGGACAGCGGATTTTCGGCTTGGAAACGACCGGAATCTTTCTGGAACACAACGACCAGCAAGAGCTGACGCTGCACAACATGGTGGTTGGCGGGGTCAAGCTGGACGAGGTGATCTTTGGCAACCTGCTGTCTGTGGTTCTGCTGAGCTATCTGATCGTGCTGCCGCTGCTGTGGTCGCGTGCCGCATGGGTGCGTGGTCTGGCGGATTGGCTGGCGGTGCCAGTGCCGCAAAAGCATCACATGGTGGCGACGCTGGTGACATCCATTGTGATTGGCGTGCTAACCGTCAGCCGCAAATGGGAGGTCTACGAACTGGCCTTTGCCCTGATCGCGCTGGGGATTTTCATCAACCCGCGCAATCCGTATTTCCCGACGCGCAAGACGCCCGATGTGGCGCATGACGCGCTGGGGCATCTGGCGGAATAGGCTGCGGCAACTCTGGTTTCGGGGCGTCCTTCGGGGCGCCCTTTTTGTTTAGCGCGCGGCGACCAGATCGGTGCCGATCACATCAGGGCCCACAAGGTAAACAGACGCGGCCATCGCCAGAGCGGAGCAGCACACAATGGCGGCACGGGCGGCATCATCGCGGCGTTCGGCAACATCATCGCCACGGGTGCGGCGAACCACGCGTTTGACCAGCAATTTCAGGGCGGTCAGCGGCAGGATCATCGACATGATCGCGGCGGCCATCATCACAGCTGCATCAGTTGCCATGGTCGTCTCTCCGTTTTGAGTGCCCTCTTATGGTTAACAAATAATGTGTCCGAAAACGGACATGGCCGTGGCGAGTTAACGATTAGTTAAGGCATCAAAACGACAAACGCCGCCCTCGGGACAAGGGCGGCGCGTCCTCTGCGGCGGATGCACAGATCAATCTTCGAGCGAATCCTCTTTCTTTTCCTCGATCAGGCCGGCTTCTTCCTCTTTGCGCTGCAAGAAGCGTTCGCCGTAGCCTTTGATCTCGGACTCCTTGATCACCTCTTTGGCGCGGGAGAACACCTCGTCCTCTTCCTCGTCCACGTGGTGCAGATAATCATGCTGCAAGGTTTTGAATTTGTTGAGCCAACCGGAGGACGCCATGTCCATCTCGTTGAGCTCTTCCATCAGATCGTCGAGCTGCTGGTGTTCGTGGACCGAATGGCGGGCGCTGTCCTGACCCCAGGTTTTCGAGATCAATTTGGCGTAAAACGTCTCTTCTTCGGCGGCTGCGTGGGCTTTGACATCGTGGTAGAATTCATCCCACGCGGCCTTGCGCGCGTCCGATGCGCCAGTGGTGTCCTCGATTGTGGACAGCAGTTCGCGGTGGCGGTCGTGGTCGGCTTTGATGGCGGTATAGATGTCTGTCATGGTCTCCCCCATTTGGCTGGCAGAGGCGCGATACCGCCCCGCTGACGCGCACCCGTGGCGCGATCAGATCCTTAACGCTGCGGCACGCGCAGGGTTCCGCCGCCCGCAAACTTTCCCTGTGGCGATGGCGGCGCAGGCTGTACACTGTCGCCAGACGCAGTGACCAAGAGACCGCCAATGGCCTTTGATCCCACGATTGCAGACACGCGGTTTGGCTGTGGCCTGTCGCCCCGTATCGCCCCGCCCTCCAGCGTGGACGACATGCTTGACGGTGTGACAGGGCCGGATGCGATGGCGGCGGCCTTCCCCATCGAGGGGTTTGACGATTTCCGTCAGCGCATGGTGGCCAAACAGGCGCTGGAGAAACAGCGGCGCAAAATCCGCAACACGCCCGAGGGTCAGGTTCTGACCAAGGAGATCAAGCTGTTGCAGCGCGATGCGCGCGAGGAGTCGATGCAATGGATGGCCGCGCATATTCTGCGGCGGGTGAACACGCAGACGCCGCTGCGCGAACGGCTGGTGTTTTTCTGGGCCGATCATTTCACCGCCACCGGCAAGGCGGGAATTATACGCCGCGGCACCTCGCCCTATATGCAAAGCGCGCTGCGGCCCCTGATTGCGGGGCGGTTCGAGGATCTGCTGGTGGCGGCGGTCACGCATCCGCTGATGCAGCAATACCTTGACCAGCATATCTCCTCGGGGCCGAATGCGCCGTTCACGCAGGGCAAACCGGCCAAGCGCGGCATGAACGAAAACCTCGCCCGCGAGATACTGGAGCTGCACACGTTGGGCGCCGATGGCCCCTATACCCAAGACGACGTGCGCGAGCTGGCCGAGCTGCTGACGGGGCTGACTTTTGACGCGAAATCGGGGCGCAAGTTTCGCAAGAATATGGCAGAGCCGGGCGCCGAAACCGTTCTGGGGCAAAGCTACGGCGGGGACGGTGCCGCCCATATCCGCGACATCGAGGCGGCGCTGCGCGATATCGCCAACCACCCCGCCGTGGCCGATCACATGGCGTGGAAGCTGGCGGTGCATTTTCTGTCCGATCAGCCTCCGCCGGACTTGGTGGCGGCGGTGGCTGCGGCGTGGCGCGAATCAGCAGGTGATCTGCCGACGGTCTATGCAGCCTTGCTGAATCACCCTGCCGCTTGGACGCCGGGGCGGCGCAACGTGAAACCACCGTTCGATTTTATCGCCTCCGCCTGTCGGGCCTTGGATATGTCTGCAGCCGCGCTGACAGAGCTGCGCGAGAACCCGTTTCGCCAGCGGTTCGTGCTGCCCATGCGGCACATGGGGCACACGTGGCAAAAGCCCGATGGCCCCGACGGGCTGCCCGAGGAAGACAGCGCATGGATCACGCCGCAGGCCATGGCCGCGCGATTGCAGTGGGCAGTGACCATGCCGCAGATGTTGATGCCCGCCCTGCCCGATCCGCGCCGTTTTGTGGATGTGGCGCTGGGGCCGGATGTGCCGGAGGCGGTGCGCTTTGCCGCCGGTGCCGCCGAAAGCGTGGCCGACGGCGTCGGGCTGGTTCTGGCCAGCCCCGCCTTTCAACGGGTGTGACCCAAAGGATGCCGAAATGATGGATCGACGCGGATTTCTGAACGGGGTGATCGGCTGCTCGCTGGCGGCCTCGCCCTTGGTCACGCCGCTGAGCTTTGCCTCGGTGCCCGGTCAGGGGCGGCTGGTGGTGATCTTATTGCGTGGCGGCATGGACGGGCTGGGCACGGTGGCGCCGGTGGGCGATCCCGGTTTCGCCACCCTGCGTGGCACACCCGGCGATCTGATCGCGCTGGATGGCGGGATGTGGGCGGCGCATCGCGGGCTGGAGCGGTTGATGCCGCTGTGGCAGGCGGGAGAGCTGTCTTTTGTGCATGCGGTGTCGACCCCGTACAGGGACAAACGCAGCCATTTCGACGGGCAGGATCTTTTGGAGGCGGGCGGCGACGGGCCCGGTGGTCCGCGTGACGGATGGCTGAACCGCATGGCCGGCCTGCTGCCCAATGTCACGGCGCAATCGACATATGCGTTGGGCAACGGGCCGCTGGCCATTGCAAGCGGGGCGCAACCGATCACCCGTTGGTCGCCGGATTCGGATCTGGCGCTGTCGCCGCAGGCCATGCGGCTGGCGCATTTGATCATGGCCGACGATCCCGCCATGGCCGACGCTCTGGCGCGGGCCTTTGATCTGGCGGACAGCGACGGCGATGCGGTGGCCATGATCGGCGGGGCCGAGGCCGCCATGGACGAGATGATGGCCGATATGAAAGCCACCCGAGGCCGCAGCCAGACGCAACGCGTGGCAGAGTTCGCGGGCAAAAAGCTGCGCAAGGAGGCCTCGGTCGCCTGTTTCAGCATCAATGGCTGGGACAGTCACGCGCAACAGGATCGCGTGCTGGGCCGTGCGCTGGACGAACTGGCCACGGCAATGCTGACGCTCAAGGAATTTATGGGCGACAAGAACTGGCAAAGCACGGTGGTCGCCGCGGTCACCGAATTCGGGCGGACCGCGCGGATCAACGGCACGGGCGGCACCGATCACGGCACCGGCGGGGCGATGATCCTTGGCGGAGGCGCGCTAAAGGGCGGGCGTGTGATCACCGACTGGCCCGGTCTGGCGCGCGCGGATCTGTATGCGGGGCGCGACCTGATGCCCACACGCGATCTGCGCGCCCATCTGGGATGGCTGATCCGTGGGCTGTACGGGCTGAGCGTCAGCGACATCGAGCAGGTGGTGTTTCCGGGGGTCGAGCTGGGCGCCGACCCCGGCCTGCTGGGCTGATCACATGGCCATGCGGTCGGCCAGACGGTCCTGCACAAGGGCGGCCACACGGGCCAGCCCGCTTTGGGTGGGGCGGCCATCGCGGCGGGCATTGGCAAGCTCCTCTGCCGCTTTTTGCAGCGCACCGTCGCCCGCGCTGCGCGCCACGCCGGCCAGAAACTGCGTCACATAGGCCATGCTGAGCTCGCTGTCGCGATCGTCGAGCACATCCGCCGCATGGGCCATGTCATCGCGGTAGGCCATCGGGTCGGGCAGAATCGGATCGTCGGCCACCAGACGCGGGCCGCTGGGCTGGCGTTCCGGCGGCAGGCCGGAGAGCACCGCATTCTGGAAGGCGGCGAGCGAGGTCACGGGCTTGCCCAGAAAGACATCGGCCCCGGCGGCCAGCGCCACATCCTCGGCAAATGTGTCGCCAGAGCAGCCGATGATCACATCGACGCGCGGATTGGCCACGGTGAGTTCGGAAATCAGATCCGCGCCGCTGCCGTCGGGCAGGCCCAGATCCACCACCACCGCCGAGGGGCGATAAACCTGCAAATGGCGGCGCGCGGATTTCAGGCAGTCGGCACGGCGGATGCGCGCACCGGAGCGCAGGCAAAGCAGCCGCATGGCATCACAGGAGTAGCGGCTGTCTTCGACAACCAGAACGGTCAGCCCGAGCAGCGGGCGGCTGGCCGTGGGCCGCAGATGCGCGGCGAGTTGAGCATTTTTATCCATTGGTCCCTCCAGGCAAAAGGACTCGGGCGAGTCGCAAGCATGATGCGGGGAGCAGGGTGAAGAAGGCGTTAAGCTTAACAGAACGGTGTAAATCTGTCGTCCGCGCGCCAAGGTCGCCGCTGCGTCGGGGCGGTGTGTCGCGGGGCGTCACTCTTGTCCGGTCGGGGCGGCAGGGGCCATATAGGCGCAACGACAGAGAGGAGAGATGTCATGATCGGACGGCTTAATCACGTGGCCATCGCAGTGCCCGACCTTGAGGCCGCGTCGGCGCAATACCGCGACGCGCTGGGGGCAAAGGTGGGGGCGCCACAGGACGAACCCGACCACGGGGTGACCGTCGTCTTTATCGAACTGCCGAACACCAAGATCGAATTGCTTTACCCGCTGGGGGATGACAGCCCGATCAAGGCGTTTCTGGAAAAGAACCCCTCTGGCGGCATGCACCATGTCTGCTATGAGGTGGACGACATCATCGAAGCGCGCGACCGTCTCAAGGCCAGCGGCGCGCGTGTTCTGGGGAGCGGAGAGCCGAAGATCGGCGCGCATGGCAAGCCTGTGCTGTTCCTCCACCCCAAGGATTTCAATGGCTGCCTTGTGGAACTGGAGCAAGTCTGATGGGTGTGACCTCTGGCATCGTGTTGTTCGCCGTGATCTGGTTTATGACGTTTCTTTGCGTCATTCCGGTCCGACTGAAGACACAGGGCGACATGGGTGATGTGGTTCCGGGCACCCATGCGGGCAGCCCCGAGCAGCACAACCTGAAGCGCAAGGCGTGGATCACCACCGGCATTGCGCTGGTGATCTGGGGTATCCTTGCGGCGATCATCCTGCTGGAGCTGATCACCGTGCGTGACATCGATGGCTGGATGTTCAACCGGATGCCCGCGCGCGAAGAGCTGTGATGCCAGAGCGGCCGGGGCCTGAGCGCGCCCCGGTCTAGCCCCGCGGGCCTTGAGCGGTCAGGCGGTGGAACACATGGGTAAAGGTCGCAGCGCCCAGAACCGGCACCAACAGGTTCACCAGCGGAATGCTCAGCGGCAGCGCCATCAACACGCCCCCGATCCAGACCGTCACGATATGGCGACGCCACAGGCGCTTTGCCTCGATCCGGCCGACACGGCGCATGGCGGCAAGGATGAAATATTCCCGCCCCAGCAAGAAGCCGTTCAGCCCCCAGAAGATAAACGGCGCAAAGGGCGCAAAGAGCAGGTACAGCACCAGCGCCACGATATTGGCCAGCGCCAACACGCCCAGAAACCCCAGCCCGTCGCGGATGGCTTCGCCAAAGCTGACGGTTTGGGCCTGTCCCAGATGCGGGTAATGCCGGTCCTCGACCGCTTGAGCCACGTCTTCGAGGAACAGACCCGTCACCGCAGAGGCCACCGGCACCATCAAGAAGATCGACAGCACCACGGTGACCGGCACCATGGCCCAGCTTATCACGTTGTCCACCCAAGTGATCTCGCCAATCCACGGCACCGTCAGGCTGTCGCCCACCAGCCAGCCGCTGCCCCAGACCAACAGGGTGGCAAAGCCGAACAACACCAAAAGCGTGATGCCGATGCCCTTTGCCAGAACGCGGCGAAAGCGCGGATCGTCGAGCTGGGCCAGCGCCTTTAGAAACGCCTGCAAAATCATGCGTCGAGCCATGTGGTGATGGCGTCCAGATCCGGGCGCGGGCGGTCCGGCGGGGTGCTGCTTTCGGTGCCGATGTGGATGAAGCCCGCAAGGCTTTCGTGCCCGGCAAGGCCAAGCGCATCGGTCAGAAAGCCACGGTCATGGCTGGCCCAGCCCGACAGCCAGTTCGCCCCCCAGCCCGACGCCAGCGCCGCGTTCAGCAAGGCCAGACAGACCGCACCGGCGGAATAGGTCTGCTCGATGGGCGGGATCTTGTCCGAGGGGGTCTGCACCTCGATCACCGCCACGCACAACGGGCTGTTGCGAAAGGCGTCCGCCCCTTTGGCGATTGTGTCGGCATCCTTGCCCAGACGCGCGCCGGCCTGTTCCACCTGCTGCGCCATGCGCACAAGCGCCGCCTCCTGCAGCACGACAAACCGCCACGGTTCCAGCTTGCCATGATCGGGGGTGCGGGCGGCGGCGGTCAGCAGGGTTTCCAGCGTGGCCCGATCCGGCGCGGGTCCGGTCAGGGTCTTGGCGGGGCGCGACCGGCGGGTCAGCAGGAAATCCATCGCGGCGGGGTTCGGCTGGGGCAAGATGCTCTCCTTCATCAGGTGTGACGTATGAAAGATGTCTGGCCGCCAGTTTCAACCGCCAATCTTGCGCCATGACCGGCGCACTGCTACCGCGCGAGCCATGAAAAAGGGTGAACTGGCAGATATGGCCGCGGCAGGCGCGCGGTTGGCGGTGCGTGTCACCCCGCAGGCGGGGCGCAATGCCATCACGCGCGAGGGCGATCTGTTGCGGATTTCGGTGACCGCCGCGCCCGAGGACGGCAAAGCCAATGCGGCGGTGATAAAGCTGCTCGCACGGGCACTGGGCTGCGCGAAATCGGACCTGACGCTGGTGTCAGGCGCGCGCGGCCGCGACAAGGTGTTCACCCTGAAAGGTTAACTTTCCTCACGGCGGTAGATGCCTTCGGGCAGGTTCACGGCCGCCACCAGATCCTGCATCTGCGACAGGCTGAGCGTGACGGTCATTTCGCGATCCGTGCGGGGGTCATATTGGACGACGGTCACACATTCCTCGAAGGAGGTGATGACCACATCCTCTTTGAGATGCGTGCTACCTTCGTCGACTAGGGTGACGACAGTGGCGTCAAATTCGTGCTCGATGCTGAACATACGCCAACCGTAGCGCGCGGCGGCGGCGGGGGGAACCGCGAAACTGCCGATTGGCGCAATTGTGTTCACCCCGCTCTGGCAGAGCGCATCGTTGCGCCCTATGATTGAGGGAACAAACGTTTGCACCGGACTTTATAATTGATGCGCTCCCTCCCTTCGCTTCGCCTGTTTGCCCTGTCAGCTCTGTCCGCGCTTGCGCTTGCAGGCTGTGAGGTCGCGACCAGCTCTGCCCCGCAGACGGAAACGCGCCCCAGCGCTGCCAGCCCGACTACCGGAAACTTGGGCGCAAATGCCGCCGCGCGGCAATTCGTGCAGGTGGTCGAGACCGTAGAACCCGTGGCCGAGCGGCTGTGTCGCGATCGCACACGCGGGTTGAACTGCGATTTCCAGATCGTCGTGGATGATCGCCCTGATCAGCCTGCCAACGCATTCCAGACCGTCGACAGCTTTGGCCGCCCGATTCTGGCGTTCAACATTGCCATGATCAATTCGGTACAAAACGCCGATGAGCTGGCCTTTGTGATGGGACACGAAGCGGCCCATCACATCGAAAACCATCTGACCAAAACCCGTGAAAGCGCGACGCTGGGCGCCGTGATCTTTGCCGGAACCGCCGCTGTTCTGGGCGCCGAGGCAGAGGTCATCCGCAATGCCGAACAGGTGGGGGCCGCCGTGGGGGCGCGCACCTACTCCAAGGAGTTCGAGCTGGAGGCCGATCAGCTGGGCACCATCATCGCCCATCGGGCGGGGTATGACCCTGTGCGCGGTGCCGAATTCTTTGCCCGCATCCCTGATCCCGGCGACAAGTTTCTGGGCACCCACCCGCCCAACGCGTCCCGACAAGAGGTCGTGCGCCGCACCGCTGCGGGGCTGTAACACCGACAAACGCCGTCTTGACCTGAATCAAGGCGGCGTTTTTCTTGGCCCGCTATCGGTTTCCCCAAAGGAAAGGGGTGGTGCCATGATGGACCCAGACCGGATCAAACGACACGCCGCATTGGTCGACCGCAGCGCCGCCGCCATGGGCGTCGCACTGGATGATGCCATTGCGCGCGGTGCGCTTCGCGTGGATGAGCTTGGCGATGCGGTGCTGCGCTGCACCGGCTGTTCGCAGCCCGGCTATTGCAGCGATATGATGGATCTGTGCGCGAATACGGTGCCCGCCTTTTGCCGCAACAGGGACCTGCTACAGCGTCTGGCGGCGGAGCGTGCATCATGAACCGCCCACACCCCCTGGGCCCCGTAAGACGCCACTTCTGGCTGATTCAGCGTATGGCCAAGGCCTGCGGCATCGATCTGACAGACGCCACCCGCAGCGGCGCGTTATCGCAGCAGACATGGGCCGGAATGGTGACACGCTGTCGCGGATGCCGCTGGGCCGCGGAGTGTGACACATGGTTGGCGCAGTCGAACGATGTGCAGGCGGTTCCCGCCCCTTGCGTCAACAAATCTGCGCTGGATGTTTTGCGCGGCAGGCAGGATCGGCGCAAATAAAAACCCCCGCCAGATGCGGGGGTTTTGCTGTCTCGGGCTTAGTGTGTCCGAAGGTTCTTGGCTGATTCCTTGATCGCGTTGTATTGCCCCGATGGGCGAAAGCGCCACAGATAATCCGGCAGCACCGCCGCGATTGCCGTCGGCTGAATCCCCAGATCGGCAAAGCCCTTGGCCCCCCCAGCGACCACATTGTCGGACTGAAGCTGGATCACCTGATCTGCCGTGATCTGCTGTGGGACAAGGCCAAGCGTCAGTGTGTCCACGATCCCCATGACCCAAGCCAGCGCACGCGCCGCAGCGAAGGGGATATTTACGATCAGCTTGCGCCGCCGGATCACACCCAGCATCTGTTCCATCAAGGCGCGGAAGGTCGCAACATCCGGGCCGCCGAGCTCATAGATCCCGCTGGCCTGCCCCTTGATCCCCAGACACGCCGCCTGTGCCACATCATCCACATAGACCGGCTGGAACTTGGTGCTGCCGCCGACGACCGGCAGGAACGGGCTAAACCGAGTCATGGTCGCAAAACGGTTGAAAAACGCATCTTCGGTCCCGAAGACCACAGAGGGCCGCAGGATCATCGCATCCGGCATATGCTGCAGCACGCCAGCCTCGCCTGCGGCTTTGGAGCTGGCATAGCCGCTATCAGACGATGCGTCCGCGCCGATGGCCGACAGGTGCACCATATGTGCAATGCCCTGCTCTGCCGCGATCCGCGCGATCCGTTCCGCGCCTTCGTCCTGCACCGCGTCAAAGTTGTTCTTGCCGCTGGCCTCAAACGTGCCGACGCAATTTACAACCGCGTCTGCGCCCAGCATGGCCGCGCGCACAGAGCTGTCGTCGCGGATGTTGCAAAACACCGGCTCGACCTGGCCCACGACACCGTAGGGTTTGACAAAAATCGCCTCGTTCGGGCGGCGAACGGCGACCCGCACACGCCAGCCATCACGGGCCATGCGACGGGCAATGTAGCGACCGACAAAACCGGAACCGCCGTAGATGGTGACGAGCTTGGACATATGCGTCTCCTTTGCGCCTTTGGTGCAGGTTTAGGGCCATGTGCGCTGCGGGGCAAGATGGCCGTTTGACGCGATTTTCCGGACCTGTTTGCTGCCCCTTATCGAGGGGCCAAAACCCGCTGCAAAAAGAATTTCTTCGACTGTCATTTTTTTGAGAAAATCGCGTTGACACCCCCCGCGCATAACCTTAGACACCGCTCCACCAACTCCAGTGCCCAGATGGCGGAATTGGTAGACGCGCTGGTTTCAGGTACCAGTGGCCTAACGGCCGTGGAGGTTCGAGTCCTCTTCTGGGCACCATAATAAGCCGCTGAGACATGGTCTTAGCGGCTTATTTGCCTTCAGGGCTCCTGTTAGTTTGGACGTGGCACTGCGTCTGAACGGGCACTTTCGGTCCAAAGTGCGCAGGTGGCGCCACATCCGGAAATCGGCGGCGTTTTACAGTGAAGCAGCCGCACTCCCGAATCACTCAAGCTGACGCGGACGTAGCAAACGTCAACATTCAACCCATCGAAAAGCCGGAGATTCGGGTAGAAGTCGGCGATTGATTAAAATTTCAACGGGAAATGTGAAAATTTATACACAGTTATACAGTGTACAAAATTCCCCGTCAGAGTAACATGTCCCAATCAACACCTTGGGAGGGATAGGGTCATGTTGAAAACAATTTTAATCGGCAACCACGTGGCAGTTCAGGGAATCATGGAAAAGATCCTGCCGGATGGTCGCATGACAGTCCGTGTCGGCTCTTCGGTTTATGCAGGTCGTCCTGTTAGCGCCTGATCGCCAAAATAGCGTCTGATAGTACCGCCTGCGCCATCGCGCGGGCTTTTTTATGCTCTCGTCGCACCCTGTCCCGCTCTGTACGACACGCCTGTCCTCCCCCGGCGCAATAAAAAAGGCCGCCACGGATCACCGGGGCGGCCTTTGATTTCCTTGGACAAGCGACGCTTAGTCCAGCGTGCGCTTGATCTCTTCGCGTTCGAAGATTTCGATCACGTCGCCTGCGCGGATGTCGTCGTAGTTCTCGAACGCCATACCGCATTCCTGACCCGACTGAACCTCTGCCACTTCGTCCTTGAAGCGCTTTAGCGTTTTCAGCGTGCCCTCGTGGATCACGACGTTGTCGCGCAGCAGGCGAACACCTGCGGAACGACGTGCGACGCCTTCGGTGACCAGACAGCCCGCGACCTTGCCCACGTTCGAGACCTTGAAGACCTCTTTGATGTTGGCATAGCCGATGAAGTTCTCGCGGACCTCGTTGGACAGCAGACCGGAGGCCGCTTTCTTCACGTCGTCCACCAGATCGTAGATCACCGAATAGTAACGGATTTCCACGCCCTTCTGGTTGGCTGCATTACGGGCCGGCGCATTGGCGCGGACGTTGAAGCCGATGACCGGGCAACCCGATGCTTCGGCAAGGCCAACGTCGGTTTCGGTGATCGCGCCGACGCCAGAGTGCAGAACGCGCACGCGGACCTCGTCGTTGCCGATCTTTTCCATCGCCTGAGTGATCGCCTCGGCAGAGCCCTGAACGTCGGATTTGACCAGAATGGGCAGCTCCGAGACGTTCTCGTCTTCCTTGGCCTTTTGCAGCAGTTGGTCGAGCGTTGTGGCCGCACCGGCAGCCGCGCGCTTTTCCTTGGCCGCATGGGCACGGTATTCCGCGATCTCACGCGCCTGCGCATCGGTTTCGGTCACGTTCAGCACGTCACCGGCCTCGGGCGTGCCGTTCAGGCCAAGCACCTCGACGGGGACGGACGGGCCGGCCTCTTTGACGCGCTCGCCCTTGTCGTTGATCAGCGCACGGACCTTACCGTACTGCTCACCCACAACAAAGATATCACCCTGACGCAGCGTACCGCGCTGAACCAGAACCGTCGCAACGGGGCCGCGACCCACGTCAAGCTGCGCCTCGATCACCGCGCCTTCGGCGGGGCGGTCGGGGTTGGCTTTGAGTTCCAGAAGTTCCGCCTGAAGCGCGATGGCCTCCAGCAGTTGATCCAGACCCTGACCGGTGTGCGCCGACACTTCGACGTCCTGCACTTCACCGGACATTTCTTCAACGATCACTTCGTGTTGCAGAAGATCCGTGCGCACCTTGGTCGGGTTCGCAGAGGGTTTGTCGATCTTGTTGATCGCCACGATCATCGGCACTTTGGCCGCTTTGGCGTGGTTGATCGCCTCGATCGTCTGCGGCATCACGGCGTCATCTGCCGCGACAACCAGAACCACGATATCCGTGACCTGAGCACCGCGCGAACGCATGGACGTAAAGGCCGCGTGACCCGGTGTGTCGAGGAACGACAGAACCTGACCGTCCTTCGTTTTCACCTGATAGGCGCCGATGTGCTGGGTGATGCCGCCGGCTTCGCCCGAGGTCACATTGGTCTGGCGAATCGCGTCGAGCAACGAGGTTTTCCCGTGGTCGACGTGGCCCATGATGGTGATGACCGGCGGACGCGGCTGCAGGTCTTCTTCCTTGTCTTCGACCGCCTGAATGACGTCTTCAACGTCGGCGTCAGAGACACGGACAACCTTGTGGCCGAATTCCTCGATGATCAGTTCCGCTGTATCGGCGTCAATCGTCTGGTTCTGGGTCGCCATGATGCCGTTTGTCATCAGGGCCTTAACCACGTCACCGACGCGTTCTGCCATACGGTTTGCCAGCTCGGCGACGGTGATCGCCTCGGGCAGTTTGACGTCACGAACAACCTTTTCACGCTGCTGCGTGCCACCCATCGCCTTTTGACGCGCGCGCTCTTGCTTGCGCTTCATCGCGGCCATGGATTTCTGACGGCCGCCTTCGCCACCGGACAGAGCCTGGTTCAGCGTCAGCTTGCCGGACCGGCGGTTGCCGTCCTTGTTGCCACCACGGCCACGGCCACGGTCGTCATCGTTGTCACGACGGGGCGCATTGCCCGGCTTGGCGTCAGGTCCGCGCGGCGCCTTGCGGGCGGCGTCCTCGGGCGCGGGCTGCGCAGCAGCTGCTGCAGCGGCCTTGGCCTTTTTCTCTTCAGCTTCGCGGGCTTCGCGCGCGATGCGCTCTTCCTCTTCGGCCTTGGCCTTGAGACGCTCTTCGGCTTCGCGCTGTTCGCGTTCCTTTTGCTCTTTTTCGGCCCGCAGGCGGTCACGCTCTTCGGCGCGCGCCTTTTCGTCGGCCTCGCGTTTCGCGGCTTCTTCGGCCTCGCGGGCCTTTGCGGCCTGCAGCGCCTTCAGGCGGCGTTCCATTTCCGCATCGGAAATGCCCGCGGGACGCTTCGCGCCAGAGCCGCCAACTTGGCCGCCCTTACCTGCGCCTGCGCCGGCACCCGGCTTGGGCACCACAACGCGCTTGCGCTTGGTTTCCACCACGACGTTCTTGGTGCGCCCATGGGAGAAGCTTTGCTTCACGTTGCCGGATCGGCCGCCACCACCACGAACACCCAGAGTTTTTTTGCCGTCGTTATCGCTCATAAAACGTCTTCATCCTTTCCGGCGGATCTTGCCGCCGCGATCACCCGATGTCGTCGCCGGTTGCGACGGACCTCGGAGTCCCTTCAAACGCATGGCATCCTCTACAATACGCGGAACGAGTCCGCCAGTGCCAAGCGCAGCGTGTATCACTGTTTGTCGACCAAAGGCCGATCCCAATTCATCGGCCGTCAGCCAACCGATATATCGCCCGCCATACGGCGTGCTGAGTTTCGTCTTGCCCCGGCCAGAACCGTCTTCGGCCTGAATAAGGACAGTGGCCTCCTCCGTCTGGAGCCAGCCTTTGACTTTTTCATACCCCGCAACCGCCTCGCCGGACTTCCGAGCCAGAGAGATCAGTTCGATCACCCGTTTGGCCAACATCTGTTCCAGAAGATCCGATAGCCCCTCGGGGACCTGAACCGGCTGCTTTGCCCCACGCGCAAAGAGGTTTTTCTTTGCCGCCTTGTCAAGCGCAGTCCGTTCGGAAGAGACATATAGGCCTCTTCCCGGCAGTTTTCCAGCCAGATCAGGAACGATTTGTCCCTCGGGCCCAACGACAAAACGGATCAGGCCGGTTTTGGGTTGTACCTCGCCGGTGGCGAGGCACTTCCGTTCCGGCCCGTCCTCGCGGGTATGGTCGCGGCCCCCTCGGGTCAATCGCTTACTCCTCGGCTTCTTCGGTCTGGGCTTCGGCGTCGTCTTCCTCGGCCTCGGTCACCAGATCATCGGGGTCAACCCAGCCCAGCAGAACGCGGGCGGTCATCACCATGTTTTGCGCTTCGGCCAGATCGATGCCGAATTTCTCCAGCAGGCCGTCGTCCTTCTGGCGCTGGCCGTCAACGGTGGTCCAGCCACCGGCCAGTTCCCAGTCCGCGCAGGTTGCGAAATCCTCAAGCGAGAGAACACCGTCCTCTGCCAGAGCTTCGACCATCTGCGGGGTCAGGCCTTCGAAGTTGATCAGGCTTTCGTCGACACCCAGTTCCTGCGCGCGGGCCAGCGCCTTGCGCGCCTGCTCTTCGAGGTATTCGCGGGCACGGGTCTGAAGCTCTTCGGCGGTGCTGTCGTCAACACCATCAATGACCAGCAGTTCGTCCACTTCGACGTAGGCCACCTCTTCGAGGTTGGTAAAGCCTTCCGACACCAGAAGCTGGGCAAAGAATTCGTCAAGATCCAGCGTGTCCATGAACAGCTTGGTGCGCTCTTCGAATTCGGCCTGACGACGCTTGGATTCTTCTTCCTCGGTCATGATGTCGATGTCGAGACCGGTCAGCTGCGACGCCAGTCGCACGTTCTGGCCGCGACGGCCGATGGCCAGCGACAGCTGTTCGTCGGGCACCACGACTTCGATGCGTTCGGCGTCTTCGTCCAGAACCACCTTGGACACTTCGGCCGGTTGCAGCGCGTTCACAAGGAAGGTCGGCATGTCCTCGTTCCACGGGATGATGTCGATCTTTTCACCCTGCAGTTCGTTGACCACGGCCTGCACGCGCGAGCCGCGCATACCGACACAGGCGCCGACAGGGTCGATGCCGCCGTCATAAGAGATCACGCCGATCTTTGCGCGCGAACCGGGGTCACGGGCCACGGCCTTGATCTCGATGATGCCGTCATAGATTTCCGGCACTTCCATCTTGAACAGCTCTGCCATGAACTGCGGGTCGGTGCGCGACAAGAAGATCTGCGGGCCACGGGTCTCGCGGCGCACGTCCTTGATGTAGCAGCGGATGCGGTCACCGGGGCGATACGCCTCGCGGCCGATCTTTTCGTTGCGGCGCAGGATGCCTTCGCCACGGCCCACGTCGACGATGACGTTGCCGTATTCCTCGCGCTTGACCAGACCATTGATGATGGTGCCGGCGCGATCCTTGAATTCGTCGTACTGGCGGTCACGTTCTGCTTCGCGGACCTTTTGCAGGATGACCTGCTTGGCCGACTGCGCCGCGATCCGGCCCAGCTCCACCGGCGGGACCTCTTCGACGTAGGTGTCGCCGATCTGCGGGTCGGCCATGTATTGCTTAGCCTGCTGGACGGTCATTTCCGCCTGATAGTTTTCGAGCTCTTCTTCCTCGACCACGGTGCGCACCCGGGTGAAGGTCGCGCGACCGGTCTTGCGGTCGATCGAGACGCGAATGTCCATCTCTGCGCCGTAGCGGGATTTGGCCGCGCGGGCGAGCGATTCTTCCATCGCCTCCACGACCAGACCCGGGTCGATCATCTTCTCGCGCGCGACGGCTTCGGCCGTCTGCAGGAGCTCCAACTGGTTGGCGGATGTGATTGCCATCTCTTACTCCTCCTCGGGCCCCTCGGCCTCGATGTCGTCGTATTTGGTTTCGTCAATAGCGCTGGCCTTGCGGGCCTTGAGCATTTCTCGGACCAGTTCGTCGGTCATGACCAGCTTGGCGTCGGCCAGCCAGTCGAATTGCAGACCGATGGTCCCCTCGTCGAGGTTGATCAGCACCTCGCCGTTTTCCACACCGGCGAGCACACCGCGAAAGCGTTTGCGCCCGTCGATCATCTCGGCGGTCTCGATCTTGGCCTCATAGCCTTCGTAGGTGTCGAAATCCTTGAGACGGGTGAGCGGACGGTCGATGCCGGGGCTGCCCACCTCGAGGGTGTACTGGTCGGAAATAGGGTCTTCGACGTCGAGCACGGCAGACACGGCGGTGGAGATCTCGGCGCATTCATCGACGTGGATCCCGCCGCCGGGGCGTTCCGCCATGATCTGCAACAGGGGTGTCTCCCCGCCCTGCAGACGCAGGCGGATCAGCTCGAATCCCATGTCTTCGATCACCGGAGCCACGATCTCGGCGATGCGCTTGTCCATGCCTGTTTTGGCGATCATCTGGTTCATGTCGGGCCTTTCGGGCGCAGAAACAAAAAAGCGGGCCAGCGGCCCGCTAAAACTATCGGTGGGGCTGGACCCTGCGGCCCCAGCACCTCGCTGTTGAGGGCGATATAAGCGAGGCTTGGGCGAATGGCAAGAGGATTCGCCCCCAGCCCCGTGGGAGGGGGCGCTGCCCCCGCCCCCTGCGGGGTCTCCCCCGAGGTATTTTGCCCAAGAAAAAGCGCGCGGCTCAGGTGATGACGTCGGGCCCTGCGCGGCCTGTGCGGGTCTTGAGATCGGTCAGATCATCGATGGCCGCGATCAAGGGGGCGAGCGCCTGTTGCGGTTCGCGGTCAAGCTGGCCGTCGGCGGGTTCGTATTGTTCCAGGTAGAGCCGGATTGTGGCGCCTTCGGTCCCCGTGCCGGAGAGACGCATCACGGCGCGGGCACCGGATGTGAAGAAGACCCGCATGCCCTGATTTTCCGAGCGGCTGTTGTCGACGGGGTCCGTGTAGGCGAAGCTGTCGATTTTTTCGATGCCGTCGGGGAGCGCCGTGATGGCGGCGAGATCGGCCATGATGGTTTCGGCCACGGTTTTGTCCACGGCCTCGTAGTCGTGGCGGGAATAGTAGTCACGCCCGTAGGTCTGCCAGTGGTCGCGCATAATGTCCGCAACGGACATGCGGCGGGCGGCAAGGATGTTCAGCCAGAGCAGAACCGCCCAGAGGCCATCCTTTTCGCGCACGTGATCCGAGCCGGTGCCGGCGCTTTCCTCGCCGCAGATCGTGGCGCGGCCCGCATCCAGAAGATTGCCGAAGAATTTCCAGCCTGTCGGCGTCTCGAAGGCATTGATGCCGAGCTTTTCGGCAACGCGGTCTGCCGCGCGTGAGGTCGGCATGGAGCGCGCAACACCTGCAAGGCCGCGGCTGTAGCCCGGCGCGAGATGGGCATTGGCGGCCAGCACGGCGAGGCTGTCGGACGGGGTGACATAGACCCCTTTGCCAAGGATCATGTTGCGATCCCCGTCCCCATCCGAGGCCGCCGCAAAATCAGGGCCATTGTCAGACATGACCATGTCGACCAGGGGCTTTGCCCAGATCGGGTTGGGGTCCGGGTGGCCCTTGCCGAAATCAACCGACGGCGTGCCGTTGAGCACCGTTCCTGCCGGAGCGCCCAGCCGGTTTTCGAGGATTTCGCGCGCATAGGGGCCGGTCACCGCATGCATAGCGTCGAATTTGATCGCGAAGCCGCCGGCCAGTAGGTCGCGAATGGCTGGGAAATCGAACAGGCTTTCCATCAGGCTGGCATAATCGCTAACGGGATCGACGACCTCGACCACCATGGTGCCGAGCTCTGTCTTCAGAGGTTCTGACAGGTCCAGATCAGCCGCATCCAGCGTTTTGTAGCCGGTGATGGTCTTGGTCTGGGCATGAATGGCCGCGGTGATCTGTTCGGGGGCAGGGCCACCGTTTGCGATGTTGTATTTGATGCCGAAGTCCGCGTCGATGCCGCCGGGATTGTGGCTGGCCGACAGGATCAGGCCACCGTCTGCCTGACGTTTGCGGATCAGGTTCGAGGCTGCGGGCGTGGACAGCAGGCCATTCTGGCCGACAATGCAGCGCGCGGCGCCATTGGCAGCGGCCATGCGCAAAATGGTCTGGATCGCCTCGGCGTTGAAATAGCGGCCATCCCCGCCGATGACAAAGGTCTTGCCGGTGCAGCCTTCGATCGCGTTGAAGGTCGATTGCACGAACGCTTCGAGGTAGCCCTGCTCCATAAAGGTTCGGGTTTTCTTGCGCAGGCCAGAGGTGCCCGGCTTTTGTCCGTCAAACGGGGAAATCTGGTGGGTGACAATATCCATGAATCAAATTCCTTTGGTTTTTCAGGCCGGGTCTTTTGCGCGACTATCCAGCACTCTGCCGCATTGTTCCAGCCGCTATCGGGTGGCGCGTCGCGGTTGAGCTAGACCTTGGCCTGCGCGTGACCAGTGAACAGGTGGCGGCTGTCACTGCGGGATCGGCGGCAGATCGCGCAGCGGGTGGGCGAATGGCGCATCGCTGCGTATACCGCTCGACCAGCCCAAAGCGCTGTCGCGCGACAGCACCGCGCGTCCCGCGGGCCAGCGAATTGTCCAGCGGTTCGCAGTCGCGCTGACATCCAGATCGTCGAGACTGCGCGGCGGGGTCTGGCCGGGCAGCACAAAGGCTGCGGCCACGACCGGCAGCGCGTCCTCATCGTCGGTGTCGGGCAATGGGCCGGGCAGATTGCACAACCAGACCGATGACAGCATCGCCCCGTTGCGCAGCAGATAGGCAAAAGCCACATGTGGATCGACGTCTAGCACCAGCGCAAGATCCCCCTGCGCCCACAGCTCCCAGCTTCCTGCTTCCATCCTGTCCGCTCCCTGCCCGTACAGGTTTCCCTATAGCCAGCCTTGGGTCAGCTTGCGAGGGGTTCGGGCCTGACAAAGCATCATCATATTGAAATTGCCCGATGTTTTATATTGACCCAAGGGCACTTGGCGGTGATCGTAGGGTATCACATCCTCGGTGCGGAGTATGGCCTATGACCTCCAGATTTTTGGCGGGACACGACGGACGCCCCACAGCGACATCGGCAGAGCACACGCGCGGCTCGAACCAGTCCGGCATGCGCGCCCATAATGAACGGCTGGTTCTGACGCTGATCCGGCAACATGGGCCGCTCGCCAAGGCAGAGATCTCGCGCATGACGGGGCTGTCCGCGCAAACGATCTCTGTCATCATGCGCGCGCTGGAGGCCGAAGGCCTGCTGATCAAGGGGGCGCCAGTGCGCGGAAAGGTGGGGCAGCCGTCGGTGCCTTTGGGGCTGAACCCGCAAGGCGCCTATTTTCTGGGTCTGCATGTGGAACGGCGCAGCATCGCCCTGTGCCTGACAGATTTCACCGGCGCTGTGATCCAGCGCAGACAGGCGCGCTACGACTACCCCACACCAGACGGGGTCATCGCCTTTGCCAATGATGCCATCACAGACGTCCTTGATGGGCTGGACCGCGGGCAACGGGCGCGCGTGGCGGGTCTGGGTATTGCGATCCCGTTCCAGCTGCAGGACTGGGCCGAACCGCTGGGCGTGGCCCCCGAAAAGATGGCCGATTGGGCCCACCGCGAGATTGACGCCGAACTGGCCGCCCATTGGGACATGCCCGTATATCTGCGCAACGATGCCTCGGCGGCGTGCGGGGCGGAACTGGTGTTTGGCGATCAGACCCGCCCGCGTGATTTCCTGTATATCTTCATCGGGTTCTTTATCGGTGCCGGTATGGTTCTGGACGATGCGCTCTATACCGGCCTTTCGGGCAATGCTGCCGCGCTGGGGTCCTTGCCGGTGGGCGCATCGATGCAATTGGTCGATGTCGCGTCCCTTGCGACACTGGACAGGATGAGGCGTGATGCCGGGGGACAGGGAGGCCTGCCATGGGATCAGCCAGAAGACTGGGATATTTCGCCTGACATTCTGGACGACTGGATCGACGGAGCCGCCGAGGGGATCGCCCGCGCCATCACGATGACCTGTTGTGTCATCGACTTTGATACGGTGCTGATTGACGGGCAAATGGCACAGCAGGTGCGCACCCGATTGGTGCAAGAGGTTACCGACCGCATAAAGCGCCACCCGCTCGCCGGCATCACCAGCCCCCAGATCCGCCCCGGTACGGTTGGACCACAGGCCCCCGCACTTGGCGCCGCGAGCCTGCCGCTGTCGGACCGTTTTCTCGTAGACCGCAGTGCCGCGCAATCGGCGAAACCGACAGGAGATCTTGGCTGATAGTTGAAAAAATAACTCATCCGCAGCGGCGTGGTCGCGCAAGGTCCAGCGCAGTCCAGAACGCGCAGCAAAAAACGGCGGCCTATGGCGGCCTTCATCCATATTAGCCAATGCGATTGAAATTGGGGCGCCTTTCGGCACCCCTATATACAGGCTTTGGGACAAACTTACCCGGATTCGGGACGAACTTGACCGTCTTCTTCAAACAGTGAAGAACTTGGAAAAGTTTGTCCCGTCCGCCGGATTCACCCTGATTCACCCAATGAAATCAATGCCCTGCAAACGTCTCAAATCTAACGAGGTGAAGATCGTCCCAAAACCGGGGGAAGTTTGTCCCGAACCCAGGCCTCGCCACAATCTGAAAACGACAAAGGGTCCGCAGTGCGGACCCTTGGCAGAATTACGGAATCGGGACGACTTTACGCGGCGCGGATCGCCAGAACTTCATCTACCGGCATGACCACCGATGCCAACCCGGTTGACTTAGGATTCCGGAAGGCGGGCAGCTCGCTGGCCAAGACGGCTTTCACGATTTCGGCCGTTGTCCCGGCCTTGCGCTGGCAGACGTAGCTGATCGGATGCAGGTCTTTCCCTTCGGCCAGGGGGAGGGCGGCGATCCGGGCAAGGAACGCGTCAAGGGTCCTGCGCGCGAATACCACGTTGCGAACTGCCCCGGGCTTATCCGCCGGGATCAACGGCTTCACGATGCCCTCGGAATACAGCGTCCGTGCCTGAGAAAAGCTCGCCCCGATATAGTCGGCCAGATCCTCCAGCGGGATCGCGGTCTCGAAATCCGCGACCAGTGCCGAGATTTCGGTGGCGTCGAACCGAATACGGTTCCACTCCTCGGCGGTGGTATCCGCCGGAATACGGCCCAGCTTTTTCAGGATGCGCGCCATCTGGATGGATTTCCGGCCGAGGGTGTCGCCGAGGCTCTGAACGCTGTGGAACCGGCGGAATTCGATCTCATGCCCAAGGATCTTGGCGCCGACATCGAGAACATCGTGTTCGATGATGTGCTCTCGCAGCAGGTCGCGGATCGGGCCGGGATCGCGTCCGTTGCACTGCCGGTCGAGCCAGTCGTAGAGCTTGCCGTATTTGGCTAACGGCCCCGCCTGCGCGGCTTGGGCTGGAGAGGTTTCCCGGATCAGGTCCAGCGCCTTGGTGACGGCCTTCGGCCCCTGCGCGTAGATCTGGAACCCCGTCTCGACCGCTGCCTCGGAACGCTCCGGCGGCAGGGTCTTGGGCGCGACCTTGTGGCCTTCTGCCATGACGACGCCGAGCATCAGAGCCGCGTCCAGGATTTGCTGAAGCCCCTGACCCGCGAGCCAGGGATCATCCTCGACGGTGCCCTCGAGCCGGCCCTGCAGCCACGACAGGTAGCCAGGCGTGGGCGTCCCGGTCGGACGCGGGACGTCGAAATCATCGGTCGTCCCGAGTGCTTCCTGAAGGGTCCGGGTTGACGCGGGAAGCCGCTCGAGCCAGACGCCATGGCACGCGCAGCGCTGCACCGGAGCGAAGCACCAGATCAGCCGCTGCTTCCAGTCCCGCGGCCCGCCATCCTCGGCCAGGCAGACCGGGCAATACTTGTCGGCGTTGCGGGCGATAAAGCTCCACTGACAGGCCTCGCCGCGGAAGATCGCGTCCTTGCCGAAGGCTTGCAGGTTGGAGGGGATGAGGTCGGTAACCGGCACGCCGACGCCCCCTGCGAACACATCAAGCGCATCCAGCTTGCCGAGGACCAGGTCCTCGATCCGCAGGCCGAGGTCGGGCAGCAGGCGGTCGATGCCCATGCCGGTGTGAATGACGGCAAGCCGCGCAGCGTAGGACAGCACGGTCTCGCGCGGATCGATGGCGATGTGGGGATAGAGAGCCATCAGCGCGACCACCCGCCATCGATCAGGTCCTGCCGCAGGGCGAGCCACTCGTAGGCGTCGAAAGGCGACTGCGGGAAGCTGCCGTAGCGCATCGCAAAGGCCCGGTGGGCGTCCTGAAGCCGGATCTGACTGCGCCCGTCCATGAGCACGTTCATCATAATGTTCTTGGCCAGCCTGACGCTGCGCCCCATCGACCCGGCCTCGGCGAAGAGGATCCGGTCGGTCAGCGTGCCGTCTTCCGGCATTTGCAGGCCGAGCGCGCGTGCGCACGTCTGGATACCGCGCGCGAAGCTCGCGGCGTCCTTGCTGCCCTCGAGCAACCGAGGGAGCTCGAACTTCGGGAAGCGGCTATCCGTTTCCGGATCCTCCATGATTGCGTCCGGGAGCTTCTGGACCCCGGCGATGATGACTGCCACGGGATGCTCGCCCTGAAGCAAGCTCTTCATCGTCTGGATCGCGCCCTCGACATCCTTGCCGGAGCCACGCCGCATCAGGTGATGCGCCTCGTCGATGACCAGAAGACCGATCCCGCGTTCGCCGAGCCGATGACGCGCGATGCTCCAGGTCTCATAGGATTTCGCGCGGGAGCTCACCTTCGGATATCCCGTCGCTTCGGCGATGCTGGTTGCGAGAGCCTTGATGGTCGCCTCGGGCGGAACCGTGAGGTAGAGCGTATTGCCCTCGGTTTCCCGTCCCGCGATCGACAGGACGCCGCTCGAACGCAGGGTGCGCCGGAGCAGGGCCGATTTTCCGCTGCCGGAGTTGCCGACAACCATCATGCCGCGGGTCTCGCCGGTCAGGGAATCGATCATCGGCTCGGCCGTGCGGGCGTCATCGTCACCCATCTTGAAGAGCCCTGCGATCTGCTCCTCCAAGGCGACATCGCGGTCGAGCTTGATGTAGCGGTTGGTCAGCCAAGCGCACTTCTCGGCGACGGAGCTTTCCGGGGTGAGGGCGGGGTCATGGAATTCAAACATGTGCAGTTCCTTCTTCGTTCGAGACAAGGGGCCACCGGCTCCTGGCGGGCTTCCGCAGGAGGGCTAGGTGGGATTTCGGTGAGTGTCGTGGTTTGCGGGGGCACGATCAGAGGACCGCGATGCGGTTCCTCCGGCCCTGATCAGCTCAGGATGGGTTCGGTCTTCCTGTCCATGCGTTTCGTGCTCCCGCGTTGCTTCCGTCAGTCCATGTTTCTGCTGACACGACTCAAGTATGAGCAGGTCGTGAAAAGGAGCAGCGTTTTCAGGGGAGGTTCTTCAACTTTTTTACAAGTCATTGTAATCATAAAGATATTCCTGCGCCCGACGGGCGTTGCAGCCGCTTTTCGTGATGCATCCGTGCGAAATTCTGGCCGCAGGTCCGCGGTCGGCGCCGCGTAAGCGGCCCGTTCCGGACAGTCGGATAGGTGCTGGTGTTCCCTTATTCATGGCGGGCCGAGTTCGCCCGCGCAACGACGATCTCGCTGCGAAAAGCCCTGCAGTCCTGAAACTCGAGAGCCGGCTTTGTCAGGCAGCGAAAGGCGCGGCGCGCTGTCGAAACCGCACCTTCGCATCACGGAAGGTAGACTTGTCTGGATTTTCTACCGCGTTAGGAGGGCACTAGCACCGAGGAAGATCGACGTCGGCAGCGACGCCTCGTGAGAGCACGGAATCATGCGTCGGCTCTTGACGGCGACGATCATGGGGACCTGACTTGGATCGAAGTCGGCGCCGGAAGGCACCGAGGGTAATGTCAGGAGGCGAGGGTTTAACGGCGCGCACACGGGGCAAAATGTCCAGGTTTGCGTGTTTAGGCTGAAGAAATGTCCGGAAACGGTGGGTTAAGGCATCCGGCTTGCGTCCCGGGCTTCGCGGATGTCGTGAACATCTGAACTTCACGACCTGCACGGGGCCGGACGATAGGGATGATCAGCTGAGATGACGTGATGACGGACGACAACTCGGATCAGACCCCGGCCATCACGAAGGCGTAGTCTCCTGACGCCTGAGGGGGTGATCAGGTGGCAACCGCGCGCTCTCACATGGTCGCGATGTCTGACCAATCCGCCACGACGACTTCGAGGCCATCGATCTGCGCCCGGGTTAGCAACTCATCAATTTCCGCGGCGGCTTGACCGGAATGCAGGAAAGCCACACTTTTCGCTCCGGCAGCCTTTACCCTGTCCAATCCGCGCCTGATCAGCATTTCAGGAGATATCGGTTCGGCGGGGACATGGACGAGTCTGCCATCGACGATGCCTAGATCGTCGATAACCTCGTAGTGGAACGTCGCACCGGAACCAAAGGCCTTGCGCATCGCGTTCATGAAGAGCCCCTGCGACGGCGAGATCGTCTCGACAATCAGGACATGCCGGACCGGGTTCGGGTGGTCTTCGAAATGTGCAGGATCGAAGCCCATGGCGTTGTCCAACGGGCAGATACAAAGGCTCATGCGATTAGATGCCTTTCCCTGGAATTCTTTGGGCGTCGCGATGAAACCTCGCCCGTCTTCGGCCTGCTCCAATCTTGGCTTATTGCCTCAACGATGGAAAGCCGCGTCAAGGTTCAGGCGAAGAACTCGAGTATGCGCCATGCTGCAGGGCGCCGTTGCAGCCTACGGTTGCTGGTAAGTGCATAAGACCGGACGTTCGTCCCAGATCTGACGAAGGTCCGCACCCAGCCTAATCACGACATTCGTTCTGCTTTTGCATCCGGTGGCCCTGCCTACAGGAAGGGCGGAAATCTGACATTGGCTGCTGACCCACCAGACAACCCTTGCGTCGGGCGAAGCAGACGATGGAAACAACGCGACTTCACATAGATGGACGTATGCGCCTACCACTTGCTGATTGGCAATGGGTGTGAACTCCAAAGCGCGGTCTTCTGGACTTGGCCTTGGCTAACCTGCGGAACTATGCTGAAGTCCATTCGAGAAGGCGTTCGAATTTTTTCTTCGTCGGCGCTGCACAGAGAGGAACAATTTTCTATGAGTAGCTTGCGCTCTTTTGATTTAAGCCTGATTGAACAAATATTGCGCGGCGAATCGAAAGGCTATGTCTTGGATTTTTCCAACAGGACGTTTGCAGATTTTTTCGTTCGTGAGCTCGATATTGATATCGATGCACCCATCTACGCCACCAACGGCACCTCAAAGGGCAAAAGGCTTGAGTGCTTTTTAGGCAAAGTGGACGATGGGACTGCCGCGCGTGCGCTGCGTGCCCTGTGGGAACATAGGGAGGCAATCCGCCCTACTAACGCGCCCGACCCGTTTCCACGCGCATCAGGGCAGTTCTCGGCACTGATCACAAAATTGGAAGGCGGCACGGTCACGACGCCGGTGAATGTCGTCGGAGCTCCCAAGGTAGAAGAGATTGAATTTGATCGCTTTAGAAGTCGTCTAATTTCGATACGAGACCTTGAGCCACATACTCGCGGATATGAATTCGAGAAGTTTCTCAAGGACCTATTCAATGCATTTCGGCTATCCGCTCGGGAGCCATTCAAAAATGTAGGAGAGCAGATTGATGGTAGTTTTGAGCTCGAAGGCGAGACATATCTTCTAGAAGCAAAATGGCTGAATAAGAAGGTCGGCATTGGTGAGCTTGGTGCATTTCATTCGAAACTTGATCAGAAAGCATCTTGGGCCCGTGGCCTTTTTGTCAGCTTTGGAGGGTTCACTGAAGTGGGCCTGCAAGGGTTTGGTCGTGGTCGCCGCCTGGTCTGCATGGACGGGCGCGATATTCATGAGGCGCTTAGGCTTGGCATCGCGATAGACCGGGCGATTTCACTCAAAGTCAGGCATGCCGCTGAAACCGGAGACGTCTTTATGCCCGTTGACAGTCTAGTGCCATAATTGCCCACACGAATAGTCTAAGGAAATTGGCTTAACGCAGCCAATGACCCCACTTGTGGCGCACAACTCTTGGCTTTTGCAACATCAGAAGGTCCAAGAAAATTGGGCAGTGGGAATGCTGCATAAGTCCGGGGCGAATTCCAGCGTCTACTTCAGGGAAGCTCGGTCGCACCGACAGCCCATCCGATTAAGGGCCGCAGAGGGCCAAGATCGGCGTCAGCCTCAGGCGAAATTGGGCTCCTGTTGCTGGATTACCGCAAGTCCGCTATCTGCCCAAATAGTCTTCGAGCTAGCCATGCCTAATCACACTCTTGGGCAAGAGTATTTTTATTTGAGAATTTCTTTCGGCTGGGTTGTATTCAGTGATCTCAATTTCCTCAGGAGCTTCTGGCATGAATATAAGCAATGCCTGATTTATTCCGGATTCTTCCAAGTACATTTCGACTTGCTCTCGAGCCACCACCAACCCTCCATGACGCGAGAAGCGCTTCATTTCCAAAAGCACCCGTTCATCGCCCCGTTTTAGTATCATGTCCGCGCGATATTGACTTTCGGGGGACAGCCGACTCTCCAAAGAAACTTCGACTTCGGGCAATGCGGAAGCAATCGCTCCATGCAGTGACCCAATCATCTCCCCTTCGCTCATAGGACCATGAACTTTGTTCCGAGTGAAAGTTGAGCCGAAATTCTGCACAAATTTTGAGATTTGATTAATTAGCGTTGTATCCCCCTGACCGCTCGAGGGAGCACAAACGGAGTTATCAAGCGCGGTTTTGCTCGCGTCAAATGCAATCTTTGCGGCGATCTGGTCTGATAGCAAACAAGCAAAAGCTGAAACGGATACAATCGCTAAAAATGCCTCACTTTCGTCAAAGTACAGCTTGTAGTCGTGGGTCGAGGGGTTGCGCCATTCAGTTCGATAATTTCTAAACTGGCTTAGCACCCTGTCACGAAAGGTTCCATTTCCTTCGAGATACTCTTCGATATTGTGCGGGGTTTTCCGTCGAGGGTCTTTCCCCGTTAAGACGCGGTATGCCTCTTTAATCGCCCCTTCAAAAGCCTGGTTGGTACGATAGATTGCATCCGTAAATGCTGTCTCATCTCCGTCGCTTTGCCCTCGCGCCAAATGGCGAAAAGCAACCTCAATATGACCCAAAGTAGCGTTTAGGCCCGATGTGTGGTCGCCGTCACTGAGGGAGCCAATCTTATTTCGCAGGGTTTCGACGAGATCCAAGCTGCCACTCCGAGCCTTTGTTCTGATATCGTTGTTATGCGTCCAACCATAAGTTGATGCAAGGAAGAGGAAAATTTCTTTATGTATGGTCTTTGGGGCTAGCAACTAGGTCTTGAAGGTTCGGCTTGACTGGGAGAGCACGTTCGCCTCCCTGCGCACTGCCGGCCTCGGCCCGACCGAAATGCTGCGCGATGCGTCCAACGCCTGGTTCGGGGAAGCTGCGCGGCAGCCAGATAGGCGCGCGTCAATGTCAGCATTGGGCCGCTCGCGCCATGTCGACCCTTTCGGCTGGGTACGGGACACGCCAAAGCGCCGCATGTTGACTGGGATCCCTCTCCTGCAGATCACTTACAGACCGCGGCGGCTTCGTCCCAGCAACACTGACAAAATACCTTGAAATCAGCATTATCGAACCAGCGATCTCCCTGATCGCCGTCGAGCTCGATGAGGCTGTCTTCGCATGCCCTGCACCATGCATCGGGCCGAGCGGTATCTATTTCATTTCCATGAAAGAACCCGACTTTTGGATTGTCGCCATCAACGGCATGGGCGATGTGCTCGCACACCAGCCCTATACCCTGACGACCATGAACCTGGCATTCGACGAGCCCCAGCATATACCTCTCGCGTTTCGATCACTTACCCATGAGGTTGTAGTCCCGATGTCGGAAAAGTCCGCACTGCCGAACTCGGTCCGTTGGAAATGCTGCGGCGAGCATGGAAGGCCGTTTCGGTGACGCCGCGCTGCGGCGGCAGTTGTCAGGTGAAGGCCCGCATAGGGCCGGGAACGACGGTCGCCGACTGCCTGAAAGGCTTACGACATGCTGCGCAGCCGCAGGTCTGCTTCGAGCCCATACCTTCCAAGTTTCTGCGTTGTGGCGAAAGACCGCTTCAGAGAAAACGCCGAACGCGCGAGACGTATTCCTCGAAGTCCGCGCCGTAGCGGGCGCGAAGCCAAGGCTCCTCCGCGAATGGTGCGGCCAACAGCACGAGGATCGCGGTACTTCCGACCAGAACGACGAGCGGCGTGGCCGTCAGCAGCATCCATCCGATGATCATGAGGATATCTGCGACATACTGTGGATTGCGGGAGTAGCGATAAAGTCCGTCGGTTCGCAGATGTCCAACGGCACCGCCGGTTTGGGCAATCCCGAAGCGCGTAACTTCAAACCAGACGGCTGCGTTTCCGATGAGAGTTAAAGGCACCCCGATCCAGTACCGCATCCAGTCTGGAAATGGCAGGGTCGCCCATCCAAGAATGCCAAGCAGAACAAGCACGCCGAACAAAGTGGATGTTGGAAGCCAGACAAGGAAAGGCGTTCTGCTCGTGTATTCGTCCGGAGGCCAGAGCCGCTGCGATGGACGCGCAATCGACCAAATGAGCGCGGCCAAGGTTCCCGCGGCAATCCCCAAGCCAAGTAGAGTAAGAAAGGCCTCCATCAGACTTCGGCATGACCGTGTGAATTGAACTCCCGGCGTTCGGCGAGCGCCTGGCGCACGATCTGGAAAGCGGAAGACAGAAACAGGCTTGCCATGATCGCAGCGACGATCAGGTCAGGCCAGCCGGTGGCCGTGCCCCATACGCCCAAAGCTGCAAACATCACAGCGACGTTGCCGATGGCGTCGTTTCGCGAGCACAGCCAGACAGAGCGCACATTCGCATCCCCGTCCTTGTAATTGACCAGCAGCAGCACGCTCGCAAGGTTTGTCGCCAATGCCAGTGCGCCAACAACGCCCATAATTTCGGCTTCCGGCAAGCCGACATAGAAAACCCGGTAGACTGTCGAGCCGAAGACCCACAGGCCCATAAGAAGAAGACTGATGCCCTTGGCGAGCGCTGCATTCGTCCGTGCGCGGATCGAAGCACCGATGACGGCAAGTGAGATGCCATAGGTCAGAGCATCGCCCAAGAAGTCGAGCGCGTCGGCTTTCAGAGCTTGCGACTGTGCGACCTGGCCTGCCGTCATCTCGACGGCAAACATCATCGCGTTCAGTGCGATGACGATCCACAGCCGCCGCTTGTAGTCGTCCGATACGCCATCGAACTTGGCATCATGTCCGCAACACCCTGACATCATACGGTCTCCTTCAGAATGATCGATGCCTGTTTGGGAAGAAGATTGTCTGCGCCACCGGGGATGATTGGCACATGGCCTTGCCTGATCCGCGCTACGCGCCGGTTCATCCAGTGCCGAACAAAGAAACGGTAGAGTAGCCCGCGCAAACCGGACAGCTGGCGGTGGTCCTTGTAGAAGTCATCCGGACTGTCAAAGATACCGAAGTCGTGGTTGATCCCGGTCTTCTGTATGTATGTGCTTTGGCCAGACCACTCGACGAGGGGAGCTTGAAGGCAATCTGTCCCCGCACCATAGGCACAGAGCGACGTACGATCCGGGAAGGTCTCCTGAAGCGCTCTCAGAACGCCTTGATCGAGGATAAAGCCTTCGAGATTGATCCACTTGCCGTCTATCAAAACTTCGACCCAAGAGTGGATGATGTTCCGGGGGGCAAGTGGATAGACCAGTTCCGGTACGACGCCACGCTGCAAGCCCTTGTCGATAGTGAAGCCGTGAAACCGGCAGGGGATATCCAACGCCCTGAGCAGTGCCATAAGCAGCGTACCCTTGGTATTACACTGCCCGTATCCGTCCGCCAGCACGCGGGAGGCTGGCAGAGCATCGTCGCTGTTGTATCCAAACAGGATTTCGTTTCGGGCGAAATCATAGGCCGCGCCGATGCGCGCGACGGGGTCAAGAGAAGACCATCCGCGCTCGGCGATCAACGCCTGGATCGCATCGGATCGAAAATCGAGTATGGGGGATTCGGCGAGATATTTCTGGGACATGGTTCACTCTGGTTTCAGCGTCCCAATTCATATACGATCTCTAGTGACTAGAGGTTCAAGAGGTATTTTGATGTTTTCTATTGGTGAGCTTTCAAGACGCACGAACGTCAAGGTTCCAACGATCCGTTACTACGAAGAGTCTGGGCTTCTCGACGCACCGGAGCGCACGGAAGGCAATCAGCGTAGGTATGATGCGGCGGGGCTGGAGCGCCTGAGCTTCATCAAGCATGCCCGCGACCTTGGCTTCTCGATTGAAGCTATTGCCGCCTTGATCGAGCTACAGAGCCACCCAGACCGGTCGTGTGCAGAGGCCAACGATATTGCGTCGGCTCAGCTCTCGGACGTGCGCACAAAGATCAAACGCCTCCGCGCGCTTGAGAAAGAACTGGTGCGGATTTCCAAGGGCTGCGATGGCGGCGGAGTGACCGAAGACTGCTATGTTTTGGCTTCTTTGTCGGATCATAGCCTTTGCAAACGCGAGCACTGAAAAGGTAAAGCAGACTTTCACATAGTATAGCCAAACGTCGGCAAAGTCCGCACTGCGGACCTTGGGATCCTGGATCTTGCTACGCGTTGGCATGAAGGTCCGGTATGAGGAAGCTGGGCGGCGGCAACAGTGAATTTGACCAAGGTCGGCTTTGGGCCGAAAGCATCGGTGGCTTCAACCACAGTCGGCTCCATTGGTTGCCGCATCGCCGCATGACGGTTTGTAGCCCAGACTGACCGATGCCGTGAAGATCACGAACGGCCGCTTAGGAGGTCGTTGCGGATTTTTCTTTTGCTGAAAAGGAGAGCGTTGGCTCTCCACCTTCGTCTTGCACAATCTCGGCATTTGGCTCCAGCTCGCCAATAAGCTGGCATGCATTTTGCAACCCAGGGACTGGCAGGATGAGGGGACAACCTTTTGAACTTGGCGCATTCAGCACGACTCGAAACTCTCGCTGCCAATCAAAGCGGGCTGGCTTGCAATAGATGGAATATTCTCCATGATGGTTATCTGCCACATATGTGACTGGTCCGTGTGACGAGGATTCGATCTTGTGTGGAAAGGCTTTTTTAATCGCCTCGATTGTCAGATCGAGAAAATTCGAAACGTTGGTGACCACCAACAAGCTTGGCCCAAATTCACAACAAAATCGATGGAAATTCAATACTTCAGAACGTTGAGCTATAGCTTCGGAAAGCACTCTGCGATCAACTATGTTGAAGCAAAGTCCATGTGTTGCAGCATACTTAGTTTGGCCGTTACGAGTGATAATTGGCCCCGCAATTTTGTGTTCTACCCAACCCAGGGAAGGATCGGAGCCAAATCGAATTCTCACATGCTTGACGTTGTCAGGTTGGTCGATACGATCAGCGCCCTCCCATGCGTCTCCTCGAGCCGGATCTAAACCTTCAAGGTTCTTCCACGCTTCGATTGGCGTGAAACGAAGTTCTTCGTTGTTCAATGTTTCCGAGTGATATTCAGCTTTGGAAAACCTAAGTAGGTACACTGTGTTATTAGCCTCGGGCAACTGCGTTCCCGGTGGACTTACCACAGATCGCTATCAGCCAGAATATGAGATCAGACATAGGATCAGCGATTATTGATCGCGGCTTCGTCCGCATTGCCGGCATCGAACGGGCCAAAATGCTGCGCAACTGTTCCAATGACCGCTTCGGGGGAGCTGCGGCGCGGCGGCGCATGGTTGGATCAATGTCCGGATTGGGCCAGGTGTCTCGTGACGGGCGACCACAGTTTACAGTTTTGCAGCGTCCGCTTCCTGCGCATTGCCGCCGCTGATGGTGGCCGCAGCGAACTTCTGCTCTGTAGGGGCGCCATACACTGCCGATTAATGGCGACCCTGATGGAGCGCAGTAATCGGTGACAGCTGGCGTCGGCCCGCTTTGACCTCGATTCCTAAAGCTCGTCGCGCACGTAGGCCAGCATCACGTCGGCGAGACCTCCGGGATCGCGTGACGTTGTTGTCCGTAGCAATTGCTCGGCGTACTGTCGAATTTCATCGATGTGCTCGCCGCCGGTTTGTTGCACGGCGACACCGACCAGGTGCTCCACCAGCTCCTCATCACTGATCGCATCGATCCGGAACAGGTGAAATGCCGGAAGGAGGGTCTCGGGAACGTCTTCCAGCGGAACGTCGAGTACGCCAAACCAGGTGACGTGCGAAATGTCCACCTGCACGGACCAGCGCGAAACGCTGACTGTCTTGTCCGGCACGTCAATGAAGAGGCCGTCGAGGTAGATTGCCGCGGTTCTATTAAGCGGTTCCGTCAGGACAATGATCTGGGCGTATTCGCTTGCGGCCATCGCGCGGAGAAGGTCGTCGACCAGAGGTTGCCCCCAGTCTTTGGTAAGGTCGTCCTTCCTGTGAACATCGCCCGGCGTCAGCGCGCTGGCCAAGGCGTCGGCGAACTCCCATGCCAGTTCCCCGGTGAACATCAAGTTTGGAAACGCCGGGCCTTCGTATTCCGCGTTTTTCGCGATCTCTTCAACGTGGCTCCGGACGACGCGCTGGATCGCTGCGATGGTTTCACGGTCCCACTTTTTCATTTCGAGGACTGTGGCGAACGCTGTATCGACCTGCTCCAGAGAAACCGGCCGACGGCTCTTTGGCATCGTCAGTTGATCGAGCCATTCAAGCGATTTCGGGGATGCCGTTTCCCAAACCTCCCGGTCAGCCGCGTAGGCGTATCGCTCTGATGACACGTTGAGGAGGTGGCTTCGGTAGTAGGTGAGCCAGATATCATTGGGGTGGTTTTCCAAGATGTAAGTCCTCTCATCTTGCTGCATTCCCCCCGGTCCGGAGGCGGATGCCACTTATGCGATCAAGGCGCTTCCGTGTGGCCCGATTCGCAAGGTCGTATCGTCATATTTCCGAGAGGCTATTTGAGTCAAGTAATTGAAAAATATAGCAATACTTGCACCGTGCAAGTTATCATCCCCGAGAGATGGGAATTGATCGAGATCGACCGCAACCAAGCTACTCAGGCGACGAAAAACGCCGCCCAGAGGGCGGCGTTGTAAGTGTGGCGAGAGGTCATTCCAGGACGTCGTCATCGTCCAGGAAACCCGCGTCCGGCGGCGTATAGGGCTTCTGGGGTTCCGGCCGGGCGGGGACCTGAGGTTCGTCACCCTCGACGACATCATCGAGAAGCCCCCGATGCTCGCCCGCCTGATACCGCCGCTCTGCCGTGTCGGTGTAGGTGTCGATGTGTTCGTCGGTCAGTTCCTTGCCGGTCGTCGCGCTGCGCGGCTGCGCAAACAGCTTGGACTGGGCCTTCAGCTCCTTGGACCGCTGATCACGATGCCCGATTTCCAGAAGGCGCGTCTGTTCTGCCTCTGGGTTGATCTTCCGGCGATCCTCGTTCCAGACCCGGACGTCGAAGGCGGTCTTTTCGAGCCAATCCGGATCACACACGACAGCCGTCTCCCATTTGCCCTTACCGTTGTCGCTGACCTTGCGGATATCGATGGTGCCGATGTTGCCGGCCCAACGGCGGGTTTCGATCAGCTGGTGCCCCTCGCTTCTCCAGATGTCGATCAGGTTGTCGGACTGGTACTTGATGTTGTCGATGACCAAGCCCGACGATCCCAGTCGGCGCTGAACGATCTCGCCAAAGGCCTGGCGCATTTCCTTGTTGGTCAGGGTCCGAGGGCGCTTGTACCGTGTCGCCTCCTGCCAGGCTTCGCGCGGCGTCGTTCCCAAGGCGTTGTGGCGGTCGTTGTGGTAGTCGTCGACGGCCCACCGCACCATCCACTTCAGGAACTCGGACAGTTCCAGGGTCGCTCGTCCCTGGGAATCGTTTTCACCGCGCTTGACCACGTCACCGAAGGTCCTGCCCGAGAACCGGGCGAGCAGCTTTTCGTGCATGGTCCGGAACACCCGTTCGATGAAGGGCTTCAGCCAGGGTTTTCCCGCAGGGACCCCCATGTTGGTGATCCCGAGCGAGTTCAGGATGTGGTAGGCTGGGTCGGTGATATAGGCGGCGCCGCGATCGACAGCGATCAGCTCGGGCGCGCCGTATTCCAACCACTTGTAAGTGCATCCCATGGCGTCGGAGATATCGGACTTGTCCGAGTAGACCATCTCCAGCGTCAGAGCCAGGGAGTTCACGGTGCCTTCCGGGACGACGAGCAGGGCCAGCAGGCAGCGGGTGTGGACATCGATCGCGGCGGAAATCTTGACGCGCTGTGCCGTGCCATCCAGACCCATGGCCTTCGCTTCTTTAGGCGACAGGTAATCGAACGCACCGCTGATTTTCATCAGGAGTTGCAGGTCGATGGTGTACTCGTCGATCTCGACCCGTTCGAGGGCGCGCGAGGTGACGATCCCCAGACCGCCCGCATGCATGTCGCGGTAAGCCACATCATAGCCCCGGTTGCGGATGCCACGGTTGACGTACCCAAGAAGCACGCGCTGCGTCTGGACGAACTCCTTGCTGACCCTTTGTGGCAGCAGCCCTGCATTGGTGTCTCTCGCCAGACGCTCGCAGTTTTCGAACAGCAGTGCGGCATTGACACTGTCATGCAGGTTCGCCAGTGACTGCCGTTCCTGATCCTCAAGCTCCATCAGGACTTTCGTCACGAAGTCCCGAAGCTGATCAGTGTGCCCGGAGTTGGCGCCGCAATTGCGAAACTTGTCGTACAGGCCGTCTTCGCCCTCGTCCCGATGCTTGCTCGCCCACCTGTAAATTGTCGCCCCCATCTTGGTCTCGTCACGCGCGCAATGGGCATTCTCCCCTTTGAGGTCGAACGTGTAGGGCTTCAGCCCGGTCTGGGAGCCGTGCAGGGCTTTGCTGCACGAGGACAGGATCGGGTGCGGGCGGTTGGGCGCCAGCGCCGCTTCGGCGATGCGCGCGTGGATGGTGCGCGCGCGATGCACCAGCTGCAGGGAGTTGCGCTCATGCTCCGCACGGGTTGTCCCCATAAGGCCCTCAGCGATCAGCTCTTCGCTGGCAAGAACGCAAGCCTTGCGGACGAGCATGCGCGCCGTTTCCTTGTGGTTGCGCTCATCGCGCCGCACCTCTGTGATGGAGCGGGAGCGCACGAAGGACATCGGGCGGCGGATCACCTCAAGCTGGCCGTAAAGGTGATCCTGGTGGATCACCTCCGTCTTGTAGAGTTCGGGTCCGGCGTCTTTCACCTTGCCGGTCACCGGGTTGGTCCACTCCTCCCAGTCGACCACGACACCGTTGTCACGGAGTTCTGTGACCTTGCCGTTGCGCGAGATCTGGCGAATGACGCAGCCGACCTCGAGGAAGCTGATGTCGAAGTTTTCTTCGTTGATGACATGAACCGGCATTATGCAGCCTCCTCGATTGCGGTGAGGGGCCGGATGACAGCATGCTCGTCGATGATGCCACGGGACAGGACCTCGACATCACCCCAGCGGATCGCGCGCACTGCGCTCCAAAACCCGTCTGGGCCGATGCCGGCCTGCTCCAGAGCCTCATGAATTGCCATGGGACGATCCAACTGGGTCAGTGCCTTTTTGACGCGGTCATCCAGCACCTCCTCCGGGAAACGTGCCGCATGGAAGAGCCTGCAGTTGGCCAGGAGGGTCGGGTCGATGTTGCGTTCCGAGATCGTGTTCACCTGATCAGCGATTTCGGGCACGGCAACGGCGCGTACGGCCTCCATGGTTCTCTGGTAGGCCAGCGTGCTGGCCTTTTTCGCGTACTTGACGGAGAGCGCAATGCGCTTCCCGCCCACCAGGGTCAGCCGGTAGTCGAACCAGTACGGCGTTGCTACGGTGCCGGTCTTGCGCGCCATGATCCTTTCCAGCTGCTCCTCAAGGTCGAGGAATTCGGGGTGATAGATGCAGCACAGGGCTGCGTCGTGCTCCAGCCCGCTACCGAAGCCGACTTCTTGCGATTTACCGTCATGGCGGATGAACGTCAGCGTGCCCACGGAGTGCAGCTTGGAGCTCTTGGGGATCTTCCGGACGGCGCGGCTGCGGAAGTAGTTTTCGTCGAACATGATTTTCTCGTTTCTTTGGACAAGCCGATCCCGTCGCCTGAATCGCTGGATTCAGACGGGAGCCGAGCTTGCGAGTGATGTTGGGATGCCCGAGGTCGTGGCGCTGAGCCTGTGTTCGAACCTCTCCAGGCAGTGGCGGAATGCCGGTGGCCGATTTCGCGATCAGCCGGTTGTCATGGGCGTGTGGTCCTTCCTTTCTGTCGTTGGGCACCCCTCGGTGCCGGTACGATCAGAGCTATGAGGAGGTACTGAAAGTTCGCAGAAAAAAATTTGGCGGGAGACCACATTTTTTCTCGCCAGCATTTTCGGCGCGGTCATTTCTATTTTATTTCAATGCCTTGCGACTCCATCCATCGGCGGCCACTTTGCTTCGATTTCCTCGAACTGCGGGACAAGATCCTTGCAGGCACTGCCTGCGGCGAGTTTCGTCATCAGGTTGGGGAAGTCCGCCATCGCACGGACGGCCACCTCCATCGGGACCGTGACGAAGTCCGGGGATGAGGAGATGGCAGCTTCAAGGTCCTGGGCGCCGGGGAAGAGTTCTTCCATTTCCGCCGAGAACGGTTTTCCGAGGCTGTACCAGCGACTCGCGGTCCTCGCCCATTTTTGGTCATCCGTGATGTGGATCAACCGCGAGGTCCAGACCTTCGTCTCTCCAAAGACCGGATGACGCTCTGTCCAACCGGCCAGGACCAGGTTCGACCCGACCACGGCGGTTGCCCAAAGCTCGATATGCGCGACCTCTGGATCCAGCGGGTCGGTGGGCGGCCCAGCCAGGGCCGCGTTGAAGCTGGTGATGAAACGGTTGAGGGTGCGGCGCGCTTGTTCTTCAGATGCCATTTCGATTTCCTTTCACGGCATGTCTCGACAGGTCCGACGGCAGCTATGCTGCGCCGGGTGTCGGAGACGGTGTTTTATGAGAGGCGTCTTGCCTGTGACCGTGATGGGCCGACCGCCGTTAAAGGCCCGACAACGGAAATGCTGCGAAAAACAGGACAGTGCTCAATTTCGACGGACGGCTCCGTCAGGCGCCGCATAGCGAAAGCCCGCAGAAAATCCGCGCTTTCGCATCGGTGTCGATAGAATTGTAGCTATTAAATCGTGACCCCGAGTAAGGGGCGAACGCCCGGTAGCCTTGACGGCAGCAGCGAGGTAGCCTCGCGTTCTCCCGGCCCACAATTCACGGGGCGCGGCCCCGGGGACTCGATAATCGGACACCATGCGCGACAGCTATCAACTCATCCAGCGGCCACCGCGGCCCATCCCCTCCGCAATCCCGGTGGAGGAGGAGATCTTCGCGATCGGTGACGTGCATGGCCGCGCGGGTGCGCTCCGCTCTTGCCTCTCCGATATCGCTTCACAGCCCCGAACCAAGGGCGTGCGGCGCACTGTCATCTTTCTCGGTGACATCCTCGACAGGGGTCCGGCCAGCCTCGAGGCAGTGGACCTCGCCGTCCGGGCCCGGGAACTTGCCAAGGCAGACGTGACCCACCTGCTGCCCGGCAACCATGAACTCATGTATGCTGATGCCGTCGCCGGCGCACCGTCCCTCTGGCTGATGAACGGTGGGATTGATGTCATGGATGAAGTGGATCGCGATTGGCGCGACCTCCCGTGGGCCGACGCGATGCGCGCCGTCGAAGCGCGGATGCCGTCAGGTTTCACGGATATCATCCGGGGCGCGCCGTCGCATTTCAGGATCGGCGACATCCTGTTCGTCCATGCCGGCCTCGATCCGTGCTCGGCACCGGACATACATCTCGACCGTCATCGCGCGCATGCGGACAATGACCTGCATTGGGCCTGGATCAGGCGCAGTTTCCTGGAGTGGTCCCGGGGGTGGACCTGGGATCCCACATCAAATCAATATGGAAATGGCGACGCCCTTGTCGTCCACGGGCACTCGCCGGCGATCACCCGTCCCATGTCAGCGGGGGCATCGAGCCTCGCCGCCTGTGATGTGGTCGATCCGTGCCGCCGCGTCTGTCTGGACGCCGGATCCGCACGCCTAGACCAGATTGCATGGGCGCACTTCATCCGGGTGGAGGCGACGACCATGATGCAGATCTCGGCTGCGGCGGTCATTCCACAGGTCGATCCGTCCGATCTTTTCTTGTGAGGCAATACCCGCGTTGGCATCGCCGCCACAACTGGACGACCCGTATGCGCATCGACCTCGACTTTGACCGGTCAGCCCAGCTCGGGTATCGTCAGGCACGGGGAGTTCGAAAGGACCAACAGCGTGATGGACATATTTTTCATAATCGCCGACACCTCCATCGCCGTCGGCGTCCTGATCAGCTGTACGCTCGCGTATCGCCGAACTGCCTGGGACACGGAACCGGATCCTGAAAGAGTCGAGAGGTTTATCCAGAGCGCACCAATCCATCTGCTGAACCTGCCGAGCCACGCTTAACCGAAACCCGAGGTGCAAGACGGCGAGGGTGAAACGCCGATACCAGATCGATAAACGGTTCAGGCCGGCCGACCGTTCGAAGTCGGACACGGCCCAATCCTGCCGTTCAGTCTCAAGTAGTTCGCTGCGGTGCAGCTGCACCAAACCGGCCGTTCGTCGATCTCGGGGCATTTTCGGAGGCTGAAGGTCGGCTGGGCGGACGAAGCTGCCGTCCCTCAAATTCCCGTTCTGAACAGCGCGTGGATCCCTAGGCCCTCGGATGGATCACCTTTGAAGCGCGCTATCACATGCAAATGAGCATGAAAAACATCCTGGCCTGCAGCGGCGCCCACATTCCAGCCAACTGTGAAACCATCGGCACGTCCCTTGTCGAAGCTTGCTTTGACAAACGCAAGCGCCTCAGAAATTTCCGACCACTCCTGTGCATTTAGATCAAATGGAGTTTCTATATGTCGGTGAGGAACAATCATAGCCTGATGGGGTCTATGTTCTTCAATTGATCCCAAGATAAAGAGGTGCTGCAAAACGAGTAATGGTCGATCAACCAGTAGATCGTTTTCAAGGCAAAACCTGCAGCCGGGTTCGGGGCATGTGTTCATGGGGTTTGTATCGCAATCCTTTTCAAATTACACAATGGGCTCGAAGCAGACCTTCGGCGTCATGGCAGACGTCTCGCTAAGGACCGACAGCGCGGCGAGCACTGACGGCCCTTTCCGGACATTCGCAGGCAACAAAGATGCTGCGGTGCGACCCACCCAACCGGTCGTCCGCTGCGAACGCAAAATCGAGGCGTGGGCCAACTCATAGTCCGCGGACGAATTTGCCGTACCAGACTTAGACAAACCGGACTGTCAGCGACAAGGTTGTCAGTACTTTAGCGATCAAATCTCGCCAAGCGAATTACGATCAAGGGCATATTGCCACAATGAATACACAACATATGGTTGCCGATCTGCCGTCCGCGGTGCAGGATAAGATTGACTATCTGTTGAGCGCCTTGGGCGAATGAACGAAAGAACTTCCAGGTAACGCAAGTTGCCTTGTCCGTCGGGCAAGAGGCATCTGTGTGACAAGAGTTAAGATTTATGAAAAAGATTGATTTGCATATCCACACGAAATCCAGCATCCAAGATCGGGATTTTTCGTTTAGCATGGAAGTGCTACAAAAATACGTTAGTGAAGCAGATCTGAGCTGTATTGCAATAACAAATCACAACCTTTTTGACAAGGATCAATTCATAGAGATCAAAACCGCCTTGGAAGTACTGGTTCTTCCAGGAATTGAGGTTGATGTTGAAAAGTGTCACATGCTCGTCTTGGCCGACGGTCGAGACTTGGATGACTTTTCTCAAAGGTGTGAAGAGGTTGAACGAAGGTGGCGAGCGAATGGGGTACCGCTTCGGCATGCGGATTTCGAAGAGGTTTTTGGAGACCTCCGGAAGTACATCCTTATCCCTCACTATTTGAAAGAACCAAAAATCAGCGCCGAGGCCTTGGAAAAGTTTGAAGGGCACATTCACTGTGGTGAAGTCACCAGCCCTAAGAAATTTATAACGTGCCACAATGATCCCGAAATGCTCACGCCCGTATTTTTCAGTGATTGCCGAGTAAGTGATGCCCTCACGGTACTGCCAACCAAGCATACGTTTGTCGATTGTGAAGACTTATCATTCGGTTCTCTTCGTCATGTTTTGAAAGACAAAAGAAAAGTGTCTATTTCGAAGGAGGGAGGCATTGGCCATTTTCAGATTTTCCCTGATGGGCAAAAAATCTCAACTGGACTCAATGTAATTTTAGGCGATCGGTCCTCCGGGAAATCCCACACCCTTGAAAAGATCTGTGATTGGTTTGGTGCGGAGAACACAAGATACATCCGCCAGTTTGATTTGGTTGCGCGAAATGAGGCGGAGGACGAGAAGAATTTCAAAGATTTCCTGAGTGAAAAAACCAGCCTCTTCGCACGAGATTATTTGGCCGACTTGCAGGACGCAGTAACGCACATGCTTGATATCGACCTTCAGGCAGATATGCTCGCTATTGATCAATACATTTCATCGTTACTCAGTTATGCGCGCGAGACCAGTCGGCATGACGCTTTTTCTAAGGCTAAGATGTACAATGAGGAGCCATTTTTGCGGAAGGACTTGAAAGGTCTGCAAGGCCTCATCTCCTCAACCAAGCAGCTTGTGAGCAATGTAGAGTATAGAGATGTTATAGAAAAGCACCTCGATCTGGGCGCGCTCAAAGCGTTGTACGTGGAACTCATGAGAGTTTACTGCACTCACCAGGAGTTAAACGATAAAAAGGATTGGGTTAACACGGCAGTTCATGACATCAAAGAAAAACTTCAACGAAAGTCATCAGCACCCAGTGTGGCCGATGTCGACCTCCTTAAGATTGCAAAGAACGCAAGGGCAGTTGAAAGGTTTGAAACCCTGGTAACAGCAGCCCGGAAACCCAAGACTGCACTTCGGAAGAGAAAGGGAAGTTTCGAGATTGTTGCACAAGTAGGGCCATTCAAGGGAAGCGGAGAACTAAAAAGTATATCAAGATCCAATAGAGGATTCAGCGCTGCGTTCGAAAAATACGACAAGCCGTATGAATATCTTCAAGAGCTTCGGAAAATTGGAGCTCCGGTCGAAGCTTCTGACTTTAGCAAGTATTTGACCAAGGTTGAATATAAAATTCTTAACAGGGATGGAATGGAGGCGTCAGGAGGAGAGAGGTCGGAGTTCTTCTTACTGGACAGAATCGAAGGCGCAAGCTCTGCAGACGTACTTCTCATCGATGAACCGGAATCGTCCTTTGACAACCACTTCCTGAAGGCCGAAGTTAATGAGATAATCAAAGAGATTTCGAGAAAGATGCCTGTTGTTGTTGTCACCCACAACAACACAGTCGGCGCGTCAATTCGGCCAGACTTCATCCTTTATACGAAAAAAGAGGTTTCAAATTCTGAGATTAAATGGCGAATTTTCTCTGGCTCGCCAACGAGTAAACGATTGATGTCCGTGGATGGATTGGAGATCCCGACGCGAGAGGTGCTCCTTGGAAACCTGGAGGCTGGAGTTAAAGCATATGAAGAGCGGAGCGCGGCTTATGAAGATCTTAAAGATTGAAGGTGGATGCGGTTATTTTTTGGCGAATTCTTCAGGAGAATGGTGCAAAGTAGACGAACTTGACAAGGGCGAATTGTTACATCTTCTAAACAGATTTTTGGAAGAAGATGTTGAGATGGACGCTCCTGACGGAAACAATCTTCAGAACGAGGTTCACAAGATTGTTTACTCGCACGTATTTCAGAAACTATCGGCGTTAACGGAAAGCAAATCTTCTTTCAAGGATGATAGTGAGCGCCTCTATTTTGATGAAATCAATAAGTATTCTTCAGCATAATGGCGGGCTAAAATCCGTCATGATATCCTGGCTCTGTCAAGATCCGCTTTGGTCGGCTTTTTTTCGTCCACAGACGCCGCAATCTTAACAGGCCGCTGAAAAATCCGAGGATCGCGCTTTCGACGCCAGAGTGCGTCAGTTTCCGGGCTCTCTCGACGATCTGGTGACAACCCGGCGGATCGAACCCTGACGAGCGCGGCGATAGGCGGGAGGCTCAGACATTTTTCAGCGGCCTGTTAAACGAAACAGTATTGGAAAACGAGATTCGCCCTCAATCCAAATTGTCGCGCGCTCGGTCGCGTATGCTTGAATGGATGTCCGCTTTGACAGTGGACTGGGTTGCGTAGTCACGTGCAGCGAACGGCAACTCTCCGCCCTGGGTGCCGAATACTTCATGTTCGGCGCGCAGCACAGAAGCTCCGCCGCTGAAGCCCGCGGTACAAATGGTGTACGGTCCGCGTACGATCGGTCAGCTGGACTGGACGGGTACGTCGAGGCGCGTGGTCAGAAGTCGGTCGACCGCTAGTCCGTGTCGCGTGCCAGTGTTCCGCTCTCGTGGCACTTGGGCGAGCACCTCCGGAAACGTGGTAAACAAAATAAATTTTCCGTATCCGGCTCTCTAAATGAAGTAGGGGCGCCTCTCGGCACCCCTATATACAGATCTTGGGACAAACTTACCCGGATTCGGGACGAACTTGGCCGTCTTCTTCAAACAGAAGATGCGTTACAGTTTGCCGTGGCAGTGTTTGAATTTCAGGCCCGAGCCGCAGGGGCAAGGGTCGTTGCGGCCGGGGTTGCCCCAGGTGGATTGGTCGGTTTCGTCGAAACCGGGCAGTGCGCCGTCCGGAGCGGAACCTTCGGCCTGTGCTTCGCCCGCAGCGGGGGTCGCCGCCACACCGGCCGCCGCGGCAGCAGAACCTGCGGCGCCCGCCTGCTGGGCCGCTGCTGCCTTTTGCATCGCCTCTTGCTGGGCGCGCAACTCGGCCATCATTTTCTGGCGTTCTTCCTCGGTCATCGGGCGGACCTGGCTGAGCTGTTCGGTCACGTCCTCACGCAGCCCGTCAAGCAGGTTCTCGAACAGTTGGAAGGCTTCGTTCTTGTATTCGTTCAGCGGGTCACGCTGGGCATAGCCACGGAAACCAACAACCGATCGCAGATGCTCCAGCGTTAGCAGGTGTTCGCGCCATTTCTTGTCGATGGTTTGCAGCAGGAACTGCTTTTCGACCGAACGCATGGTGTCGGGCCCAAAGGCCGCTTCTTTTTCCGCCATCATCTTGGCGGTCAGCTCTTCAAGGCGCTCGCGGATCACGTCCTGATCCACGCCATCTTCTTCGGCCCATGCGATGACAGGCGCATCGACGCCCAGCTTCTGGATGCCCGCGGCGTACAGCCCCTGCACGTCCCACTGGTCGGCATAGCTGCGCGGCGGGCAATAGATGTCGACCAGCTCGTCGATCACCTCTTCGCGCATCTCGGTCACGATCTCCGAGATATCGGCACTTTCCATGATCTCGCGGCGCTGGCCAAAGATGACCTTGCGCTGATCGTTCATCACGTCATCGAACTTCAGCAGTTGTTTACGAATGTCGAAGTTGCGGCCTTCGACCTTGGCCTGTGCGCGCTCGAGCGATTTGTTGACCCAAGGGTGCACGATGGCCTCGCCCTCTTTCATGCCAAGACCGGACAGAACCTTGTCCAGACGTTCCGAGCCGAAGATGCGCATCAGGTCGTCGTCAAGCGACAGGAAGAAGGACGACCGCCCCGGATCCCCCTGACGGCCCGAACGGCCGCGCAGCTGGTTGTCGATCCGGCGGCTTTCGTGACGCTCTGTGGCGAGGACGAACAGGCCACCGGCCTCCTTGACCGCTTTTTCGTCGGCCTTGTGGGCCTCTTCGATCCGGGTCCGCAGCTCTTCGGGGTCGCTGTCAGGGTTGGCGGCGATGGCTTCCATGATCTTGAACTCGACGTTGCCGCCCAGTTTGATGTCGGTGCCGCGGCCTGCCATGTTGGTGGCGATGGTGATGGCCCCCAGTTTGCCCGCGTCGGCGACGATCTGCGCCTCTTGCTCATGCTGGCGCGCGTTCAGAACGTTGTGCGGCAACTGCGCCTGCGTCAGCAACTGGCTGAGCATCTCGGACTTTTCGATCGAGGTCGTGCCCACCAGAACCGGCTGCTGCTTTTTATGCGCCTTAGTGATTTCCTCGACGATGGCCGCGTATTTCTCCTGCGCGGTGCGATAGACGCGGTCGTCCTCGTCGATCCGTGCGATGGGCCGGTTTGTCGGCACTTCAACCACGCCAAGACCGTAGATCTCGCGGAATTCCTCGACCTCGGTGGCGGCGGTGCCGGTCATGCCACCCAGCTTGTCATACAGGCGGAAGTAATTCTGGAAGGTCACAGAGGCCAGCGTGACGTTTTCCGGTTTGATCTCGACACCCTCTTTGGCCTCGATCGCCTGATGCAGACCATCGGACAAACGGCGCCCGGCCATCATGCGGCCTGTGAATTCGTCGATCAGCATCACTTCGCCGTCGCGGACGATGTAATCCTTGTCCTTCTGGAACAGCTTATGCGCGCGGATCGCCTGATTGACGTGGTGCACAACGGTGGTCGATTCGGGATCGTACAGCGACTGCCCCTCGGGCAGCAGACCGCGCGCCTGCAGGTTTTCCTCGAGGTATTCGTTGCCTTCATCGGTGAAGGTCACGTTGCGGGTCTTTTCATCGACGCTGAAGTGGTCGTCGGCCAGCTCGGGGATGAATTTGTCGACAGAGACATACAGCTCGGACCGGTCATCGGCAGGGCCGGAGATGATCAGCGGCGTCCGCGCCTCGTCGATCAGGATGCTGTCGACCTCGTCAACGATAGCGAAATAGTGATCGCGCTGGTGGATTTGTGCAATGTCGGATTTCATATTGTCGCGCAGATAATCGAACCCAAGCTCGTTGTTGGTGGCGTAGGTGATATCACAGGCATAGGCCTGCGCCTTTTCATCATCGGGCTGGCGGGGGTAGATCACGCCGGTGTTCAGACCCAAGGCGGCATAGACCTTGGCCATCCATTCGGCGTCACGCTTGGCGAGGTAGTCGTTGACCGTGACCACATGCACGCCGCGTCCGGTCAGCGCATTGAGATAGGCGGCAAAGGTCGACATCAGCGTCTTGCCCTCGCCCGTCTTCATCTCGGCGATGTTGCCCTGATGCAAAAAGATGCCGCCCATCAGCTGCACATCATAGGCCCGCAGGCCCAGTGCGCGCTTTGCGCCCTCGCGGCAGTTGGCAAAGGCCTCGGGCAGCAGGCTGTCCAGCGACTCACCTTTGGCGAGACGGTCCTTGAACTCTTCCGTCTTGGCGATCAGCCCCGCATCGTCGAGCTTTTCAAAGTCAGGCTCCAGCGCGTTGATCTTTTCCACCAGCGGGCGGGTGGCCTTGATCTTGCGGTCATTTGCTGTGCCAAAGACCTTGCGCGCGATTTTTCCCAACATGCCTGAATACCTGTTCTCGGTTTCGTGTGAGGCATCTGCTTGCCCGCCTGAACCCAAGCCAATACACAAGGCCCGAGAGACCGGCCACGCAGGGCCCTTGCGGCATGTAAGCGGCAGGTTGGTAAGTGTCAACGCCACCGCTGGATGCGGCAGGCGGATGAGGAGGACGGTATGTCTAAAACCACACGTGATCTAAAGCTGGGCGCAGCCCTCGTATCGCTGATGCTGGCGCTGCCCGCCGGTGCCATGGCACAGGACGACGCGCCCGTCGTCGGCAAAGAAGCGCTTGATCAGGTTGTCGCCACCGTGGGCGGAACCGAGATCACCATGGGCCACATGATCATCGCCAAGGCGTCGCTGCCCGAACAGTATCAGCAGATCCCCGATGACCAGCTTTATGACGGCCTGCTGCGGCAGCTGATCCAGCAAGAGGTGCTGTCCCAGTCTGAGGACGCCACCGACACGGATCTGGTGCGCCTGTCGCTGGAAAACGAAACCCGCTCCCTGCGCGCAGCCGTCGCCATCACCGAGGTGGCAGACCGCGCCGTCACCGACGAGATGGTTGAAGCGGCCTACAAACGCGACTACGTCGATGCAGAACAGGGCAAGGAATACAACGCCTCGCACATCCTGCTGGAAACAGAGGAAGAGGCCAAAGCCGTGCTGGCCGAGGTCAAGGGAGATGCCGATTTCGCCAACGTCGCGCGGGAGAAATCCACCGGCCCCTCCGGCCCCAACGGCGGCTCGCTGGGCTGGTTCGGTGCGGGCACCATGGTCGCAGAGTTCCAGACCGCTGTGGAATCGCTGAACCCCGGCGACATCACCGGCCCGATCGAAACCCAGTTCGGCTGGCATGTGATCAAACTCAACGACACCCGCGCGCTCGAAGCGCCCACCCTGGACGAGGTGCGCGACCAGATCACCCAGCAACTGCAGCAAGAAGCCGTCGAGGCGCATATTACCGAACTCACCGAAGCCGCCGATATCTCGCAGCCGCCCCAGACCGAAATCGACCCGTCGCTGCTGTCGGCCACCCAGCTGCTGGAAGACTGACCCATGGCGATCTCCCCTCTCGCGCCGGCTTCCTTCCCGGCGCTTCCGGTCATTCAGGGCGTGCGCTTTGCCGCGGTCGAGGCCGGTGTAAAATACAAAAACCGCGTCGATGTGATGTTGGCGGTGCTGGATCCGGGCAGCTCCGTGGCAGGCGTGTTCACACGCTCTGCCACCCGTTCTGCGCCGGTATTGGACTGTCAGGCAAAAATTGCCGGCGACAGCGATGCGGGCGCCGCCATTCTGGTGAACTCCGGCAACTCCAACGCCTTCACAGGCCGCGCCGGGGAAACATCTGTCGCCGCCATTTGCACCGCTGTAGCGCAGGCGACCGGCCTGCCAGAGGATCGCATATTCACCTCGTCAACCGGTGTGATCGGCCAGCCTCTGCCGCATGACCGCATCATCGCAAAACTCGCAGAGGCAACCGGCGCCCTCTCGCCCGATTCCCTCCCCGATGCCGCGCGCGCGATCATGACGACCGACACCTTTGCCAAGGGTGCTACGCGCACCGTCTCGGTAGATGGCAAAGATGTGCAGATCGCAGGCATCGCCAAAGGCTCCGGCATGATCGCCCCCGATATGGCGACGATGCTGGTCTATGTCTTCACGGATGCGAAAATCAGCCGCGCCGCACTGCAAAAGCTCGTCTCGGAGGCCAACGCACGCACCTTCAACAACATCACCGTCGACAGCGACACCTCCACCTCGGACACGCTGCTGATGGGTGCAACAGGCGCATCAGGTGTAGACGTCGAAGGCAACGCCGATTTCGCCACCGCTGTGCACGATGTCTTCCGCGAGCTCGCGCATCTGGTGGTCAAAGACGGTGAAGGTGCCACCAAATTTGTCACCGTCAACGTCACAGGTGCGGCCTCCGGTGACGACGCTCGCACCCATGCGCTGGCCATCGCGAACTCTCCATTGGTCAAGACAGCCATCGCGGGCGAAGACCCGAACTGGGGGCGGATCGTCATGGCCATCGGCAAAAGCGGCGCCGCCGCCGATCGCGACGCCCTGACCATCCGCTTCGGCGATGTGCTGGTGGCGGAAAACGGCTGGGTTTCTCCGGATTACGCCGAGGAACAAGGCGCCGCCGTGATGAAGCAGCCGGAAATCAGCATCGATGTCGACATCGGCCTTGGTCAGGGTGCGGCAACGGTCTGGACCTGCGACCTGACCCACGGCTACATCTCGATCAACGCCGACTATCGGTCCTGATCGCGACTGCGCGCTTTTTCTTGGTCGAAATACCTCGGGGTGCGGGGCAGAGCCCCGCCTCCGCCCCGTCCTACAGGAGCCTCCCACTATGAAGATCATCCTCGTTTCCGCCGTCGCGCTGATCGACACCGACGGGCGCGTTTTGCTGGCCCAGCGGCCCGAAGGCAAATCCATGGCGGGCCTGTGGGAGTTTCCCGGCGGCAAGATCGAGCCCGGCGAAACACCTGAGGCCGCCTTGGTGCGCGAACTCCACGAGGAACTGGGGATCGAAACATGGGACAGCTGTCTGGCGCCGCTGACCTTTGCCTCGCACAGCTACGATGATTTTCACCTGCTGATGCCGCTTTTCGCCTGTCGCAAATGGAATGGCACCGTGCAGTCCAAGGAAGGTCAGGCGCTGAAATGGGTCCGCCCGCAAGCGCTGCGTGACTACCCGATGCCGCCTGCGGATCTCCCGCTGATTCCGATTCTGCGCGACTGGCTTTGACTCTGACGCGGAAACAATACGCACGTCTAAAGTGTAAAAGCCTTCAAGAATCCCCCTGTCCGCCCAATCTCGGCCACAGTTGCGCTCCACTTATGTCCCGAACCCAAGGGACAGGAGCCCGCCATGCCACTGCACATTAAACTGCCGGAATTTGCGCGCGAAACACGCCTGCGCGCGGCGATTGCAGGCATCACCCTCTGCGCGGCTCTGGGCATTGGATATGTCATGCAATACGGTGGCACGGCCCCCGCGCAGCCCCCTGTGACCGGCCCCGTGGAACTGACGGCCATCAGCCCCACTTCTTCGGTCGGTGCGCGCCCCGCGCCCCGTCCGACCGCCCCCCAGCCCACGCCAGTGGCTTTGGACGAACCGGCTCTGCCACCACAAGATGTGCCCGTAACCTCGAATTGCCCCGTATCGCTTGACCTTGCGCCCGGCGCAGGTGCGCTGATCGCGGCGACCCTGACCGCGCCGTGCCATGCGGCAGAGCGGGTCACCTTTCATCACCAAGGCATGATGTTCACCGACCGCATGCCAGATGACGGCCCCCTGACCGTCACCCTGCCCGCCCTGTCGCAGACCGCACTGGTGATGACATCTTTTGCCTCTGGCGCGACCGCCACCGCCGTCGCCGCAGTGCCCACGCTGGAGTTCTATGACCGGATCGTGGTGCAGTGGACCGGCACCACCGGTCTGGGGCTCCACGCCCGGGAATTCGGGTCGGACTATTTCGCCACCGGCCACATCCACGCAAAGGCGCGTGGCGATCTGGCGGATGCCGCACGCGGCATCGGTGGCTTTATGCAGACACTTGGCCGCCCCGATATGCCCGACGCACAGCAGGCGCAGGTCTATTCCTTTCCCATCGGGGCCGCGACCCGCTCCGGCGATATCCACCTGACAGTGGAGGCGGAAATCACACCCGCCAATTGCAACCGCCAAATAGAGGCGCAAACCCTACAACTGCGCACCGATCACATCCTGCGGACCCGCAGTGTAACGCTGGATATGCCGGAATGCGGCGGCACGGGTGACTTTCTGGTGTTGAAAAACCTCGTCGAAGACCTGACAATCGCCGCCAAGTAAAACAGGCGATCTACGAGGGGCATCATGACAATCTGGCGTGCGGCGTGTTGCGCCGCGCTTATCTGTCTGCATGCCGTTTGGGCTGCCAGCCCCGCCAATGCTCAGGACATCACTCTGCAATCGCGTGATGGCAGTATCGAGATCACCGGCACCCTGTTGGGCTTTGATGGCGAATTCTACCGCGTCGACACCGAATTCGGGGAGCTCACCGTCGATGGCTCTGGCGTGAATTGCGACGGGGTCGGCTGCCCGTCGTTGACCGATTACGTGGCAGAGATGCGCATTTCGGGATCGTCGACGTTGGGCCGCGTGATGATGCCCGCCTTGGTCGAGGCTTTCGCCCGGCGCAACGGCCTGACCGCCACCCGCACGACGCAGGACGACACACATTTCATCTACACCCTGCGCAACGCCGACACCGGCCGCGACGTGGGACGGTTCCATTTCCGTGTCACCAATACCGACGAAGGGTTTGCCGATCTTCTGGCGGGCGAGGCCGACATGGTCATGGCCCTGCGCGCGGTGCGCAAGACCGAAGCGACCCGCGCACGCGAGGCCGGTCTGGGCGATCTGACCCTCTCCAACCGGTCCACCGTGCTGGCGCTGGATGCGCTGGTGCCTGTGGTCTCACCGGGCAATCCGGTCGATCAGATCACCCTGTCCGACCTTCTTTCGATCCTGACAGGGCGGGAAACCAACTGGGCGGCCTTTGGCGGCCCCGATGCGCCGATCACCGTGCATCTGCGCGATGCCGGGTCAGGGCTGGCTCAGGGGATGGAGGACAAGCTGCTTGCCCCTGTCGACGCGCAAATCGGCCCTGCGGTGCGGCATACGTCAAACGATGCTTTGGCCACGGCAGTGGCGCGCGATCCCTTTGGCCTTGGGGTTGCAAGCTTTGCCGAGGTTGGCGACGCCAAACCGCTGCCGCTGGCGGGGCGCTGCGGCTTTGCCCTGACGGCGGCCCGCCGTAGCATCAAGACCGAAGATTACCCGCTGACCACGCAGGCGTTTTTGTACATTCCGGCGCGCAGGCTGCCCGCCTTGGCGCGCGATTTTCTGCGCTACACCCGCAGTGAGGCGGCGCAGATCGTCATTCGCCGCGCGGGCTTTGTCGATCAATCACCCGAACGCGTGCCGACAGAGATCCAGGGCAACCGTCTTGCCAATGCCATCACCGTGGCCGAAGGGGCGGATGGCTTGGGCGAGCTGCAACGGCTGGTAACCCGCATGATGCCCATGCAACGGCTGACGACCTCCTTCCGGTTCGAGCCGGGCTCCTCCCGACTAGATGCGCAATCGCGATCTAACGTGCTGCAACTGGCGCAAGCGTTGGAGGCCGGAGACTATGACGGGCAGACGCTTTTGTTCGTTGGCTTTTCCGATGGCCAAGGCCCGGCCAGTGCCAATCTGAACATCGCCCGCAAACGGGCCGAAGCGGTAAGGATCGCGGTAGAGCTGGCTGCGGAAACCGCTGATTTTGACCGAACGAAGCTGGCATCCGACGCCTTTGGCGAGGCCATGCCCATGGCCTGCGACGATACCGTTTGGGGGCGCGAGGCCAACCGCCGCGTCGAAGTCTGGGTGCGCTAAAGCAGCCCCTCTGACCGAAAGCTTAATTCGCGGGATTTTCCGATGACAAGGTGATCGTGCAGGACGATCCCCAGCGCATCCGCTGCGGATTGGATTTGTTCGGTCACCACGATGTCGGCCTCCGACGGGGTGGGATCGCCAGAGGGATGATTGTGTACCAAAATCATCGCCGTGGCGTTCAATTCAAGCGCGCGTTTGACCACCTCGCGCGGGTAGACGGGCACATGATCCACCGTGCCACGCGCCTGCTGTTCATCGGCGATCAGGACGTTTTTACGATCCAGATACAGAACGCGGAACTGTTCGATGTCGCCATGGGCCATGGCGGTCTGGCAATAATCCAATAGCGCGTTCCAACTGCTAAGGACAGGCTTCTGGATCACACGGGAACGGGCAAGCCGGTGGGCCGCAGCCTCGACGATCTTCAATTCGCAAATGACCGCATCGCCAACGCCGTTCAGCTCGGCCAAGCGGTTGCGCGGGGCGGACAGCACCCCATTGAAATCACCAAACGCGTCCAGCAAAGCACGGGCCAAAGGTTTCACATCACGGCGCGGAATGGCCCGAAACAGCACCAATTCCAGCATTTCGTAATCCGGCATGGCATCCGCCCCGCCCGTTAGAAACCGTTCACGCAATCGGGCACGATGGTCGCGGATATAGGACGGCTGCGTCTGTTTCGCCGGTGCCGGATCGACCGGCACCTCGTCATGGGCGAAAAGCGCCGCTTGGGAATCGGAAAACTGTCGGGGCCCTGTCATGGGCTTAGGGTTGGGCCGCAAAGCTGAATATCGGGTTAACCCTGTTGCCGCTTATTATAAGTCGCCACACGCCACAGGTAGACAGCAACCAGCCCAACCACGACCGCGGTACTGACAGGATTAAGCCACGCCTGCACCTTGTCATATCCACCCTCCAGCCAATAGCCTGCGAGGGTCAGCGCCGAGGTCCAGGCCAATGTGCCCACCGCGCTGAGACCCAGAAACCAAAGGCGTGGCATGCGGCGCACACCGGCAGGGACGGAAATCAATGTCCGCACCGTGGGGATAAGGCGCCCGATCAGCACAGCCGCCCCACCATGCCGGTCGAACCACGCGTCGGCGCGGTCCAGCTCGTCAGGAGAGATCGACAGCCAGCGCCCGTGCCTGTGTGTCAGGCGGCACAGACGATCAAAGCCGACCCGACGCGCCAGCCAATACCACAAGTACACACCGGCCAAGGATCCCGCGCTGCCCGACAGGATCACCCAGATCAGCGACATATCCCCCCGCGCGGCGTTAAATCCCGCAAGCGGCATGATCAGTTCGGACGGGATCGGCGGAAAGACATTCTCAAGGAACATAAGCAGGGCGACCCCGAAGGCCCCCATCTGATCCACAAGACCCGAAATCCAGTCAAACACCGCCATACCTCCATGCAAAAGGCCCGCGTGTCTCACGCGGGCCTTTATCAAACCAATGATATGGTCATGAGTTCCGAAGGTCGGCACCGGGCGATGCCGCCCGCCGCAGACAGGGCTGCGTCACCCCTTCATGGAATCCCAGAAGTTGCGGACGGAGCTGAAAAAGCTTTTGCTCTCAGGGTTGTTGTCCTCGGAGAGGTCTTCGAACTCCTGCAGCAGCTCTTTCTGGCGCGATGTCAGGTTCACCGGCGTCTCGACCGCCAGCTCGATGAACATATCGCCCGAGGCACCACCACGCAGGGCAGGCATCCCCTTGCCGCGCAGACGCATCTGGCGTCCCGATTGCGACCCGGCGGGGATTTTCACCCGCGAGCGGCCGCCATCAATGGTGGGCACCTCGATATCACCGCCCAGCGCTGCGGTCGCCATGGACACAGGCACGCGGCAGTGCAGCTCAGAGGCTTCGCGTTCGAAAATCTTGTGCGGTTCCACCTCGATGAAGATGTACAGATCCCCCGGAGGACCACCGCGCATGCCGGCCTCGCCCTCGCCTGCAAGGCGAATACGGGTGCCGGTTTCCACACCTGCGGGGATGTTCACCGACAGGGCGCGTTCCTTTTGAACACGGCCCGCGCCGCCACAGTTGTTGCAGGGGTTCTTGATGATCTGGCCCATGCCCGAACAGGTCGGGCAGGTCCGTTCAACCGTAAAGAACCCTTGGGTCGCGCGCACCTTGCCCATACCGGAACAGGTCGGACAAGTCGTGGGTTCAGAGCCCCCTTCCGAGCCGGAGCCATCGCAGACATTACATTGCACCGAGGTCGGCACATTGATTGTCTTGGCCATCCCGTTGAAGGCATCTTCGAGAGTGATCCGCAGGTTATAGCGCAGATCGGCCCCGCGCGTGGCGCGCTGGCGTCCGCCTTGGCGGCCCCCCATCATGTCGCCGAACAGATCGTCGAACACGTCAGAGAACGCGCTGGCAAAGTCAGGATTGCCGCCCGGCCCACCGGGTCGACCGCCGCCACCGCCCATGCCGCCTTCAAAGGCCGCGTGACCGAACCGGTCGTAAGATGCCTTTTTCTCGGCGTCTTTCAGGACGTCGTAAGCCTCGTTGGCTTCTTTGAATTGGTTCTCGGCGTCGGGGTTGTCCGCGTTGCGGTCGGGATGCAGTTCCTTGGCCTTCTTGCGATAGGCTTTCTTGATCTCATCCGCCGAAGCGCCCTTCGCCACGCCGAGCACATCGTAATAATCACGCTTGGACATTCATGCCCTCCTCTCGGCCCAGATTTCCGATCCCGCTGGATCAGCAGAAAGGGCCGGTCCGGCGTCCGGACCGGCCCCATTCATGTTTCCGGGCGCCCGGCGTTAGCCGCGCTTGTTGTCGTCCAGATCTTCGAAGTCGGCATCGACGATGGTGTCGTCGTCTGCCGCGCCCGAAGCATCATCGGCCGCCTGCGGCTCATCCGCGCCACCGTCTTCGGCTTGGGCCTTATAGATGGCCTCACCAAGACGCATGGAGGCTTCGGTCACGTTCTGAATGCCGGACTTCAGCTTCTCTGCGGACACGTCGTCCTTTTCCAGATCGTCCTTCAGCGCAGCCACGGCCAGTTCGATGGCTTCGACGGTCGACGGATCGACCTTGTCGCCATGTTCCTCGACGTGCTTTTCGGTCTGGTGGATCAGGCTTTCCGCTTGGTTGCGGGCCTCGACCAGTTCCTTACGCTCTTTGTCGGCGTCGGCATTTTCCTCCGCCTCGCGGACCATGCGTTCGATGTCCTCGTCGGACAGACCACCGGATGCCTGGATCGTGATCTTCTGCTCTTTGTTGGTGCCTTTGTCCTTGGCACCCACGGACACGATGCCGTTGGCGTCGATGTCAAAGGTCACTTCGATCTGCGGCATGCCGCGCGGTGCGGGCGGGATGTCCTCGAGGTTGAACTGGCCGAGCATCTTGTTGTCGGCCGCCATCTCGCGCTCACCCTGGAACACACGGATCGTCACGGCGTTCTGGTTGTCTTCCGCGGTCGAGAACACCTGCGACTTCTTCGTCGGGATGGTGGTGTTGCGGTCGATCAGACGGGTGAACACGCCACCCAGCGTCTCGATCCCCAGCGACAGCGGGGTCACGTCCAGCAGCACCACGTCCTTGACGTCGCCTTGCAGAACACCGGCCTGAATGGCCGCGCCCATGGCGACGACTTCATCCGGGTTCACACCCTTGTGCGGCTCCTTGCCAAAGAACTTGGTCACCTCTTCGATGACCTTGGGCATACGTGTCTGACCACCGACCAGAACGACCTCGTCGATGTCGGAGGTGGTGAGACCTGCGTCCTTCAGGGCCGCCTGACAGGGCTTGATCGAGTTCTTGATCAGATCACCAACGAGGCTTTCCAGCTTGGCGCGGGTCAGCTTCATGACAAGGTGCAGCGGTGTGCCGCCAGCGCCCATCGAGATGAACGGCTGGTTGATTTCTGTCTGTGTGGCCGAGGACAGCTCGATCTTGGCCTTTTCTGCCGCCTCTTTCAGACGCTGCAGGGCCATCTTGTCCTTGGTCAGATCGACCGAGTGCTCTTTCTTGAACTGGTCCGCCAGATAGTTGACGATCCGCATGTCGAAGTCTTCACCACCAAGGAAGGTATCACCGTTGGTGGATTTCACTTCGAACAGGCCATCGTCGATTTCGAGGATGGTCACGTCGAACGTACCGCCACCAAGGTCATAGACCGCGATGGTGCGGGTTTCTTTCTTGTCCAGACCATAGGCCAGTGCGGCTGCAGTCGGTTCGTTGATGATGCGCAGCACCTCAAGGCCGGCAATCTTGCCCGCGTCTTTGGTGGCCTGACGCTGGGCGTCGTTGAAGTACGCGGGGACGGTGATAACCGCCTGCGTGACTTCTTCGCCAAGGTAGGACTCGGCGGTCTCTTTCATCTTCTGCAGGGTGAATGCGGAGATCTGCGAGGGCGAGAATTTCTCGCCACGGATCTCGACCCATGCGTCGCCGTTGCCACCGTCCACGATTTTGTAGGGGACGATGTCCTTGTCCTTGGTCACTTCGGCGTCGGTGGTGCGACGGCCGATCAGACGCTTGACAGCAAATACTGTGTTTTCGGGGTTGGTCACAGCCTGACGCTTGGCCGGCTGACCCACAAGACGCTCGTCTTCGGTGAAACCGACGATGGACGGTGTCGTCCGCGCGCCTTCGGCGTTCTCGATCACACGTGCCTGCGAACCATCCATGATGGCGACGCAGGAGTTTGTGGTCCCGAGGTCGATGCCAATCACTTTACCCATGTTTTCGATCCCTTTCTGTCTCAAGGCGATACAACGAGGCGAAAGGCCCGTACCGGCGCCCGTACCCCGTATTTTGTAACGCGACCGGATACCCGTTTCGCGCGTTCGGAGGGTATATAAGGAGGCCCTCCTGCTTTGCCAAGCGCCCGAGGCCACGCAAATTTCATTTCCCGTGACGGAAGCCTGTCTATGCTGCGATTCCCTGCAACGGGCGTGCAAATCACCCCTGCGCGGCGGGTTTCGCAGGAAATCCTTGGCAAAGCGTTTCCGAACCCCACCTTTGGGCTCATGACACCTGTGATTGTAAACGGCTTTGAAATCCACCCCGGCGCACTGGATCGCGCGGCGCAGATGGCGGTGGTTGATGACATTCGGGGCGTGCTGCGCGCAGCACCGCTGTTCCAGCCGCGCACGCGGCGTGGGCCGATGTCGGTGCGCATGTCCGCTGCGGGACAGTTCGGCTGGATCAGTGACAGCTCAGGATATCGCTATGACGCGCGCCACCCCGGCGGCCAGCCTTGGCCCGAGATCCCGGCCAGCGTCATGGCGCTGTGGGACAGATACGCCAACAGCCCCCGGACCCCCGAATGCTGCCTGATCAACTGGTATGCCAAGGGCGCACGGATGGGGCTGCATCAGGATATGGACGAACAGGATTATAACTGCCCTGTGTTGTCTGTCTCATTGGGCGATGACGCGCTGTTTCGCATGGGCGGGACCGAGCGCAAGGCCCCCACCACATCGCATTGGCTGTCATCGGGGGACGTGGTGCTGTTGACCGGCCCGTCGCGCCGCGCCTTCCACGGGATTGATCGGGTCCGTGATGGATCCTCCACCCTGTTTCCCGACGGCGGACGGCTGAACCTGACCTTACGGGTTGTGACCTAGAACTCTGTCAGGCTGCAGCATCCCGAATAGCTTGGCCCCTGACGGCCGGTGACAATCACCGTGGCATCCAACCCGTAGGCGCGATCCGACATGCCATCGGTGCAGGCGGCATGGGTGACAACCACGGCGATCTCCCGCGCGCCACCCACGCCACGCAAAACGTATTTGCCAGCCCCCATATGCGCACCCTGGAACAGCCCCACCGTGTAGGTGTCCACAATCGCGGTGTCCGGTGTGCGTAGCTCGGCCGTTTGCCCCTGACGGATATCAAGGCTCCAGAAGGGCTCTGTCCCCGAACAGATCGCGCGCTGGGTGTTGGGCAGATCGCCGTCCGCACGGCGGTTCAGGAACCGCAGAGAGGTCCAGCCGGTGCGCTCGTCGATGTTGATCAGCGCCCAGTTGCCTTCGGTCCCTAAGACCTCCACCCCTGTTTGATCGGGGGCCAGCCGCCCGATGACCGGGTTGCCCACACCGGGGCCTGCGCGCACATTCAGCATATCACCAGCGCCCACGCCGGACACATCATGCAACGCGGGGTAGGTCTGGGCCATGGCCCCCTGCCCGAACCCGAGAACCATCAAAATCAAAGCCAGACATCGCATCAGAACACCTCAATAAAAACGGGTGGCCTGATCCTAGCGTCGCGCGCTCCACGAGGCAGAGGCATGTTTGCGGGTGTAAAATTCACCCATCAGGCCGATCATGATCAGAACGATAGACAGGTACAGCGCATATTCCCAGTTTGAATTATGCGGATTGTAATCCTTGAACGCATAGCCGCGTGACTGGTCGATGGTGTGGAACAACGGGTTCCAGTCGAACATCACCAGCATGTACCCCGGAAGCGAATTGGCCACGAACATCTTGCCCGAGGCGATCATATTCGCGCGCTGGTAGACGGTCGAGATGATGGAGACCGGCGTGGGAAACCACGGCTTCAGCGCAAGGAACACCATCCCGATGGCGGCGCCCGAAAACCACGCCAGAAGCAACATGCCCAGACATCCGATCGGGTCGTGAATTTCCTGCATCACAAAGGGGTTGAACGCGACATCATAGACAAACAACACCAGAAACAGCGACAGCACCTGAATATACAGCGACGACAGCATCCCCGACAAAATCGCGATGGCCGTGTTCATGGGCGCATGCTGCATCATCGGACTGGCCGGTCCTTCGGATCCGGACACCGCGCCCATGGTTTTCACATGCGTCATATACAGGAAAATGCCGGTCATGATGTAGACCATGAAATCGCCCCGCAACGCAGCCGAGCGAAGCCCCATGATCGAGAACATGAAGTAGAACGCCAGAACAAAGATCACCGTCTGGAGAACGTTCATGAAAATCGCCATAAAGGCGTTTTCATGCGTCTTGCGCACAGCCCGCACCGAGTTGTGATAGATCAGCTCCATGATGTTCAGGGCTGACTCCAGCTTGGATTTGGGCCGGTATGTCTGGAACATGGCTGTCTCCGATGCGACGCTTTTTGCGCCGCGCTGCACCTCAGGTCGGGCAGGTTCGTTGACTTGCCCCTTATCTTTGTTCACAGCATAAGCCGAAGACCGTATCAATTCAATAAAGCGTGCCCTGCGCCCGCCAAGGAGCATTTGATGAACTATTCCGATTTGATGACCGTATTGCGCAGCCTTGCCATCGAAGCCGGCGACAAGATCATGGAAATCTACAATGCGGATGACTTCGAGGTGAAAACCAAATCCGATGCCTCCCCCGTGACAGAGGCGGACGAGGCCGCAGATGCCCTGATTTCGGCAGGTCTGCGCAAGGCTTTCCCCGACGTGGCACTGGTGACCGAGGAACAGGCGGCCTCCCATTCGGTCGAGGCAAAAACCTTCCTGATCGTTGATCCGCTGGACGGCACAAAGGAATTCATCAACCGCCGTGGCGATTTCACCGTGAACATCGCATTGGTCGAAGACGGCGTTCCGACCCGTGGCGTGGTTTATGCCCCCGCGCGCGAGCGGATGTTCTACACCACTTCGGTCGGGCACTCGGTCGAGGAAACCGGCCCCTTTGATGCGGCCACCGTGGGCGACACAAAAGACATCCGCGTCACCTCCCCCGACAACAGCGCGCTGATGGTCGTCGCCTCGAAATCGCACCGCGATCAGGCGACCGATGACTACATCAACAAATACAACGTCAAGGACATGCGCTCTGCCGGGTCGTCGCTGAAGTTCTGCCTGGTCGCCACCGGAGAGGCCGACATCTACCCGCGCCTTGGCCGCACGATGGAATGGGACACCGCCGCAGGTCATGCGGTTCTGTCCGGCGCAGGCGGTCACGTTGTCCGCTTTGACGACCATACCCCGCTGACCTACGGCAAGGCTGAATTCGCCAACCCGTTCTTTATCGCCTACGCACCGGGCGTCGATCTGAAACAGGGCTGATGGGCCCGACGGTCAGCATCGTTGTGGTCAGCCGTCACCGTCCGGCTGATTTGATGCGATGCCTGACCGGCCTGTCGCAGCTGGACTACGCCAAATTCGAAATCATCGTGGTCGCCTGCCCGCAAGGGCTGGCGGCCATCGCGGATCGCCCCGACCGACAGGCGATCAAGACGGTCGCCTTTGACGTGCCCAATATCTCTGCCGCGCGCAATCTGGGGATCGCGCAGGCCGCCGGTGATCTGGTCGCCTTTATCGATGACGACGCGGTGCCAGAGCCGTTATGGCTGCGCCATCTCACGGCCCCCTTTGCGGATCCCACCATCGCTACGGCAGGGGGCTATGTGCTGGGGCGCAATGGCTTGTCCTACCAATGGCGCGCCCGCAGCGTTGATGCCACGGGACATGCCACACCGCTGGAGATCTCGGGCGATGCGCTGACTGTCCCGACCCCGCCCCCCGGACATGCTGTAAAGACCGAAGGCACCAACATGGCTGTTCGCCGCAGCGCGCTGGCCGAGCTAGGCGGATTCGATCCCGCATTCCGGTTCTACCTTGATGAAACCGACCTGAACATGCGCCTTGCCGCGACGGGGGGCCGCACCGCCATCGTGCCCCGCGCGTTGGTGCATCATGGGGTTGCAGCCTCTGCCCGGCGTCGTCAGGATCGCACCCCGCGTGACCTGCGCGATATCGCGGCCTCTCAACAAATTTTCCTACAAAAACACTGTCCGGTGGCAGAGCAGGACAGGGCATGGACCGCATTCCGACAGGCGCAGCGCCTGCGTCTGATCCGCGCGATGCAAAGCGGTGCACTGGACCCCACAGATGTAATTCGCCTGATGCGCGGGTTGGATAAGGGACGCCGCGAAGGGCGGGAACGCACGCCTCATGCGATGCCTCTCCTGCCGGTATCGGCCCCCTTCCTACCCTACCCCGCGCGCACCAATGCGCCACGTCGCCTGATTGCAGGCCGGATCTGGAATGCCGCGCGTCTGCGCAAACAGGCCGCGGAATCCGCAGCACAGGGCAACATCACCACGTTGATTTTGCTGGGACCGTCTACGCGCTACCACCATGTCCGCTTCACAGACGATGGGTACTGGGAGCAATCCGGCGGGCTTTGGGGGCGCAGCCTGCGCGACCAGCCGTTGTTCCGACCATGGCGCTTCGCTCGGCGAATTGACGCCGAGACCGCCCGCGTCACCTACGCACGTGGTCAATTTGACGTTACATTGGGCAAATAATGATAAATTGTGCACGGCGAGCAACCCAAAGCTGGTGTTCCTCGTTGGTACAGGGGAAATTATGGCGACGGTAACACTACCGACACAGCCGTTGTCTGATAGTCTCGTGAAACACGCCACATTCGGCATTTTGAAATCGAACAAAGAAAAGGAGCAAGCGGATGCGTAAAAAGGTCACAAAGGCGATCTTCCCGGTCGCAGGCCTTGGAACCCGCTTTCTTCCGGCGACCAAATCGGTCCCGAAAGAGATTATGACCCTCGTTGACCGGCCGTTGGTGCAATACGCCATCGACGAATGTCGCGCGGCAGGGATCAAGGAATTCATTTTTGTAACCTCGCGCGGCAAAGGCGCGCTGGAAGATTATTTCGACGTGGCCCCGACCTTGGAACAGGAGCTGCGCAAGAAAGAAAAGAACGACCTGCTCGAGATCCTGAAATCCACCAACATGGATTCCGGTGAGATCGCCTATATCCGCCAGCACAAGGCGCTTGGCCTCGGCCACGCCATCTGGTGCGCGCGCCGTCTGGTGGGCAACGAACCCTTTGCGGTAGTTCTGCCCGATGACGTGATCGCCGCTGAAAAGCCCTGTCTCCAGCAGATGGTCGAAGCCTACGAGGAAACCGGCGGCAACATGGTTGCAGCGATGGAAGTCCCGCAGGAAAAGACCAAGTCCTACGGTGTTCTCGACGTCGAGGAAGACATGGGCAGCATGGTTAAAGTCAAGGGCATGGTCGAAAAGCCCGACGCGGACAAGGCCCCATCCAACCTCGCCGTGATTGGTCGCTACATCCTGTCCCCGCAGATCTTCAAAAACCTCAACCAGAAGAAAACCGGTGCCGGTGGTGAAATCCAGCTGACCGACGCCATCGCCGAGGAAATCGGCAAGGAAGATGGCGGCGTCTACGGCTACCGCTTCCGTGGCCAGCGTTTTGACTGCGGGTCGAAGTCCGGCTTCCTGCAGGCGACCGTTGCCTTTGGTCTGGCACGCGACGAACTGCGCGACGACCTTGAGGCCTACCTCGAAGAGCTGATGGCGTCGCGCAAAGCCGCGCAGTAAGCGCTGCGACGGAACGATCTGAAAACGGCCACCCAAAGCGGGTGGCCGTTTTTCGTTGCAAAACAGAAAGATGCGCCGTTAACCTTTGGCCATGACGCGCCTATTGGATGTAACACGACTGGTCAGCCGCGCTGGCCGGCCCCTGACTGGGGTCGACCGGGTGGAATTTGCGTGGCTTGATCACCTGTTGCAACTGGACACGCCGGTCTTTGGCCTGTTGCGCACCTCTTTGGGGTATGTGCTGCTGGATCGGGCGGGCTGCGCGCGGCTGCACTTGCGCATTCGGGAAAACAGCTGGCCCGCGCCGGATCGTCTGGGACGGCTCGCCCGCAAGAATAATCCCCAACGCGCCGGGGCTGAAACCGAACTGCGTGATCTGGCCGTAGCGCGCACGCTGACCGTGGGATTAGCGCGGATGTTGCGCAAACACCTTCCGCGCGGTGTCCACTACGTCAATGTCGGGCACACGAACTTTACCCGCCGCGTGATCGATGCGCTGGACCGGATTGATGCGCGCAAAGCCGTGCTGGTCCATGACACCATCCCGTTGGATTATCCACAATTTCAACGCCCTGGCAGCGTTGACCGATTTGCCGGTTTTCTGGCGCATGTGGCCGATAGCGCCGATCTGATTCTGTGCAATTCGCAGCAAACCCAAGCTGACGTGACACGCCATATCGGTGCCGATCACCAGATGCTGGTGGCCCCCTTGGGCGTAGTGCCGCCGCGACCGACCCGCCTGCCAAAAGGGTCGTGGGACAGCCCCTATTTCGTCACGCTGGGGACTATTGAGCCGCGCAAGAACCATGCCCTCCTACTCGACCTGTGGGAGACGGGAAACATCGACGCCGATTTGCTCATCATCGGCGGGCGGGGCTGGGAAAACCACGACACCTTCGCCCGTCTCGACGCCCAGCCGTCGCGGGTGCACGAACTGCCCAACCTGACCGATGGAGAAATCGCAGCCCTGATGCAGGGCGCTGCGGGTTTTCTGTTTCCCTCCCTCGCAGAGGGCTACGGCCTGCCCCCGATCGAGGCCGCCTGCCTACAAGTGCCGATTTTATGCAACGATTTAAACATTTACGGGGAAACGTTGGGGCCTATATCCGTTTACGCTGATGTAAAGGATGTCACACTGTGGCAAAAGACAATTCAGGCAATGGCGCAGGATTGCAGGGAAAACAGGAAACAATCTTATGAGTATGCCGCCCCATCATGGGACGCGCACTTTGAGATAGCCTTAACCCGCATCTGATAGCCGAACAAAACGCGCCGGGCGGTTGTCCGGTGAAAGGGCAGACACTTGGGTGCATGGCAGTCATACCGGCTGAGGCTTCAGCGCAGACGCTGGCGGATTCGCGCCTTCCGCAAGCGGCGTGACCTGCGGCCTGTGTCCAACCGCACCGACAAACTGCGTCCCACGGATCTGTTCGTCTTTTCGACCCAGCGCAACGAAGGCGTGCGCCTGCCCTATTTCCTGAATTATTACCGCGACATGGGCGTGAACCATTTCTTTATTGTCGACAACGACAGCACGGATGGGTCGCTCGATTACCTCGCAAAACAGCCCGATGTCTCGGTCTGGACCACCCGCGCCAGCTACAAACGGTCGCGTTTTGGCGTGGACTGGATGAATTGGCTGCTGATGAAATACGGCCATGGCCATTGGTGTCTGACTGTCGATCCTGACGAGCTGTTCCTTTACCCGTTTTGCGACACACGCCCCTTACGTGCGCTGACCGACTGGCTGGATGCGTCCTCCATCCGGTCGTTCAGTGCGATGCTTCTGGACATGTACCCCAAGGGGCCGTTGGACCAGCAGCCCTATGTGGCCGGTCAGGACCCGCTGGAAATCGCGTCATGGTTTGACGCGGGCAATTACACGATCCAGAAAAACCCGAAGTTCGGCAATCTGTGGATTCAGGGCGGGCCGCGAGCACGCATGTTCTTTGCCGATACGCCCGATCTGGCCCCCGCGCTGAACAAGATCCCGCTGGTGCGGTGGGACCGGCGCTATGCCTATGTGTCCTCGACCCACAACCTGCTGCCGCGCGGGCTTAATCAGGTCTACGATGAATGGGGCGGGGAGAAGGCCTCTGGCGCGCTGCTGCATACCAAATTCCTCGATACGTTTTCGGCCAAGGCCGAGGAGGAGCTGGAGCGTCGCCAGCATTATGGCGCGTCGCGGGAATACATAGCCTATGCCGATGCGATCAAGGAAAACCCCGACCTGTGGTGCCGGTGGTCTGAAAAATACATCAACTGGCGGCAGCTCGAAATTCTTGGCCTGATGTCCAAGGGGAACTGGGCATGAGCGTCGGGATCATCATGCTGGTGCACACCGCCTTTGACCGCGCCGAACAGGTGGCGCGGCATTGGGCGCGTGGCGGCTGCCCGGTGGTGATCCATGTGGACAGCGCCGTGCCGCGCGGCAAATACGAAGATTTCCGGCTGAAGCTGGCCAAGCAACCCGGCATCCTGTTTTCCAAACGCCATCGTTGTGAATGGGGGACATGGGGGCTGGTCGCCGCGTCGCAGGATGCAGGCGAGCTGATGTTGAAAAGCTTCCCCGAGGTGCGGCATGTCTACCTCGCCTCCGGGTCCTGTCTGCCGCTGCGCCCGGTCGAGGAGCTGGTGCAGTATCTCGCCGATCGTCCGCGCACGGATTTTATCGAAAGCGCGACCACCTCTGATGTGCCTTGGACGGTGGGTGGTCTGGATCACGAACGCTTCACCCTGCATTTCCCGTTCAGCTGGCGGCGCAACCGGTTTTTGTTCGACAAGTTCGTCGAGCTGCAACGCCGCACCGGCTACAAACGTCGCATTCCCAACGGCATCGTGCCGCATATGGGCAGCCAGTGGTGGTGCCTGACGCGCCAGACCCTGTCCGCGATCCTCGAAGACCCGGAACGGCCCACGTATGATTCCTACTTCAAACATGTGTGGATTCCGGACGAGAGCTACTTTCAGACACTCGCGCGTCTGTATTCCACCCAGATCGAAAGCCGGTCGCTGACGCTGTCAAAGTTCGACTTTCAGGGCAAGCCGCACATCTTTTACGACGATCACATGCAGCTTTTGCGGCGCTCTGACTGCTTTGTCGCGCGCAAAATCTGGCCTCATGCGGATCGCCTGTATGATGCCTTTCTGACGGATCCAAACCGCGCCATGTCGCGTCAGGAACCCAATCCCGGCAAGATCGACCGCATTTTTGCCAAGGCCGTGGACCGCCGGACCCGTGGCCGTCCGGGGCTGTACATGCAGTCGCGTTTCCCCAACTACGGATGGGAAAACGGGGTCACCGCTGGCAAGTATTCCGTGTTTCAGGGGTTCACGGACCTGTTTATCGATTTTGAACCCTGGCTGGCGCGCGCCACCGGCACGCAGGTGCATGGCCATCTGTTCGGCCCCGAGCGGGCGGAATTCACCGGCGGGCAGATCCAGATCAACGGGGCGCTGTCGGACAATGCCACCCTGCGCGATGCCAACCCGAAGGCGTTTCTGACCAACCTGATCTGGAACACCCGCGGGGAGCGGCAGTGCTTTCAATACGGGCCGCACGACAACCCCGATATTCTGTGGCCGATGTCGCGTGACCCCAACGCACAGATCAGCGTGATTTCCGGCGCTTGGGCTGTGCCCCTGTTCAAATCGAACGCCAATTTCGCGGACATCCGCGCCGAAGCCGCAGGCCTGCAAAAGATCGAAAGCCGCATGCTTGATATTCTGCGCAGCCCCGACGCGAAGGCGCGCATTCGCATCTGGACCATGGCCGAGTTCATCGAAAGCCCGATGGAGCCCTTGCAGGTGCTGATCGACGAGATCGGCCAGAAAAGCATGCGCCGCCTCGCCGAGGCGCCCCGTCTTGAAGATCTGACCGGCTTTGGCCAGTTTTTGCAAAACCTGAAAAATCAGGGCATGCACCCGTATCTGATGGGGGATTTCCCCGTCGATCCTGCACCGCGCAACGCGCGCAGCAGCGGACGCAAGCCCTACCTTGTCAAGAAGTGACGCCATGCCCCAATTTGATAGCTTTGTTGTTCTGGCCGAAATGCGCACCGGATCGAATTTCCTTGAGGCCAATATCAACGGGTTTGACGGGCTGTCCTGCTTTGGCGAGGCCTTTAACCCGCATTTCATCGGCTACCCGCAAACAGCCGATATCCTTGGCATCACCCAAGACATGCGCGACCGCGATCCGATGCGCCTGCTGAACCAGATCCGTATGGCGACACCCGGCGCGCTGGGGGGATTTCGGTATTTCCACGATCATGATGCACGGGTGCTGGACACCATCCTGACCGATCCGAAGATCGCCAAGATCGTGCTGACGCGGAACCCGCTGGACAGCTATGTCAGCTGGAAAATCGCGCGTGCCACCGGCCAGTGGAAACTGACCAACGTCAAACGCCGCAAGGAGGCGCAGGCCCATTTCGATGCTCGCGAGTTCGAGGAACATGTGGCCGCGCTCCAAAGCTTTCAGGTGCACATCCTGAACACGTTGCAATCGACCGCGCAAACCGCGTTTTACGTGGCCTACGAGGATCTTCAGGATCTCGACGTGATGAACGGGCTGGCCCGTTGGCTGGGCGCGAGCGATCAAAAGGACAGCCTGAATTCCTCGCTCAAGCGGCAAAACCCTGAACCGATCACGCAAAAGGTCGAAAACCCCGAAGTCATGCAGGCCGCATTGGCCCGCATCGACAGCTTTAACATGACCCGCACGCCCAATTTCGAACCGCGGCGCGGGCCGGTCGTGCCCAGCTATCTGGCCTGTCGGAACACGCCTTTGCTGTTCATGCCGATCCGGTCGGGACCGGAGGCGATGGTCAAACAATGGATGGCCGATCTGGACGGGATCAAGGCCAACCAGCTGACGGACGATTTCAATCAGGGCAGCCTGCGGGCGTGGAAACGCGACCGCCCCGGTCATCGCAGCTTTACCGTGATCCGGCACCCGCTGGACCGCGCCCATGATGCCTTTTGCACCAAGATCCTGCAGACGGGCAAAGGCAGCTTCAAAGGCATTCGCCAAACCCTGCGGCGGGCGCACAGCTTTCCGATCCCCGAGACAGAGATCGACGAAAGCTATGATCTCGCCGCACACCGCACGGCCTTTGTCGCGTGGTTGCAGTGGGTGAAGGCGAACCTGTCCGGTCAGACGTCGGTGCGCGTGGACGGGCATTGGGCGACACAGGCGCAATGCCTGCAAGGGATGAGCGAATTCACCCTGCCCGATATGGTAATCCGCGAAGCCGAAGCAGCGAATTATCTGCCCGCGCTTGCCATGCAGGTGGGCCACGACAGCCCCGGCGAGCCACAGCCAGAGACGACGGATACCCCGTTCGCCCTGTCCCAGATCTATGATAACGAGATCGAGCAATTGGCCCGCGACGCCTATCAGCGGGATTACATCATGTTTGGTTTTGACAACTGGTCATAAAAAAGGGCGCGGCAAAGACCGCGCCTTTTTCTATCGTTAATGGTGCCTTAGGCGGCTTTGACGGCCTCGGCCTCTGTCAGGATGGTGTAGAGCGTGGCTGCATCGTGGTTTGCGCGCAGCTTGGTGCACAGATTGGCATCACGCAAAGTGCGTGACACAAGGGCCAGCGCCTTTAGATGTTCCACACCCGCTTCTTCCGGCGCCAGAAGGGCAAAGACCACATCCACAGGCTGGCGATCCACCGCATCAAAATCGATGGGCTTTTCCAGCAGCAGAAACAGGCCGCGCACCTCGTCCAGTCCAGAAATCCGCGCGTGCGGCAGCGCGACACCGTGGCCGACACCCGTCGGGCCCAGCGTCTCGCGTTCCAGCAAGGCTTCGACGATCGCCGGAGCATTCAGCCCATGCGCCGTTTCCGCAAGATCGGCGATGTCATGCATCAGCCGTTTCTTGGAGGAACACGACACCATGACCTTCACGGCCTCCGGTTTCAACAGATCGACAAATTTCATGCTATGACCCTTGGGGCGATGCCACGATCTAGGTTCGACCCAAACGCTCCGCGATCACGGATCGATCCAGCCGATGTTGCCATCTTCACGCCGATAGACGACGTTCACCCCATCCTTTTTCTCATTCCGGAACACCAGCACAGGGGCGCCGGCCAGTTCCATCTGCATCACGGCTTCACCAACCGACAAGGACGGGATCTTGGTCTCCATCTCTGCGACGATGATCGGCTGAAGCGACTCCGGCTCGGAATCATCCGCGCCATCTTCTTGGTTGGCGAGGATATACGAGGCCCCTCCGATAAATTCAACGGGTTCCGTGCGATCCTTGTGATGGTCCTTCAACCGGCGTTTGTAGCGACGCAATTGCTTGTCCATCTTCTCGCCGCAGGCCTCGAATGCGGCGTAGATCTCGGTCGCATGCCCCTTGGCCGCAGCGTTCAGCCCGCTGGACAGGTGGACGATGGTTTCGCACACATATTCATGCGCTGACTTGGAAAAAACCACCGTCGCGTCGGTCGGTCGCTGCGAATACTTGTCCAGAATCGAGCCCAGCTCGCTCTTGACGTGGGTTTGCAGCGCTTCGCCGATATCGATGTGTTTTCCCGTGATCTGGTAACGCATGGTCCGTCCTTCTCTAATGGCACCGAAACGCTGGCCGCGGCGACATGCCACGGCAACGCATATATCGGTTCAGGAAAGATGCTCCGCCCCGGCCAGAGCGACGTGCTCCCGAAAATCGGGGGCCATGCCGGTCCGCCATGCCGTAATACAAAGCATCATAAGACCATTTGAGTGCGAAATGCCCATGGCTGTCAATCGAAACCGATCAGCATTTTTCAGCTGTCGGCGGGATTTCCGCCCTTGATTTGAACGCCTGGTGAACAGGTTCCTAAGGGTGCAAACGGCGGTTAAGCCAGACGAAAGTTATCGCCCAGATAGACCCTGCGGACGTTGTCATTCTGCACGACTTCTTCGGGTGTGCCGGACATCAGCACCTTGCCATCGTGCAAAATATAAGCGCGATCCACCAAAGCCAGCGTTTCCGCCACATTGTGGTCGGTGATCAAAACACCCAGACCGCGCGTCTTCAGATCCGCGACGAGATGGCGGATATCGCCCACGCTGATCGGATCAACACCGGCAAAGGGTTCGTCCAGCAGCAGGTATTTTGGATCGGCGGCCAGACAGCGTGCGATTTCCACCCGTCGCCGCTCCCCCCCGGACAAGGCCAGGGCCGGAGCACGGCGCAGATGTTCGATGGAAAATTCGCCCAGCAGCTCTTCGAGCCGTTCACGCCGCCGCGTGCTGTCCGCCTCAGAGATGTCCAGAACCGCGCCGATGTTATCCTCCACCGACAGGCCGCGAAAGATGCTCATCTCTTGGGGCAGGTATCCGATGCCCATGCGCGCGCGGCGATACATCGGCAGATAAGTGGCATCCTGACCGTCAATCAGCACCTCGCCCGCGTCGGGATTGACCAGACCGGCAATGGCATAGAACGAGGTTGTCTTGCCCGAACCGTTCGGCCCCAGCAGGGCCACCACCTCTCCACGGCCAAGGCGCATGGTCACATCGCGGATGACGACGCGCTTGCGATAGCTTTTGCGCAGATGCGACACGCGCAGGCCGCTGTCGCCCTCGGTCACGCTCAATTCGGGCTTGGCCATTACGGATCTCCGGAAGCGTCGCCGTCCGACGATTGCAGAACGGTTTTGACACGCCCCGACATCTCGGCTGTGCCGCTGTCCAGATAGACCGTCATGAACTCCGACGTCATGGCGTTTGCGCCTTGGGTCACAAGCACGTTCCCCGCCATGTCGACGGTGCCGGAATCGATGTGGTAATCGGCGCGCTCGGCCTCGGCGGCCTCGGTCCCGCTGACAAGCAAGACACCGCCCGTGGCCTCCATCCGCTCGATCCGGCCTGCGCTTTCGGCGTAGACGACCAGAACGCGCGGTGCGGCAAGCCGCATTTCACCCTGAATGATAATGACGTTGCCCTGATACAGCGCAGTGCCATCGGTTTGATCCACGGACAGCGCGTCGGCGGTCACCTCGACCGGGGCGTCAGTGTCCTGTTGGAAGCCGCCAAAATTGACCTGCGTCCCCTGAGCGGCAGCGCACATCGGGGCAAACATCGTAATCAGCGCCAAAGTGCTGGCGGCAAAAGCGTTGGTCATTGATCGGCGTCCTTTTCTGCCGGTCGGTATATCACCTTTACACCCTTGGTGAAGAGCAATCGCACAGCGCCGTCTTCATCGGCGGGTAAGATCTCCATCTGTCCGGCGTCGAGATCGCCAAGTGGCCCGTCGGCGACAACACGTCCGGCACTGCGCGCCTCGATCCGGTCGATCCGTGTGGCAAGCTCTTCGGTCTGCATGACATAGCCTTGCGTACTGGTGATCGTGACACCGCCGCTAAGGTCCAGCGTATGCTCGCCCTCGGCTGACAGGGCTAAAGGTGATGTCACCGTCAACGCCCCGCCGTCCTCAAGACGCAGATGCGCGTTCACAACGTCCGCCTCTATTTGACCATCCCCCAAGGGGCGCGCGCGCTGCGCGGTGATCGTCACCAGCTCTCCCTTGTCGGTCACACCGGAATAGAAGGGCTCTGTCACGCCGGGGCGGATCGCGTCATCCGCCAGTGTTCCATCCAGAAAGGGGATTTCCTGCAAAGGCTCCCGGCTGTCGGACAAAAGAAACAGCGTCGACAACATGGCCAGCGCGACCAGCGGCAGGATAATCTTCAGCCAATAGATGAATGTCGGGGAACCACCGCTTCTGCGCGCCACGCCGACCTCCTTATGCGTGGGCGAAGATGTCCGTGTCCGGCCACCCCGCCAGATCCAGACGCGCCCGCGTCGGCAGGAAATCGAAACACGCCTGCGCAATGTCGGCGCGCCCCTCGCGCTCCAGCATCGCGTCCAGCTTTTCGCGCAGGCGATGCAGGTACAGCACATCCGAGGCCGCATATTCTAGCTGCGCAGGGGTGAGACTCTCTGCCCCCCAATCGCTGCTTTGCTGCTGTTTGGAGATATCGACGCTGAGCAGTTCCTGCGTCAGGGATTTCAGCCCGTGACGGTCGGTGTAGGTGCGCACCAGACGGCTGGCGATCTTGGTGCAATAGACCGGGGCCGCCAGCGCGCCAAAGCGGTGGAACATCGCTGCGATATCAAACCGGCCATAGTGAAACAGTTTCAGAATGTTCGGGTCGGTCAGTAGAGCCGCAAGGTTTGGCGCCTCTGTCTGGTCCGGTGCCACCTGCACAAGATGGGCATTTCCGTCACCGCTGGACAGTTGCACGACGCACAAGCGGTCGCGATGCGGATGCAGGCCCATGGTCTCGCAATCAATGGCCACCACTGGCCCCATCACCAATCCGTCGGGCAGGTCGCCTTTGTACAGGTGGTTGGCCATGGGATCATCCTTCACATCATATGACCTCGATGACATATCCGCCGCTGGCCATGCTTTCAACTCGGGTCACGTCTGCCGAGCCAAAGTGGCGAAATATGGCATTGGCGGGTCAAATTGCGGCCTGAATGGGGCGCATTTTGGATGCGATTCGGACGCCGCTATCACGCAATATTTCAGATTGAAACAAAAAGAGAGCGGTTTTGCTCTGCTCTCAATTGTCGAGAAAATTGAGCTATTTGTCGCCACGCCCTACGTCCGTCAGCCGCAGGGCGTGACACAATCAAAAGGAGATTATGGCAAGAAAGGTGCTGCAGCGCAGCAACTTTAGCTAGATATCGCAACTATGCCCAAACCGCCTTCGCTTTGGTGACGTTAACGAAACAAAAACCGCAGGGAAAACAATGCGCGTGTTCCCCCCTGCGTGGTCAATACGCCCCCGCGAATTCACAAAAGCACATGTGAATGATGAATGGGCAGCGTGGGAACGGCACAAAAAACGTCCAATGTTCAGCAAAGTCTCTATCTGGAAACTCAACCAAAAAGTGTCACTCGCGACGAACATTGACGGAAATGTGGCAAACCGCGATAACAGGCTTGTACCGGTTCTGACACAGTTTTGCCCAGAATCGTTTGTTTTGCACCGGGGGGTTGGTGCTTCCACTAGGGAGTTAACGGGTACGTCTGCTGCGGCTGCTCGGACATATTAAATGGTAAATTGGTGCGGGACGATGTTCCGCATCCGGTGTGGAGCCTTCCACGCCCCGGCGAAGCCTTGCCTTATGTCTGCACCGTACAGCGCCACCGCTCCGTCGTTATGACTGAGGGAGGTCATTTTGACACTGCACGTCCGACAGCCGCTGCCGCAAGCCGCGATCGAAACACTGATAGAAGAGACGCTGTTTCCGGCGCCGCGCTTCACCCCTTACCGCAATGGGCTCAAGCGCGCCTTGGACATTGCCATTGTGCTGATCGCCCTGCCCGCTGTTCTGCTATTGATTGCCATTTGCGCGTTATTGATCGCAATGGACGGGCACAACCCGTTCTACAGCCAACTGCGCGTTGGTCAGAACGACCGCACCTTCCGCATGTGGAAGCTGCGCTCCATGGTGCCGAACGCCGATGCCTTGTTGGCCGACTACCTTGCAGCGGACCCTGTGGCCCGGGCGGAATGGGATCACGCCCAGAAACTACGTCACGACCCGCGCATCACGCCCATCGGACATTTCATCCGCAAATCCTCACTGGATGAGCTGCCGCAACTGCTGAACGTTCTGACCGGTGACATGTCGCTCGTCGGGCCGCGTCCGATGATGCTGAACCAAAAAGAGATCTACCCCGGCACCGCATACTACGCGCTGCGCCCCGGTATCACCGGATTCTGGCAGACATCCGTGCGCAACGAGAGCAGCTTTGCCGAGCGCGCGGATTTCGACACCGCCTATCTGCGCCAGGTATCGCTGGCCACGGATCTGCGTGTGCTTCTGAAAACCGTCCGCGTTGTGGCGCATGGCACCGGCTACTGAGCCGGCAAACCCCCAAATATCCAAGTGTGCAGAATCAAAACCGTCCCAAATCGGGGCGGTTTTTTGCATTTGCACGCAAATCGACAGCGTCAGGGCTGTAACATTCGGAAGATTTTGGGAAATGGCAGGGGCAGCAGGGTTCGAACCCGCGACCTACGGTTTTGGAGACCGTCGCTCTACCAGCTGAGCTATACCCCTATCGGGCCGTTGTCTGGCCGTGCTGTCACCTACACGGCCACGTGGTTGGAATCAAGAGCGTTTCTGCCATAAAATGCCCGAGGCCCCTAACCTTCTGGACCAAGTGAAAAATGCCTCAGGTCCCCTACGTTGGGGAGTTTCGCTTCCGCCTGTGCGAAAATGCAAAAGCGTTGTGCACTTTATAAAAAAGGCCGGAACCAAAGGGTTTATGACGTCGTTGTAACAATCACAGACGCCCAATTTCTCAATGAAATAAGGGCTCCAAACTAAACTGATCAGTTTAGATTATTTCAAGCACACATTTCCGAGAGCCACGCGAGATTATTCCGTGATTTCAAAGTCCAAGCCGGCGGCCCTATCTGTTTGTCAGCCGCAGCGAACAGCACGGCACACCACAAACTGGGCCGCAAACGCCCCGACCGACTTTGAAAGGAAATACTATGAAAACCATCATCGCATCCGCCCTGACCGCAGCCGCTCTGTTCACCGGTGCTGCAAACGCCGCATCGCTCGACAACGAAGTCACCAACTTCCTGCCGAACGCCGACTACTCCAACCTCTCCGACGTGCAGGTCAACGCAATCAACGCCGCTGTCCACGCTGGCGACGATTACAACACCACCCGCAGCGTCATCCGCTCCATCCTGAAGTAAAGGCGCGGCCGCACAGGCCCCCCTCCCTTCGCTCCCCCATTCTCCGGCCCTCGCAGGCCAACCAAAGGACCAAAGACATGAAAACCATCATCGCATCCGCCCTGACCGCAGCCGCTCTGTTCACCGGTGCTGCAAACGCCGCATCGCTCGACAACGAAGTCACCAACTTCCTGCCGAACGCGGACTACTCCAATCTCTCCGACGTGCAGGTCAACGCAATCAACGCCGCTGTCCACGCTGGCGACGATTACAACACCACACGCAGCGTCATCCGCTCCATCCTGAAGTAAGGGCGCGGCCGCACAGGCCCCCCCTCCTTCGCTCCCCCAATTCCGGGCCTTCACAGGCTAACCAAAGGACCAAAGACATGAAAACCATCATCGCATCCGCCCTGACCGCAGCCGCTCTGTTCACCGGTGCTGCAAACGCCGCATCGCTCGACAACGAAGTGACCAACTTCCTGCCGAACGCCGACTACTCCAACCTCTCCGACGTGCAGGTCAACGCAATCAACGCCGCAGTCCACGCTGGCGACGATTACAACACCACACGCAGCGTTATCCGCTCCATCCTGAAGTAAGCATATCCGGCGCTCATCCGCTGGACATCATGAAGGCCGCGCTCCTCCCCGGGCGCGGCCTTTTTCTGTGCTCGATCCCCATCAAGCCGTTGAGTGACTGTACGGCTTAGCGAACCCCACGGGCCGCGACCCGGCTTGCCCGACCTGCGCGGTATAAAACACAGACCCGTTTGTTCTGGCTCTGTATCTGCAGCCGCTCCCCGACCGATCTAAGCACTTAGACGGGACCGAAGCTGGCAAACAAAAAGGGCGCCCATGGGGCGCCCTTTCCGATAGTGATCAGCGGTAGCTGATTACGCGATGATTTTGGACACAACGCCGGAACCAACGGTGCGGCCGCCTTCGCGGATGGCGAAGCGGAGACCGTCTTCCATCGCGATCGGCGCGATCAGTTCAACGTTGAACTTCAGGTTGTCGCCCGGCATCACCATCTCGGTGCCCTCGGGCAGCTCAACGGTGCCGGTCACGTCGGTGGTGCGGAAGTAGAACTGCGGACGGTAGTTCTTGAAGAACGGGGTGTGACGGCCGCCTTCTTCCTTGGTCAGGATGTAGACCTCACACTCGAACTTGGTGTGCGGCTTCACCGAACCCGGCTTACACAGAACCTGGCCACGCTCGACGCCTTCACGGTCAACACCGCGCAGCAGGGCGCCGATGTTGTCGCCGGCTTCACCGCGATCCAGCAGCTTGCGGAACATTTCAACACCGGTGCAGGTGGTTTTCGAGGTGTCGCGGATGCCCACGATCTCGATTTCGTCACCCACGTTGATCACGCCACGCTCGACACGACCCGTAACAACGGTACCACGACCGGAGATCGAGAACACGTCTTCGATCGGCATCAGGAACGGCTGGTCAACAGCGCGCTCGGGCTGCGGGATGTACTCATCCACTGCGGCCATCAGTTCCTTGATCTTGTCTTCGCCGATGTTGGCGTCACGGCCTTCCATCGCCGCCAGCGCGGAACCCGCGATGATCGGAATGTCGTCGCCCGGGAAGTCGTATTCGGACAGCAGTTCACGGATTTCCATTTCGACGAGCTCGAGCAGCTCTTCGTCGTCGACCTGGTCAACCTTGTTCATGAACACGACCATTGCGGGGATGCCAACCTGGCGGCCCAGCAGGATGTGCTCGCGGGTCTGCGGCATGGGGCCGTCAGCTGCGTTCACAACCAGGATCGCGCCGTCCATCTGCGCCGCACCGGTGATCATGTTCTTGACGTAGTCGGCGTGGCCGGGGCAGTCGACGTGCGCGTAGTGACGGTTTTCCGTCTCGTATTCCACGTGCGCGGTCGAGATGGTGATCCCGCGGGCTTTCTCTTCGGGCGCGCCGTCGATCTGGTCGTAGGCTTTGAAGTCACCGAAGTACTTCGTGATCGCCGCCGTCAGCGTGGTCTTACCGTGGTCAACGTGACCGATGGTGCCGATGTTGCAGTGCGGCTTGCCGCGTTCAAACTTTTCCTTTGCCATGATGGCCTCCTTGTCTTGGACCCGAGGGCGGTTATCCGCCCCCGGAAATTCGATAAATTACGCGTACTTCGCCTGGATCTCGTCCGAGATGTTCTGCGGAACCGGATCGTAGTGGTCGAACTGCATGGTAAACTGCGCGCGGCCCGAGGACATCGAGCGCAGGGTGTTGATGTAGCCGAACATGTTGGCCAGCGGCACGAATGCGTTGATCGCAACGGCGTTGCCGCGCGGCTCCTGGCCGGACACCTGACCGCGACGCGATGTCAGGTCGCCGATGATACCGCCGGTGTATTCTTCCGGGGTGATCACTTCGACCTTCATCATCGGTTCCAGCAGCTTCGCGCCAGCTTTGCGCATGCCCTCACGCATACACATACGGGCTGCGATCTCGAACGCCAGAACGCTGGAGTCCACGTCGTGGAACTTACCGTCGATCAGCGACACCTTGAAGTCGATCACGGGGAAGCCAGCCAGCGGGCCGGAGTCCATAACCGACTTGATGCCTTTTTCGACGCCCGGAATGTATTCCTTGGGAACCGAACCACCGACGATCTTGGATTCGAAGGAGAAACCTTCGCCAGGCTCTGTCGGGGTGATGACCAGCTTGACCTCACCGAACTGACCCGAACCACCCGACTGTTTCTTGTGGGTGTAGGAGTGCTCGACCTCGTGCGAGATGGTCTCGCGGTAAGCCACCTGCGGTGCACCGATGTTGGCTTCGACCTTGAATTCGCGCTTAAGACGATCCACCAGAATGTCGAGGTGAAGTTCGCCCATGCCCTTCATGATGGTCTGACCGGATTCGAGATCGGTTTCGACGCGGAAGGAGGGGTCCTCGGCGGCCAGACGGGCCAGACCTGCGGACATCTTTTCCTGGTCGCCCTTGGTCTTGGGCTCGACCGCGATCTCGATCACCGGATCGGGGAAGTTCATGGTTTCCAGAACCACCGGATCCTTGGCGTCACACAGGGTGTCACCGGTTGTGGTGTCTTTCAGACCACCCAACGCGATGATGTCGCCGGCAAATGCCTCTTCGATCTCTTCGCGGTTGTTGGAGTGCATCATCATCATACGACCCACACGCTCTTTCTTCTCCTTGGTGGAGTTGAGCATGGTGTCACCCTTGGCGAGCTTACCGGAGTAGATGCGCACGAAGGTCAGCGAGCCCACGAAGGGGTCGTTCATGATTTTGAACGCCAGACCGGAGAAGGCCATGTCGTCATCCGCACGACGTGCGATGTTACGAACTTCTTCTTCGTCGCCGGGTTTGAAGCCCATGTAGTCAACAACGTCCAGCGGGGACGGTAGGTAGTCGATGACGGCGTTCAGCAGGGGCTGCACGCCCTTGTTTTTGAACGCGGACCCACCCAGCATCGGAACGAATGCCATGTCGAGGCAGCCCTTGCGCAGCAGCTTGCGCAGGGTTTCCACGTCGGGCTCTTCGCCTTCGAGGTAGGCTTCCATCGCGTCGTCGTCCATTTCGACGGCCGCTTCGACCATCTTGCCACGCCATTCGTCGGCCTGGTCCTGCAGCTCGGGGCGGATGTCCTCGAGAACCCAGGACGCGCCAAGGTCGTCACCCTTCCACAGCCATTCTTTCATGATGACGAGGTCAAGCAGGCCTTCCAGCTCGTTCTCGGCACCGATCGGAATCGCAACAGGAACGGCGCGGGCGCCGGTGCGCTCTTCGACCATCTTGTGGCAGTTGAAGAAGTCTGCGCCGATCTTGTCCATCTTGTTGACGAACACGATACGCGGAACCTTGTAGCGGTCAGCCTGACGCCACACGGTTTCGGTCTGGGGCTCAACACCGGCGTTCGCGTCAAGAACGCAAACCGCGCCGTCGAGAACGGCCAGCGAACGTTCGACTTCGATGGTGAAGTCCACGTGTCCGGGGGTGTCGATGATGTTAAAGCGGTGCTTCGCGGTCTGCGGCTCGGTACCGTTTTCGGTGCGTTCCCAGAAGGTGGTGGTCGCAGCGGAAGTAATGGTGATACCGCGTTCCTGCTCCTGCTCCATCCAGTCCATGGTGGCCGCACCATCGTGCACCTCACCGATGTTGTGGGATTTGCCGGTGTAAAACAGGATGCGCTCGGAGCAGGTGGTCTTACCTGCGTCGATGTGCGCCATGATCCCGAAGTTGCGGTAGCGATCGAGAGGGTAGTCGCGTGCCATGGGTCTGGTCCTCTAGGGGTAATCTCTGCGCGGGCGGTTACCCTGCGCGCGGGATATGTTCAAGCGGTGCATTGCCACAGGCCCCGCGTGATACGTAATCACGCCGAAACTGTGGCCATAATGCGATCAGGCGGCCAGCAAACCGGCCGCCCGACTGGATCTTACCAGCGGTAGTGCGAGAACGCCTTGTTGGCGTCTGCCATCTTGTGCGTGTCTTCACGCTTCTTGACGGCGGAACCACGGGATTGAACGGCGTCGATCAGCTCACCGGCCAGACGCTCTTCCATGGTGTTCTCGTTACGGGCGCGGGAAGCGGTGATCAACCAGCGGATCGCCAGAGCTTCGCGGCGCTCCGGGCGGACTTCAACGGGCACCTGATAGGTGGCACCACCGACGCGGCGCGAACGCACTTCGACGGACGGTTTGATGTTGTCCAGCGCTTCGTGGAAGATTTCCACGGGCGCGCGCTTCACCTTTGCTTCAACGCGGTCGAGTGCGTTGTAGACGATGCGCTCTGCGACCGATTTCTTACCATCGATCATCAGGTTGTTCATGAACTTTGTCAGCACACGATCGCCATACTTGGCGTCGGGCAGGACTTCGCGTTTTTCAGCGGCGTGACGGCGGGACATATCTGTATCCTCTTCTTGGTGTGCTTACTTGGGACGCTTCGCGCCGTACTTGGAGCGACGCTGTTTACGGTCCTTGACGCCCTGGGTATCCAGAACACCGCGCAGGATGTGGTAACGCACACCGGGAAGGTCTTTTACACGACCGCCACGGATCAGAACCACAGAGTGCTCCTGAAGGTTGTGGCTTTCACCGGGGATGTAGGAGATCACTTCGAAACCGTTGGTCAGGCGAACCTTTGCAACCTTCCGCATAGCGGAGTTCGGTTTTTTCGGAGTGGTGGTGTACACGCGGGTGCAGACGCCGCGCTTTTGGGGGCACTGCTCCAGGTGCTGGGACTTGGAACGTTTGACTTTGGGCTGACGCGGCTTGCGGATCAGCTGCTGAATCGTGGGCATGTGGACGGTTTCCCCGTGCTTCTCTCAATCGTGCCGGGGTGTCCCGGCGGTTCAGGTCTGGCCGGATCCCCGCAGGGCGGCCGGTGATGGGTGCATCTGCGCGCCAAAACCGTGGGCACAAACGACTTTTGTTCCGCATCAGACCCCTTACCGGAGGGCCTACGCGGGGGCGTTCCAGAGGACCGGGGCTTGCATCGCCCACGGTCTTGAGCGCAATCTCGTACATGAAAACGAAACGCCCGGATCGACCCGGGCGCAACGGATTAGCGCGCGTATACGGAGAGTCGCTGGCCTTGTCAACAGTGGCGGCCCGGTGCGCCTGCCACGCTGGACAGCACCCCGAACGCCTGCCAGTCTGACACCGGTTTCGTCAACGGGGCATGCCCATGCAAGTGATCGGTTTTTGCCGCTTTTCCTACCCCGCTGAGGGGGGATTTCAGGTCGGTCATGACAGCTTGGCCGAACGGCGCGCCTATCTTTATGCGCCCGAGCGGCTGAACCAGCGGATGCGCAATTTCGAAGCGATCTGCCTGCCGTCCATCGCCGCCCAGACCGATCCGAATTTCACCTTTGTGATTCTGACCGGCGATGACCTGCCCGAGCCATGGGCCAGTCATTTACGCGATTTGACCAAGACAGTGCCGCAAGCCCAGATCATCGCGAAACCACCCGGCCCGCATCGCAAGGTCTGCCAACAGACCATCAATCAGGCGCGGGATCTGGGACAGCCGTGCCTGCAATTCCGCCATGACGACGACGACGCCATTGCCCGCGTGTTTGTCGAGCGGCTGCGCCAAGCCGCTCGCGACACGGCCCCCTTTCTGGAAAAGCATCGTTCGGTCGGCTTTGACTGGAACCGGGGATACATCGCCCGCGCCGACGCCGATGGCCTTTATGGCGAGGTGCAGGTTACCCCGTTTTGGGGCGTGGCACAGGCCATGTATGTTCGGGCCGGCACACGGCAGTCCATCATGAATTTCGGCCACCAGAAGCTGATGAACTTCATGCCCTGCCTCACCTTCACAGACGAGGTGATGTACCTGCGCGGGCATAATGATTTCAACGATTCCCGCCAAAAGAAGCATATCAAACCGCAGCCCCTACCCCGCCTGACGGCCGAACAGGAAACCGAAGTCAAAGACCTGTTCGGGATTGATACGGATCACGTGCGGCGGGTGTTCGTCCATCACTGACCGCGCCCCAAACGCAAAAGGCCCCCGCTTCACGCGGGGGCCTTTCGTGTCTTGTGCCGTGAAGAGGCGCGATTATTCGCGGCTCTCCGGAGTGTCCACGATCAGCGTGTCGAACTCGCCGCCGGTGGCGTCCTCGGCCGAGGCAGAGGGTGCCGCCAGAGCAGCAGCCGCTTCGGCTTCGTCGCGGCGTGCTTCGACGACCACGTTGTCGCGGTCCTGAGCGATCTTGCGCATCTTCTGTGTCGCACCACCGGTCCCGGCGGGGATCAGACGACCCACGATCACGTTCTCTTTGAGACCGATCAGCGTGTCCTTCTTGCCCTGAACCGAGGCTTCGGTCAGCACGCGTGTCGTTTCCTGGAACGACGCGGCAGAGATGAACGAACGGGTCTGCAACGACGCCTTCGTGATGCCCAGCAGGATCGGCTCGCCCTTTGCGGGACGACCGCCCTTTTTCTCGGCCTTCGCGTTGGCTTCGTCGAACTCCATCTTGTCGACGTGCTCGCCCTTCAGCAGCGTGGTGTCGCCGCTTTCGAGGATCTCCCACTTCTGCAGCATCTGGCGAACGATGACCTCGACGTGCTTGTCGTTGATCTTCACGCCCTGCAGTCGGTAGACGTCCTGCACCTCGTCAATCATGTAGTTTGCCAGCGCCTCGATCCCCATGATGGAGAGGATGTCGTGCGGCGCGGGGTTACCGTCCATGATGTAGTCACCCTTCTGGACGAAGTCGCCTTCGACCACAGGGATGTGCTTGCCTTTCGGGACCATGTATTCCCGCGGCTCGAGGCTCTCGTCCGTCGGTTCGATCGAGATGCGGCGCTTGTTCTTGTAGTCCTTGCCAAAGCGCACGTAGCCGTCGATCTCCGCGATGATCGCGTGATCTTTCGGGCGGCGTGCTTCAAAGAGTTCGGCCACACGCGGCAGACCACCGGTAATGTCCTTCGTCTTTGCGCCTTCGCGCGGAATACGCGCCACAACGTCACCGGCCTGCACCTTTTGGCCGTCTTCACACGACAGGATCGCGTCAACGGACATCGGGTAGGTGATCGGGTTGCCCTGATCGTTGCGCAGCGGTTCGCCGTTCTCGTCCAGAAGGACGATTTCCGGCTTCAGATCATTGCCTTTCGGCGCAGCGCGCCAGTCGACCACGATCTTCTGCGTCATGCCGGTCGCATCGTCGGTTTCCTCACGTACGGCAAGGCCGTTCACGAGGTCGAGATGCTTGGCCACACCGTCTTTCTCGGCGATGATCGGCAGGGTGTAGGGGTCCCATTCGAACAGCTTGTCACCGCGACCGATGTCCTGACCGTCCTTGACGAACAGCTTGGAGCCGTAGCCCACCTTGTGGGATGCGATCTCTTCACCTTGGTCGTTGACGATCATGATCTGCATGTTGCGGTTCATGACAATCGATTCACCCGCCGCGTTCTCCAGAACGCTGGGGGTCACGAACTGGATCTTACCGTTCTGCGATGCCTCAAGGAACGAACGCGAGGAACCCTGAGCAACACCGCCCATGTGGAAGGTCCGCATGGTCAGCTGCGTGCCCGGTTCACCGATCGACTGCGCGGCGATGATGCCGACCGCTTCACCGGTGTTCACCTTGGTGCCGCGTGCGAGGTCACGACCATAGCAAGTGGCACAAACGCCCTCTTCGGCCTCACAGGTCAGCGGGCTGCGGATACGCGCAGTCTGCAGACCGGACTCCTCGACCGCATCGGCCATACGTTCGTCGATCAGCTCGCCGTGGCGGACGATCAAGTCACCGGTGACCGGGTGCTTGAGATCCTCTGCCGCGGTACGGCCCAGAATGCGCTCGCCCAGCGTTGCGACAACTTCACCGTCGTTGACAGCGGCCTCTGCGGTGATCGCCATGTCGGTGCCACAGTCATCCATACGGATGATGCAGTCCTGCGCCACGTCGACCAGACGACGGGTCAGGTAACCCGAGTTCGCCGTCTTCAGAGCCGTATCCGACAGACCCTTACGAGCACCGTGGGTGGAGTTGAAGTACTCCAGAACGGTCAGGCCTTCTTTAAAGTTCGAGATGATCGGCGTTTCGATGATGTCGCCGTTCGGCTTCGCCATCAGGCCGCGCATCGCGCCCAGCTGTTTCATCTGCGTGACCGAGCCACGGGCCTTGGAGTGGGCCATCATGTAAACCGAGTTCGGTTCCAGTTCGCGGCCTTCGTCGTCAACACGCTTGGCGGAGATGGTGTTCATCATCGCCTCGGTGACCTTGTCGTTACACTTCGACCATGCATCGACAACTTTGTTGTACTTTTCGCCCTGAGTGATCAGGCCGTCCATGTACTGCTGTTCAAAGTCTTTCACCTGATCGCGTGTTTCTTCGACCAGATCCCATTTGTTGTCGGGGATGACCATGTCATCCTTACCAAAGGAGATACCGGCCTTGAACGCTTCGACAAAGCCCATGCGCATGATCTGGTCACAGAAGATAACCGACTCTTTCTGACCGCAATAACGGTAGACGGTGTCGATGACGGTCTGCACGTCGCCCTTACGCAGGAGACGGTTCACCAGATCGAACGGTGCCTTGGCATTCAACGGCAGAAGCTGGCCCAGACGCACGCGACCGGGGGTGGTTTCAAACCGTTTCCAAACCTCTTGGCCCTCGTCGTCGATCTGCTTCACACGGCACTGGATGTTGGCGTGCAGGTGCACTTCGCCAGCGGTCAGCGCGTGTTCCACCTCTTCCGGCGAGGCAAAGACCATGCCCTCACCCTTCATGCCTTCGCGGGCAATGGAGGTGTAGTAGAGGCCAAGGATCATATCCTGCGACGGAACGATGATCGGCGCGCCGTTGGCGGGCGACAGAACGTTGTTCGTCGACATCATCAGCACGCGCGCTTCCAGCTGTGCCTCGAGGGACAGCGGAACGTGCACAGCCATCTGGTCGCCGTCGAAGTCAGCGTTAAACGCCGAGCAGACCAGCGGGTGCAGCTGGATGGCCTTCCCTTCGATCAGCGTGGGTTCGAACGCCTGAATGCCCAGACGGTGCAACGTCGGCGCACGGTTCAGCAGAACCGGGTGCTCGCGGATCACCTCGTCGAGGATATCCCAGACTTCGGGACGCTCTTTTTCGACCAGCTTCTTCGCCTGCTTCACGGTGCTGGACAGGCCCTTGGCCTCCAGCCGCGAGTAGATGAAGGGCTTGAACAGTTCGAGCGCCATCTTCTTGGGCAGACCACACTGGTGCAGCTTCAGCTCGGGGCCGGTCACAATGACCGAACGACCCGAGAAGTCGACCCGTTTCCCCAAAAGGTTCTGACGGAAGCGACCCTGCTTGCCTTTCAGCATGTCGGACAGCGACTTCAGCGGGCGCTTGTTGGCACCGGTGATGACGCGGCCACGGCGGCCGTTGTCGAACAGAGCGTCAACGGATTCCTGCAGCATCCGCTTTTCGTTGCGGACGATGATGTCAGGCGCGCGCAGTTCGATCAGACGCTTCAGACGGTTGTTCCGGTTGATCACGCGGCGGTACAGGTCGTTGAGATCGGAGGTCGCAAAGCGGCCACCGTCCAGCGGCACCAGCGGACGCAGTTCCGGCGGGATCACGGGGATCACGGTCAGAACCATCCACTCCGGGCGGTTGCCGGATTCCAGGAAGGATTCAACCACCTTGAGGCGCTTGATGATCTTCTTGGGCTTGAGCTCGCCGGTCGCCTCTTTGAGGTCGGCACGCAGGTTCTCGGCCTCGGATTCCAGATCGATCGCCGCCAGCATTTCGCGGATCGCTTCGGCACCGATGTTGGCGGTGAAGGCGTCCATGCCGTATTGGTCCTGCGCGTCGAGGTATTCCTCTTCGGTCAGCATCTGGCCATAGGTCAGATCGGTCAGACCGGGTTCGATCACGACGTAGTTTTCAAAGTACAAAACGCGCTCGAGATCGCGCAGCGTCATGTCCAGCATCAGGCCGATGCGCGAAGGCAGCGACTTGAGGAACCAGATGTGCGCGCAGGGTGCGGCCAGCTCGATATGGCCCATACGCTCGCGGCGGACCTTTTGCAGCGTGACTTCGACACCGCATTTTTCGCAGACAACGCCGCGATATTTCATACGCTTATATTTGCCGCACAGGCATTCGTAGTCTTTGATCGGGCCAAAGATACGCGCGCAGAACAGGCCGTCACGCTCGGGCTTGAACGTGCGGTAGTTGATGGTTTCCGGCTTTTTGATTTCACCGAAGGACCACGAAAGGATCCGTTCCGGCGACGCCAGCGAGACCTTGATCTCGTCAAAGACCTTGGGCGGCGTCAGCGGGTTGAACGGGTTGTTGGTCAGTTCCTGGTTCATGTGTTCCTCACAAATTCAGAGGGAAGCGGTTGGGAGGGGGCGCAGAACGCGCCCCGCTGAAAACGGCAGTGACCGGTGTCACTCTGCGTCTTCCTCCTCCGCATCCAGGAGTTCCATGTTGAGGCCGAGGCCGCGCACTTCCTTGACGAGAACGTTGAACGATTCCGGCACGCCGGCCTCGAAGTTGTCCTCGCCCTTGACGATCGACTCGTAGACCTTGGTCCGGCCTGCCACGTCATCCGATTTCACCGTCAGCATTTCCTGCAGGGTGTAGGCGGCGCCGTAAGCTTCGAGAGCCCAGACTTCCATCTCACCGAAGCGCTGACCACCGAACTGCGCCTTACCACCCAGCGGCTGCTGCGTGACAAGCGAGTACGGGCCGGTCGAACGGGCGTGGATCTTGTCGTCAACAAGGTGGTGCAGTTTCAGCAGGTATTTCACACCCACCGTCACCTGACGCGAGAACTCTTCGCCGGTGCGGCCATCGAACAGGCGGGACTGGCCGCTTGTGTCAAAGCCCGCACGGGTCAGTGCGTCGTTCACGTCGGCTTCTTTCGCGCCGTCGAAAACAGGCGTTGCGATCGGAACACCACGGGTCACGTTGCCCGCCATTTCCAACAGCTCGTCCTGCTCTGCGTCGGCAAAGCCTTCGTTGTAGACCTCGTCACCGTAGACGATCTTGAGCGCGTCACGCACCGGAGTCATGTCACCCGAACGTTTGTATTCGCGCAGAGCCTCGTCCACCTGGATACCCAGCGCACGCGACGCCCAGCCCATGTGGGTTTCAAGGATCTGACCGACGTTCATGCGCGACGGAACACCCAGCGGGTTCAGACAGAAGTCGACCGGCGTACCATCCGCAAGGAACGGCATGTCCTCTTCGGGGACCACGCGAGACACAACACCTTTGTTGCCGTGACGACCGGCCATTTTGTCACCCGGCTGCAGCTTGCGCTTCACCGCGATGAACACCTTGACCATCTTCATCACGCCCGGGGGCAGATCGTCGCCGCGGCGGACCTTCTCGACCTTGTCCTCGAAGCGGGCGTCAAGCGTACGCTTCTGGATCTCGTACTGCTCGTGCAGGGCTTCGACGTGCTTGGCGTCGTCTTCCTCGGCCAAGGCAAGCTGCCACCACTGGCTGCGCGGCAGGCTTTCGAGAAGCTCTGCGTTGACCTCGGAGTTGGGCTTTACGCCACGCGGGCCTTTGACGGCAGTTTTGCCTTCGACCATCGTGCGCAGACGTGCGTAGATGTTGCGGTCAAGGATCGCAAGTTCGTCGTCGCGGTCACGCGCCAACGCCTCGATTTCCTCACGCTCGATCTGCAGCGCGCGTTCGTCCTTTTCGACGCCGTGACGGTTGAACACGCGCACCTCGACCACGGTCCCGTAATCGCCCGGCTTCACGCGCAGCGAGGTGTCGCGCACGTCAGATGCTTTTTCACCAAAGATGGCGCGCAGCAGCTTTTCTTCCGGGGTCATCGGGCTTTCGCCCTTGGGCGTGATCTTACCGACGAGAATATCGCCCGGTTCCACGTCCGCACCGATGTAGACGATGCCAGCCTCATCGAGGTTGCGCAGCGCTTCTTCACCGACGTTGGGGATGTCGCGGGTGATTTCCTCAGGCCCAAGCTTGGTGTCACGCGCCGCCACTTCGAATTCCTCGATGTGGACAGAGGTGAACACGTCATCCTTGGCGATCCGCTCGGAGATCAGGATCGAGTCTTCGTAGTTGTAACCGTTCCACGGCATGAAGGCGACGATGACGTTCTTGCCGAGCGCCAGTTCCCCCATGTCGGTCGACGGACCATCCGCGATAACCTCGCCCTTGCGGACGGTGTCACCCACCTTCACCAGAGGCTTCTGGTTGATACAGGTGTTCTGGTTGGACCGCTGGAACTTGCGCATGCGGTAGATGTCCACACCCGCGTCACCCAGCTCCAGATCTTCGGTGGCGCGGATAACGATACGTTCGGCGTCGACCTGGTCGATCACACCGGCACGTTTCGCCATGACCGCCGCACCGGAGTCACGGGCCACAACCTCTTCGATGCCGGTACCGATCAGCGGCGCCTCGGCGCGCAGGGTCGGAACCGCCTGACGTTGCATGTTCGAGCCCATCAGAGCGCGGTTGGCGTCGTCGTTTTCAAGGAAGGGGATCAGCGAGGCCGCAACCGACACCAACTGCTTGGGCGAGACGTCGATCAGGTCCACAGTCTCGGACGGGGCCAGCGTGTAGTCACCGGATTTCCGGGTCGACACGAGGTCCATCGTGAAACGGCCATCCTCGTCCAGCGAGGCGTTCGCCTGCGCAACGGTGTGACGCATTTCCTCGGTCGCGGACATGTAGTGCACTTCGTCCGTGACCTGACCCTCTTTGACCACGCGATACGGGGTCTCGATGAAGCCGTATTTGTTCACGCGGGCAAAGGTGGCCAGCGAGTTGATCAGACCGATGTTCGGACCTTCCGGCGTTTCAATCGGACACATACGGCCGTAGTGCGTCGGGTGCACGTCGCGCACCTCAAAGCCTGCACGCTCGCGCGTCAGACCGCCCGGGCCAAGCGCCGAAAGACGACGCTTGTGCGTCACTTCAGACAGCGGGTTGGTCTGGTCCATGAACTGCGACAGCTGCGAGGAGCCGAAGAATTCGCGAACAGCCGCAGCCGCCGGTTTCGCGTTGATCAGATCCTGCGGCATCACCGTGTCGATTTCGACCGACGACATGCGTTCCTTGATCGCGCGCTCCATGCGGAGCAGGCCGACGCGGTACTGGTTTTCCATCAGCTCGCCGACAGAACGCACACGACGGTTGCCGAGGTGGTCGATGTCGTCGATGTCGCCCTTGCCGTCACGCAGATCGACCAGCGCCTTGATGCACTTGACGATATCGTCACGGTCCAACGTGCGCTGGGTGTCTTCTTTGTCCAGTGCCAGACGCATGTTCATCTTCACGCGGCCAACGGCGGACAGGTCATAGCGCTCGCTGTCGAAGAACAGCGTGTCGAACAGAGCCGAAGCCGCTTCGACGGTGGGCGGCTCGCCCGGACGCATGACGCGGTAGATGTCCAGCAACGCGGTCTCGCGGGACATGTTCTTGTCCTGCGCCATGGTGTTGCGGATGTAGGGGCCGACGTTGATGTTGTCGATGTCCAGAACGGGGATCTCGGTGATGCCCGCGTCCAGTAGCTCTTTCAACGTACCGCCGGACACTTCACCGTCTTTGTCGACGGTCCAGGTCAGCTCGTCACCGGCTTCGACATAGATCGCGCCGGTGTCTTCGTTGATGATGTCCTTGGCGACAAACTTGCCGATGATGTGCTCGAACGGCACCAGCAGCTTGCTGACTTCGCCTTCGTCGATCAGCTTCTTGACCGCGCGGGGCGTGACCTTCTTGCCGGCTTCGGCGATGATCTCGCCCGAGTCCGCATCCACAAGGTCATAGGTCGGGCGGGTGCCGCGCACACGCTCGGGGAAGAACTTGGTCGCCCAGCCTTCGCCACGGCGGAATTCGAAATCAACCGTGTCGTAATAGGCGTCACAGATGGATTCCTGATCCAGACCCAGCGCGTAAAGCAGCGTGGTCACCGGCAGCTTGCGGCGACGGTCGATGCGCGCAAACACGATGTCCTTGGCGTCGAATTCAAAGTCGAGCCACGAGCCACGGTAGGGAATGATACGGCAGGCGAACAGCAGCTTACCCGAGCTGTGCGTCTTGCCCTTGTCGTGGTCAAAGAACACACCCGGCGAGCGGTGCATCTGGGAAACGATGACCCGCTCGGTGCCGTTCACGATAAAGGTGCCGTTGTGCGTCATCAGGGGCATGTCGCCCATGAAAACGTCCTGTTCCTTGATGTCCTTCACGGACTTGGCGCCGGTGTCTTCGTCGATATCGAACACGATCAGACGCAGAGTGACCTTCAGCGGAGCGCTGTAGGTCATGTCGCGCTGCATACATTCCTCGACGTCGTACTTCGGCTTCTCCAGCTCGTAGTCGACGAATTCGAGGATCGCGGTTTCGTTGAAATCCTTGATCGGGAAGACCGACTGGAAAACACCCTTGATGCCTTCGCCGTCGAGCGGCTGCGGCTGGTCGCCACTGTCAAGGAACAGCTTGTAGCTAGATTTCTGAACCTCGATGAGGTTCGGCATCTCTAGGACTTCGCGGATTTTGCCGTAATAGCGGCGGAGGCGTTTCTGACCGAGGAAACTTTGCGCCATGAGGGGAGCACCCTTTCGATTTTTCTCTGCCCGAACCTGAACGCTGCCGGGGGCACAGCGCTGGTTCACGTCAGTGACGGCATGAAACTGGTCCATTCTCGGCATGCGTCCCACCGCATGCCACTCGACCTGTGTTTCCTGCCTTGGAAAACTCCGCGACTGCGGGGCTTACCAAGACGGGGTTGGGAATTGCCAATGTCCGGTGCGTTTGTCTGGAACCGGATGCAGGGGCTGGTGTTGGGATATGTGCTGGGTGGCCACCTCTTTTCCGGAACGTAAAATCGCGGGCTCGAATCGCTCGACCCCGCAAGAGACTTCCGAATATTCGGTGAACGCGCCGAACGCAAGCCCCCATATCGGGTGCTTTGCAAAGACCGGCCTTGGGTCACAATGACAAAAACATGACAGGTGGTCAAGTTGAGAGGGGGTCTTGGTTAACATTTCCCTAACGCAACCGAGGCCCGTTAGCCCGCAATGCTAAAGCGCAAAAAACAAGGCGCCCCGAAAGGAGCGCCTTGCTGTAAAACAGTCGTAAGACCGAATTACTTGAGCTCGATTTCCGCGCCTGCTTCTTCGAGCTTTTTCTTGATTTCTTCGGCTTCGTCCTTGGACACGCCTTCTTTGACCGCTTTGCCGCCAGCTTCGACCAGCTCTTTGGCTTCTTTCAGGCCAAGACCGGTGATGCCGCGAACTTCTTTGATCACGTTGATCTTTTTGTCGCCAGCGGACTTCAGGATCACGTCGAACTCGGACTTTTCTTCTTCGGCTGCGCCGCCAGCGTCGCCTGCGGGGCCAGCCATCATGACTGCGCCGCCAGCTGCGGGCTCGATGCCGTACTCATCCTTGAGGATGGTTTTCAGTTCCTGGGCTTCCAGGAGGGTCAGGCCAACGATTTGTTCGGCCAGTGCTTTGAGATCTGCCATTTTGAGACTCTTTCCGATTTAGATATGTGTTCCAACGTCAGGGGGTATTCCCTACGCGGGTCAAAAGGTTGCTTACGCCGCCTCTGCCTTTTCCTCGATCGTGGAAAGGATAGACGCGATGTTCGAAGCAGGCGCGCCGATTGCACCAGCGATGTTCGAAGCGGGTGCGCCGATGCAGCCCACGATGGAAGCGATAAGCTCCTCGCGCGACGGCATTTTCGACACGGCCTCGACACCGGCACGGTCCAATGTGGTACCACCCATCGCACCACCAAGGATTTCAATCTTCTTGTTGTCCTTGGCGAAGTCTTCGACGACCTTGGCCGCAGCCACGGGGTCCTCGGAGAAGGTCAGTACCGTCATGCCGTCCAGATAGTCGGTGATGCCCTCAGCGGGCGTCCCTTGGACAGCAATCTTGGCGAGCTTGTTCTTGGCGACACGGACCGTCGCTTCTGCACCGCGAGCGCGGTTACGCAGGTCCGTCATCTCTGCAACCGTGAGTCCCTCGTAGCGGGCAACCACTACGACGCCAGAGCTTTCGAAGATCTGGCCGAGTTCCTCGACCAATTTTTCTTTCTGGGCTCTATCCACAGTTTCACTCCAATTGTTGGAGGGCGGACCCTCCGGCTCTCTTTGTTCGGGCGAGCCCGAACGACAAAGTCCGATAAGGGTCGACGCATCCTGTGCTTCCCGATGCGAACATCGAGGAGAAAAGAATGTCTCTTCCCGTCTCAGGCAGGAATTATTGGCAGCCTCGGGCGACCAACCCACCGTCTCGGACGAATCGACGAAGAACATGTTCCCCGCCGGAGTTGGCCGTTTACATCCTCGGCCTTAGTTTGGGAAGCCCCTTTGTCACGGGTTGCGGCAATTTTCTGCCCCACCCCGGAAAACGACAGCCCCCAATGAAAAAGGGCGCCCCGAAAGGCGCCCCATCGTTTCGAACGAAACGGAATTTACTGTGCGTTCGCGTCGTCAACCGACACGGAAACGCCCGGGCCCATGGAGGAAGACAGCGAGATCTTCTTCATGTAGGCACCCTTGGCGCCTGTGGGCTTCGCTGCGGAAACCGCGTTCACGAAAGCACGGATGTTTTCGACCAGCTTGGCTTCGTCGAAGGACACCTTGCCCACGCCTGCGTGCACAACACCGGCCTTCTCGGCCTTGAACTGGACCTGACCGCCCTTCGCGTCCTTGACAGCCTGAGCGACATCCATGGTCACGGTGCCGACTTTGGGGTTCGGCATCAGGTTGCGCGGGCCAAGCACCTTACCCAGACGGCCGACGATCGGCATCATGTCCGGGGTTGCGATGCAACGGTCGAAATCAATGGTGCCGCCCTGAATGGTTTCCATCAGGTCTTCTGCGCCAACGATGTCTGCGCCAGCTTCTTTTGCTTCATCAGCCTTGGGGCCGCGGGCAAAGACAGCAACGCGCACGGTTTTGCCGGTGCCGTTGGGCAGGCCGACAACGCCGCGGACCATCTGGTCTGCGTGACGCGGGTCAACGCCAAGGTTCAGAGCGATTTCCACCGTCTCGTCGAACTTGGTGTTGGAGTTGCCCTTGATCAGGGAAACCGCTTCTTCGACCGACAGGTTTTCCTTGCCAGCGAATGCTTCGCGCGCTGCGCGGGTACGTTTACCGAGTTTTGCCATAACGATTACCCCTTCACCTCGATACCCATCGAGTTGGCGGAGCCAACGATGATCTTCATTGCCGCTTCGACGTCGTTTGCCGAGAGGTCTTTCATCTTGGCTTCGGCGATCTCGCGAACCTGCTTGACGGTCACGGATGCGACGGTCTCGCGGCCGGGTGCTTCGGCACCACGGGGGCGGTTACGCTTGCCGACGGGCTTCAGGCCAGCAGCTTTCTTCAGGTAGTAAGACGCGGGCGGCGTCTTGATGTCCATGGTGAAGGACTTGTCCTGATAGTAGGTGATCACGGTCGGGCACGGCGCGCCGGGCTCCATTTCCTGCGTCTTGGCGTTGAACGCCTTGCAGAATTCCATGATGTTGATGCCGCGCTGACCCAGCGCCGGACCAACGGGCGGGGAGGGGTTGGCTTTGCCTGCAGGGATCTGCAGCTTCATCGTGCCGGCGAGCTTCTTTGCCATCGGCTAATCTCCTGTTCCATGTCCGACGACGCGTCGCCGGAACTCTAAGTGGCGTGGTCTGGTCCGGATCACGCGTGACCCTCGCCTCCCACGAAAAGCACACCGCACGGGGGATCCCCTGCGGCATGAGCGCGCCGTGTACCCCGCGCCATCCGGTTTGACAAGGGGTCAGTCGGCGCGGACAACCTGCTGCAGCCCCGCCAGACGTGCCAGCCGCGTCAGTTCCGCCTGTAACCTGTTGTCCCGCGCCGCAGATTTCCGAACGCCCGGTTCCCACCAAAGCTGGCTGACGGTCAGGGTGCCGGTGCGGCGATCCCCCTTGGCATCCAGCCGCCCGACGAATCGGTCACCTTCCAGCAGGGGGTAGACGTAATAGCCCCACTGCCGCTTCGCCGCTGGTACGAACATCTCGACCGTGTAGTCGAAACCGAACAACCGCTTGAGCCGTACCCGGTCCCGGATCGCCGGATCAAACGGGTTCAGGATACGCAACCGCTGCCCCGGTGTGGGCAGGGCATCAAGCCGCGCCTCGATATCCTCGGCGGCATACATGGGCATCACGGTGCCATCCGCCGCCTCGACCCGGATCTGGCGCGGCTTGGTACGCTCGGCCCATTCGGCAGTCTCGGCGGCCTCGGTCGCGTCCCAGAACTTGCGGATCTCGGTCAGGTTGCCAAAGCCGATCCGCGACAGGGCGGCCTGTGACAGGCCATCGATCTGCTCCTGATCCGACAGGGGCGCAACCTCGGGAAAGATACGCTCTGCCAGATCATAGTATTTGATCACCCCGTCACGATGGCAAGTGCCCAGACGGCCCGCGTACCACAGATAATCCAGCGCCTTCTTATGCGGAGGCCGCTGCCACATAGCATCGCTTTCGCGCACGGTGTCGAAATCGCGGGTGCACAGCGGCCCCTCGTCACGGATACGATTGAGGATCTCGGCGGCCAGTTCTTCTGCGGCGGTGCCAACATACCACGACCGCCCGACCTTGTGCTGCATGCGCCGGAACTGGCGCTGCCACAGCGGCAGCATCTCCATCGGCAAAACAGAGGCGTCATGGGTGAAATGCTCAAACACCGCCCGCTGGCGCAGCAGCTTGTCCAGCACGGGTTCGCGGTAGCGCTGCTGGCGGGACCACAGAATATGGTGATGGGCGCGGCTGATCACCTGAATGGTATCAAGCTGCACAAAGCCCAGATCGCAGATCACCCCCATCGCGTCGGGGGCACGCCCCTGCCCCGCCAAGCCATGCGTCTGCAACCACAGCCCGCGCGCCTGCCGATTTGTCAGTGTCAGTTCCGCCAAAGCCGCCCCCCGTTTCCCCCAGAGAACCAGCGATCAGCCAAAAGGGAAAGCCGGAAAGAAAAAAGGCGCCCCGCAGAAAGCGGCGCGCCCTTTATAATCTCGTGAAAGCCGGGCTTAGCCCTGCTTGGTCACCTGACCGAATTCCAGCTCGACCGGTGTTTCGCGGCCAAAGATGGACACGGCCACACGCAGGCGCTGGTTTTCGTCGTCGACACCTTCGACCATGCCGTCGAAACCCTCGAACGGGCCGTCGTTGACCTTGACCTTTTCACCGATCTCGAAGCGGATCTCGAGACGCGGGGTCTCCTCGCCCTCCTGAACGCGACCAAGGATCGCCTCAACCTCGGCGTCGCGCATGGGCATCGGACGCCCCTGCGGGCCAAGGAAGCCGGTGACGCGGTTGATGTTGTTCACAAGGTGAAAGCCCCGGTCCGACATTTCCATGTGAACCAGCACATACCCCGGCATAAAGCGACGTTCTGTCGTCACCTTCTTGCCACGGCGCACTTCGATGACCTCTTCGGTCGGCACCAGAACCTCGTCGATTTGGTCCTCGAGCCCCTGCTCTTCGACCGCTGTCCGGATCTGCTCGGCAATTTTCTTCTCGAAGTTCGAGAGAACGCTCACCGAATACCACCGCTTTGCCATGTCCGACCTCTGTTCATGCTTGCCCGTCAGACGGGCCTTTCGCGAAATGCCCCGAAACGTCCGAGGCGCCCTCTGGAAATAAATCGGCGCGCGAGCCTGTTACAGCCGCGCGCCGGAATTCTGAGCCTGTCCGATATACCACAGCGTCACGATTGACAAGGCCCCAGCCCCGTCACACGCGCTGTCGGTCAGTTGGTGCCGAAATACGTCAGGATGCCGGTCATGCCGGACCGGATCGCGATATCGACAATCGAAAAGAAGATCGCGACCAGCGACGCCATGATAAAGACCATTATCGTGGTCAGGGTCACTTCGCGGCGGGTCGGCCATACGATTTTGGACGCTTCTGCGCGGACCTGCTGGATAAACTGAAGCGGGTTCGTCGTCGCCATGTCGAAATTCCTGTTTGCTGTGCTGGGCGCAGCACGGGTCTGCGGTCAAGGGCATGTACGCAAGCCGCGCCCAAAACGCAAGGTCCCGCAGGTCATCAGGCACATGTGGAACCAATTGCCGCCGTGACGGTTGATCAGGCAATCCAGACGGGTCGCGACCTACCAGCTATCCCCGAACCGGTCGGGCCGTTTTGCAGTTTTCGCTCTGCAAGGCGGCTTTTGCGCTGCGCATATACGCCTAACCATATGATAAATATAAAATATCCCGGAACGAACTCGGCGGGGGCGTGTTGTTCACCCAGCAGGCAGGTTCAAACGCCTGCCAGATTGGATCTTAGGAGACACATCATGAACCGCATTATTTCTGCCGCCGCACTGACCGCCGCACTGACGACTGGCGCACTGGCCGCAACTGATTACGAAACTTCCACCATCAACCAGTACCTGCCGGACGTCGACGTCTCGACTCTGAGCGACCAACAGGTTGCCGCACTGGTGGGCATCGCCACCTCCGCAGACGAAGCGGACAAGGAACAGGAAATGCGCGCCTATATCGGTGCCGAGTCCTCGACCATGACCACCACTGGCGAGACCCCGACCCACATGAGCGACATGTCGAACTACGACAGCGTGATCACCGAATACCTGCCGGACGTTGACCCCGCGACCCTGTCGGACGAGCAGAAAGCCGCGCTGGTCGGCATGGCAAGCTCGGGCGATGACGCCGACAAAGAGCAGCGCATGCGCGCCTATCTGAAGAACTAAAATCGCCGCACACTCACGGACAAAAGGTCGCCTTCGGGCGGCCTTTTTTATTGTCCGGATCACCGATCACGCACCCGTGATCAAAGATACCCAAGACCTCACAATTACTTGAAGATAAAAAGTAAATCACAGGGAACGAACTGGGTCAAGCGGGTGTTGAGCACTCAGAAGGACGGGGGACACGCTCTCGTCGATGATACGAAATTCTCTGAGGAGATACACGATGAAACGCTTTATTACTGCTACCGCTCTGACCACCGTGATCGCAACCGGCGCATTTGCTGCCAACCAGTTCGACACCAACACCATCCACCAGTACATCCCCGAGGTTGACGTCTCCACTCTGTCCGACCAGCAGGTTGCCGCACTGGTGAGCATCGCAACGTCGGAAGACGAAGCAGACAAAGAGCGTGAGATGCGCGCCTACATTGACACCTACCGTTCGCCCGCTGTGACCAAGTCGGTCACCGTTGTTCCGGCTGACGAAGTTGTTGTCGTCGAGAAGGTCGAAACCGAGCAGGGCGAATACTACGACAACGTGATCGCGTCCTACCTGCCGAACGTTGACGTGGACAGCCTGTCCGACCAGCAGAAGGCCGCCCTGATCTCCATCGCGACCGAATCCGCTTCGGAAAACGACAAAGAGCGTGAAATGCGCGCTTACCTGATGAACTAATTCAGGCTTAGGTCTGGACTTTAAGGGGTCGCCTTCGGGCGGCCCTTTTATTTTGCGCCTGCGTTATGCCCCGCCCACATCAGGGGCGGGGGCATATGTTTGTCTAACCCAGCAGCTTTGCCCGCTCGGACCGTAGGGCCACCCACAGGCAATACATCATTCCCAGCAAAACCACCGTGAAGGGAATGCCCATGCTGACCGCGGCGCCTTGCAGCGCGTTCAGCCCGCCACCCAAAAGCAGCGCAATGGCAACAAGCCCCTCGAATGTGCACCAGAACACGCGCTGCGCCACCGGCGCATCCAGCTTGCCACCCGCCGTGATGGTATCGATCACAAGCGAGCCGCTGTCAGACGATGTGACAAAGAAGACCACGATCAAAACCAGACAGATCGGCGCGATAAGATTGTACAGCGGCAACTGGTCGATCATGCGGAAAAACGACAGCTCGGGCTGGTAGGCGATGACCACATCCTTTGCCCCCTCATACCCGGCGGCCAGTTGATCCAACGCCATCGTGCCAAAGACCGACATCCACAGGCAGCACACCAAGGTCGGCGCAATCAGCACACAAATGATAAACTCGCGCACGGTACGACCATATGAGATGCGCGCGATGAACATGCCCACAAACGGCGACCATGCGATCCACCACGCCCAGTAGAATGTCGTCCAACCGTGCATATAGCCAGTGTCCTCGCGGCCAAAGGGATTGGACAGTGCGGCAAAATTCACCACGTAATCCGCCATCGCCGCGCCAAAGCGTTCCAGCAGACCCAGCGTCGGCCCCACGATCAGGACGAAGATGAACAGCCCCAGCGCCATCAGCATGTTGATCTCGGAAAGCCGTTTCACCCCCGCATCCATGCCCAACAGCACCGATACCAGCGCAATTGCCGTGATCCCGAGGATCAGACCGACGGTCAGCATGTCCGACAGCGGAATGCCAAAGACATCGTTCAGCCCGGCCGCCACCTGTTGCGCCCCAAGACCCAGCGAGGTCGTCAGGCCAAACAGCGTGGCAAAGACCGCGAGGATGTCAATGACATGGCCCCACCACCCCCAGACCCGCTCGCCCAGCAGCGGATAAAAGGCGCTGCGCAATGTCAGCGGCAGACCAAGGTTAAAGCTGAACACCGCCAAGGACAACGCAACCAGCACATAGATCGCCCACCCGCTGATCCCCCAGTGAAAGAAGGTGCCGACAAGGGCGAGGTTCTCGTTCCCCGGCAGCGACGGATCGCGTCCCAAAGGCCAGGAGTCCAGCTCCGGCAGCGTGTAATACATCGGCTCAAGCACCGAGAAGAACAGCAGACCAATCCCGATGCCGGCGGAGAACAGCATCGCGATCCAACCGGCGTAGCTGTATTCCGGTTTGGCGTCCGCGCCGCCCAGCCGCACCTTGCCCACCGGCAAAAACACCAGCGCCAGACAGAACACCACCATCAGATTGACCGACAGCATCAGGAACCAGTCAAACTTTGACGTCAGAAAGGGCCGCAGCCAGCCGAAAAAAGCGGCAGAGGCCTCTTGGTTGAACAGCGACGCCGCCACAAAGGCCACGACAAGCGCGCCGGATATCACAAAGACTGGGTTGTGGATGTCCAGCCCCATCGGCTGGATGTTGTCCTGTCCGATCTCATACTCTGTATCGAAATCAAGCACGTTGGGATTGGCGTCATCCGAATCCTCTGTATCGCTGGAAGCCATGCGAAAACTCTCCTATGGATGGCATGCCGGTCAGGGGAACCTGCATCTAATGTGCTGAAATTAGGCTCATTCCTGCGGTGGTCAAATTTGTCGCACCCATCCGCCCCAAACCGAACCCACAACCAAAAAGACAGCGCGACGGGGCAAAAAATCCGGCATTCCGCGCGCGGGGCGTCTTGCCTTTTGCCGCGCGCTGTTGACGATGGGCCGCATGAGCCAGACCGTATTCGCCCCCTGGGATGATCCCGCCGAAAAGCCCCTGATCCAGTTCAAGGGCGTGACCAAACGCTTTGGCGATTTTGTCGCCATCGACGACCTGACCCAAGACATCTACGCGCGGGAATTCTTTGCCCTGCTCGGCCCGTCCGGCTGTGGCAAGACCACCCTGATGCGGATGCTTGCGGGGTTTGAACAACCCACCTCGGGGCAGATCCTGTTGGGCGGCTATGACCTGACCGACATTCCCGCCAACCAGCGCAGCGTCAACATGATGTTCCAAAGCTACGCGCTGTTCCCGCATCTGTCGGTCTGGGAAAACATCGCCTTTGGTCTGCGCCGCGCGAAAAAGCCCAAGGACGAGATCGAACAGCGCGTGCGGGAAATGCTGCGCCTGACCCGTCTGGAAAAATTCGCCCAGCGCAAACCGCACCAGATCTCTGGCGGGCAACGGCAGCGTGTGGCGCTGGCCCGTTCCCTGGCGCGGGCGCCGAAACTGTTGCTGCTGGACGAACCCTTGGGCGCGCTAGACAAGAAGCTGCGCGAGGAAACCCAGTTCGAGCTGATGGATATTCAGGAAAAGACCGGGACCACCTTTATCATCGTGACCCACGACCAAGAGGAAGCCATGACCGTGGCCTCCCGCGTGGCGGTCATGGACAACGGCAAGATCATGCAGGTCGACACGCCAGACCGCATCTACGAAGCGCCCAACAGTGTCTATGTGGCGGACTTCATCGGGGACGTGAACCTGTTCCGCGGCACGGCGCAGCTGCGCGAAACATCGGTGCCCGCGCTGGATCCCGTGGCCCAGCCGCTGCCCGAACCCACCAGCCCCGAGGCAGAGGCCGCATTGAACGACATGGCCGCCGAAGCCGCGCGCACACCGCAGCCCAACGCGCTTGGCATGAAACTGCATGACAAGGTCTTTGCCCCCGTCTTTGGTCGCTGGATCGACGAGCCCAAGGCCCTGCCCATGCCCGACCCGATCACCGACAGCCCGGCCCCTGCGGCGCCACAGACCCGCAGGCGGGGCGACACCAAGATCCCCGACGGCGGTCTGGAACTGCACTGGGCGGACAACCAGCCGCCGCTGATCATTGCCAACGGCGATCCCGCGCGCGGTGGTCAACAGGTGGCGTTCTCCCTGCGCCCCGAAAAGATTTCGATCTGGAAGGACCGCCCCGAGGCCGCCAATGTGCTGCGCGGCAAGGTCATCGACATCGCCTATCTGGGCAATATGTCGACCTATCATGTCGAGCTGGCCAATGGCGCGATGGTCAAGGCCAAGGTCGCCAACACCCGCCGCATCGCCAACCGCGACATCACGTGGGAGGACGAAGTCTGGCTGTCATTCACCGCAACCGCCGGAGTGGTGCTGGAGGACGATTCGTGACCGACGTCCCCGCTTTGGACAGACCCGCCCCCACACGTGCGCGCAATCTGGCCTTGGGTCTTACGCTGATCGGATGCGCGATGCTTGCGGCGCAGGTGATTGCCGGGCTGTGGGCCAACGGGTTGGCGGCTGCGGATGCGGACGGCTTTGCCCTGACGCTGGCCGGTGCGCTGGGGCTTGGGGCGGTTGCTCTGGTCTCGCTCAGCCGGATGGACCCGGACGACCGCGGAAATTTCATGGGCGCAGCCGTGATCGGCCTGCCCTATCTGTGGCTTGTGGCGCTGTTCCTTGTGCCCTTTGCCATCGTGTTCAAGATTTCGCTGTCCGATTACGCCCTGTCGCGCCCGCCTTACACGCCGCTCCTGACCCTGTCGGACGGTTGGGCCGGCCTACAGGCGTTCCTGTCAGAACTGGATTTCGAGAATTACAGCTTTCTGACCACCGATGATCTGTATTGGAAAGCCTATCTCAGCTCGCTGCAGATTGCGGTGATCGCGACGTTTGCCACGCTGCTGGTGGGCTATCCCATGGCCTACGGCATGGCGCGCGCCCCGCGCGAATGGCATGCGACGCTGCTGATGCTGGTGATCTTGCCGTTCTGGACGTCCTTCCTTATCCGTGTCTATTCGCTGATGGGCATTCTCGGGAACGAGGGGGTGCTGAACCAGTTCCTGCTCTGGCTTGGCGTGATCTCGACGCCCCTCCAGATCCTGAACACCAAGCTCGCCGTCTATATCGGCATTGTCTACACCTACCTGCCCTTCATGGTGCTGCCGATCTATGCAGCCTTGGAAAAGCTGGACGAAAGCCTGCTGGAAGCGGCCGAGGATCTGGGCTGTTCGCGGCTTCAGGCCTTTTGGCTGGTGACCTTTCCGCTATCGCGCGGCGGCATCATCGCAGGCTGTTTTCTGGTGTTCATCCCGACCATTGGTGAATTTGTCATCCCCTCGCTGCTGGGCGGCTCTGGCACGCTGATGATTGGCAAGGTCCTATGGGAAGAGTTCTTTAACAACGGGGACTGGCCTGTCGCGGCGACTGTTGCGGTGATCTTGCTGCTGATCCTGATCATTCCCATCGTCCTGTTCCAACGGTCCGAGGAAAAATCGCGCGAGGCGGAGAAATGATCGCCTCGGCCCCTACAAAGACCCTGAAAGGCCCCGCATGAAACGGCTGTCCTGGTTCAATGTCACGGCGCTGACCTTCGGTTTCGTGTTCCTGTATCTGCCGATGGTCATTCTGGTGATCTATTCGTTCAACGAAAGCCGTCTGGTCACCGTCTGGGCCGGATTCTCGACCAAATGGTACAGCGCGCTGATGGAGGATCAGGAATTTCTTGATGCGGCGTGGGTGACATTGCGGGTGGCGTTCTTTTCCTCGACGCTGGCCACGGTGCTGGGCACGATGGCGGCGCATGTTCTGGTGCGCGTCGGGCGCTTTCCGGGCCGCACGCTGTTCTCCGGCATGATCTACGCCCCGCTTGTCATGCCAGAGGTTATCACCGGCCTGTCGCTGTTGCTGCTGTTCATCGGGTTGAACATAGATCGCGGCATTCTGACGGTGGTTCTGGCGCATACCACATTTGCGATGTGCTATGTCTCGGTGGTGGTGTCGTCACGGCTGGTCAGCTTTGATGCCGCCTTGGAGGAGGCTGCGCGCGATCTGGGCGCTACCCCGTTCGAGGCCTTCCGCCTTGTAACCCTGCCGATCATCGCCCCTGCGGTGATTTCGGGCTGGCTGCTGGCCTTTACCCTATCGCTGGACGATCTGGTGATCGCCTCCTTTACCACGGGGCCGGGGGCGACGACCCTGCCGATCAAGATCTTTTCGGCAGTGCGTCTGGGCGTCAGCCCGCAGATCAATGCGCTGTCCACCGTGCTGATCGTCATTGTCACCATCGGGGTCATCACCGCATCGCTGCTGACCAAACGTGACGCCATGCGCCGAGCCCGTGAGGAACGCGCCGCCGAAGCCTCGGCGTGAGACGCCTTTACGAGGATGCCGCCTATGCGCCCCAAACCGGGGCGTTCTGGGCGGATACCGTGGCCCCACTGGACTGGCCTGCGGTCCAATGCGACCAGCACTGTGATGTGGCCGTTATTGGTGGCGGCTTTACCGGGTTGAACGCGGCGCTCACCTTGGCCCGCGCCGGGCGACACGTCCGCCTGCTGGAGGCAGAGCACCCCGGTTGGGGCGCCTCTGGTCGCAACGGCGGGTTTTGCTGCCTCGGCGGGGCGTTGGTGTCGGGAGAGATGCTGGCCCGCCAGCACGGCGAAAGCGCCGCACAGAAATGGCACGGCACGGAACGCGCGGCCATCGATCACGTGCTGCACACTCTTGGCGGTCGTGACGCGGATGTGCATTCTGACGGGGAAACCATCCTTGCCCATTCAGCGCGGGCCTGGCGCGGCTTGCAGGCCGACGTGGACCAGATCGCGGCGACCTACGGCGTCAGCCCCAAGGTACATGCGCCCAATGATCTAGCCAGCGCAGGCATGTCCGGCCCGTGGCATGGCGGGGTCACCATTCCCTTGGGGCGGGCGCTGAACCCGCGCAAATACCACAGTCATCTGGCATCCGACGCGCGGGCCGCAGGGGTCGATCTGCATGCCAACAGCCCGGTCACACAGCTGTCGCGCGGCACGCAATGGCAATTGACCACCCCCACCGGAACCATCACCGCGCGGCAGGTCGTTCTGGCCACCAATGGCTATAGCGCGGAGAACCTGCCCGACTGGCTGCGCGCGCGGACCCTGCCTGTGCAAAGCACGGTCATCGTCACCCGCCCGCTGAGCGCGGCTGAGCAACAGGCCGCGGGCTGGACCTCGGCCCAGATGGCTTATGACACCCGGCGCTTGCTGCATTATTTCCGCAAGCTGCCCGACGGGCGGTTTTTATTCGGGATGCGGGGCGGGCTGAGCGCATCACCGCAAGAACAAGCCAGCATTGCCGCCCGCATCCGCCACGATTTTCACAGCCTGTTTCCCGATTGGCGCGATGTCGAGATCACCCATGAATGGTCCGGTCTGGTTTGCCTTATGCGCTCAGGCCATCCGTTCTGCGGGCCGATGCCCGGTCATGACGGTCTGTTCGGTGCGCTGGGGTTTCATGGCAATGGCGTCGCCATGGGCAGCTATCTGGGGCATTGCATAGCGCAGCACATGCTGGGCACGCCCGTCACGGGCTTGCCTGCCTTTCTGGCCGCGCCGCCAAAACGGTTTCCGCTGGGCCGCCACCGCCGCCACCTATTGCGCCCCGCGTATTGGTTGGCGGATCGCTTCGATCTGTAGAATTACCCTTGGGGCGTCATGCCGGGACGTGCCTTGCCGCGGCGCAGACCCAATTGACGTTCGCGCAGGATGATCCCGATCCCGGCAAGGATCACAATCCCCGCCCCGACCAGCACATTCGGGGTCGGGACCTCGTCGAACAGCACATACCCGAAGACCACAGCAAACAGGATCGACGCATATTCGAACGGTGCCAGAACCGCCGCCCCCGCAAACCTGTAGGACGATGTCAGGAAAATCTGCGCCACCCCGCCAATCACGCCGGACCCGACCAGCATCCATAGCACGGGGGCCGAGGGCCACGTCCATCCAAAGGGTAGCGTCAGCAGCGAAAAGCACGTCGCTGTCAGCGAGAAGTAGAACACGATGGCCGAGGTTTCCTCGGTCGCGACCATGCGCCGGATCTGGATCTGCGCCAGCGCCCGCATCACCGCCGACACCATGATGAAACCGACCCCCCACAGGGCCACATCGCTGACGTCGCCAATGCTCAACCTTGGCCACATCACAACCGTGACGCCCGCCAGTCCCAGCACGACCGCCGTCATGCGAAACAGCTTCAGCCGCTCCCCCAGCATCACGGCCGCCAATAGAACCGTCAGCATGGGCGCGGCATAGCCGAGGACCGTCACCTCGGGCAGTGGCAAAAGCCCGAGCGCCGCAAAGTTACATCCCATGGCCGTGACACCCACCATGCCGCGCCAGATGTGCATCAACGGACGTTTGGCCCGCAAACCGGTGCGAAGATCACCACGCATCGCCAGCCACGCCACAATCACCGGCATGGCAAGGGCCGAGCGGAAGAACACCGCTTCGCCCGCCGGAACATGATCCGACGCGGCCTTGATCAAAGACGCCATAATGGTGAACAGAAAGACGGACGCCAGTTTCAGCGCAATGCCGCGCATCGGGGACATGGAATGGACCTTTCGCAATGGGCCCACCGTGGACGCCGCGTTACGAAAGGTCAATCAGCCCAAGCGTTTGAGGCCAGTGCAGAAATGCAAACCCGCCGTCGCCTGCAGGTCAGGCGGTTTCCAGACAATGCCGGCGGAAGGCACGTTTGAGCATGTCCAGCTCCGCACGCAGCAGTTCAACCTCGGCGCGGATGTCGTCGCCCAAGGCCTCGCCCGCGACCAGCGTGACACTGTTCAGAACGGTATCGGTTGCCGCGTCGAAAATCAGGATGGTTTGCACCCCGTCGCCCACGGCCTCCGCCGGGACGGGGATGCGCACAACCCAGCGGGGGCCGGGACGGGCTGTGTCCTCGGCGATTTCGGTCACCGTCACCCCTTCCAGAGGCGTGTCGCGCAGGGTCACCTGAACATCGGGGACCGTCCCCTCGACCGAGGAGGTCAGGATGCCTTCCCAATGGCCTTCGACAAAGCGGGTTTTCGTCAGTTTCAAAGCAGTCATACGGTTCCCCTTGTGCGCGATACGGTCACAGCGCGGCGCGCTTGCGGCGACTGAAGGTCAGATCACGCAGAACGACCTGATTCATTTCCGGCCCCTCGAAGATCAGGTCCAGCCACAGCTTTTCGACCCGCTTCTCGTTGAGCTTGGTATAGGCGAGATCGAACTCCACATTGATGTCCGCCTCGTGGAGGGGCAATTCGCGGACGATCTGTTCTGTGTTCGGCCCGTGTTTGATGTTGAGGCGGGCAAAGATCTCCAGCGGCTTTTCCATCTCGACAATCGTGTCGATGCGGATCAGATGGCTGCGTTTCAGGCCGCGTGATGCCTCTTCAGGCAGATCGATGGCCAACGACAGATACGACCCGTCGAACCGGAACACGTCCATGCGCAAGCCATAAGCCGCAAGATCGGCCTCGCGCGTGTTGCGCACCTGTCGCAGGGTCAGCTCGGACTGGGCGCAATCATGGAACATCGTCGCCTCGTCTCCCAGCATCGACTGGCTTGCGACAGAGGACATGCCCGGCACCGGCAGCGGACCGCACCACAGTTCAGGGCGCCATGCCCAATCGGTATCGACAGGGCGTGGAAAGGCCTGATTGCCGATCATCGGCAGCGCCAAACGTTCCTCGGCCACATGGATCAGCTTATCAAGATGGGCGCGCAGGCGACGGGCGCGGGTGCGATGCTCGCGCAGCTCGGACAGCTCCATCCGGTGCGACGCGCGCGCCGCCTGCGCCCAGCGCCGCAATGCGGCCCGAAAGACCATCTTGTCGACCCATTTCTTTTTCTGACCCGACGCCATGCTGCCCCCATGCTGTCTTCGATGATGCGTCTCCACCCTAGGGTGTGACGCTCTCGATTTCGACCAATGCTTTCGCTTTCGGGAGCATTATGGCAAACCCACGCGCGCGAATAAACGTGAAAGCGCGGGTTTTGATCGTGTGCTGCGCGGTTTTGTCGGTGCGGCCTGATCCGGTGTAGCAACCGCCGCCAGCGCGGGACGCGTCCCGCCCGAGCTGGCCTTATGAATACTGTCGCGCATTTGCGTCAAAAAGCCCGCCCCCGCAGCGCCGGCCAAGGGATGCCCCTTTGGTGCATAAAGCGCCAGACCGACCATACGGTCCCCTTCGATAAAAGCACCGCGCCAGTATCGACGATCGCCGTTTGGCAGAACCGCCGCGCCGCCGCGCCCCAGATGGGCGAGGACCATGCCATCGTCACGCGACGATGCCTGCAGCGGCGCCTCGGCCGCATCTGCCAGCACTTGCGCTGTGGGCACATCCGCAGTGGCCGCACGGGGTCCGACGGTTACGGCAACCAGAACAGGCGGGACATTTGTACCCGTCTGTCCGCCCGACAGGATCATGCAGGACGCCACCAGCGCAAAACCCTGCCCCTGTCCCGAACGGGAGGTCGCGGGATCAAGGCAGTACCCCTCGGGACCGGCGACAACCACATCGCCCCCTGCCAAGGATATGCGCGATAACGGAGCCTTGCGCTTTTCCGTTTGCGGTGCGCTATCGCGAAGTTTTGCCGCGAAGGATGGCACCATCGGCTTGCCACAGCCTGCAACGGTCAGCAGGGCCACAGCGGCCAGCCCGAACAGAACGCGCACCCTTAGCCCCTCACCCCTGGGCATCGCGCCAATACATAAAAATCCACAAATTTAACCGGCATCGGCCGAGCGATGGTCACGTGTTGTCCCTCCCGTTTTTGTTCCCGCCTGAATACCTCCGACGCCCCTTTGGGACAAGGCTTGGATACCAGTCACAGCCGCCTGCCTCGCCGGTTGCCCTTTGTCTGTGCGGATCATGGGCGTCGTAGGTCGAGACAGTTTGAGCCAAACCGTGATGGAACGACTCACCTGCGCTGTGCGTATACCTGCCGTGCAAGAAATGCTGCGCTGCAGCACTTGACGAAATGAACCGTCGAGTTCATATAAACGAACAGAACGGTTCAGTTCGATATGAAAGGAGATCTATGATGAAACGTATCGCTACCGCGCTCGCCCTGACCCTGCTGGCCGCACCGGCCTTTGCCAATGTTGCGCCCAACTTTCTGCCGGACTTCACCTTTCCGACACCGGTCCAGCAGCCCGATCAAACGCAGCCGGCCCAGAACCGCTAACGTTACGGCAGCTTGCAAAATTCCTTGATCTACCACACCTATTGCGTGTTGAACCTGAACCACACGGTCCAGAAATGGACAGGGTTCGGGGGTAGAGAGGACGCATGACAGACGCCAAGACGATAGACTCGAAAAACCCTGCATCACCGCGTGATGTGCGCAAAGGGCGCAAATACGATCAGGTGATATCAGGGGCGCAGGACGTTTTCCTGCGCGACGGGTTCGAAGGCGCGTCGGTGGATGACATCGCGCGCAGTGCCGGCGTCTCTAAGGCAACGCTGTACAGCTACTTCCCAGACAAGCGCCTTCTGTTCATGGAATGCGCTTGTCTGCAATGCAATGAACTGGCGCAGGATGCGCTGGGATCGTTGGATTTCTCGCGCCCCCCGCGCGAGGTTCTGGCCATCGCCGCCCACAAGATGATCGAATTCATGCTGTCCGACCAAGGCCAGCAGATTTTCCGCATTTGCGTGGCCGAGGCCTATCGCTTCCCCGAGCTTGGTCAGGAATTCTATCAAAGCGGCCCCGTCGTGGTGCATGACGCCCTGATGTCCTATCTCAAGATCGCGCAGCAGCGCGGTGAAATCGTGGGGGACGATCTGGATCTGGCCGCCGACCAGTTTGCCGAACTGTGCAAATGCGATCTCTGGCCGAAACTTCTGTTCCGCCAGCAAACTGAATTCTCTGCGGCTGAACGCAACCGGATTGTGGATGGCGCCTTGGACACCTTCATGGCACGGTACGGCGCAAAGTGACACGGCGCGGCCTCATCGCGCCACCGGCCTGATGGAGACCCCATGAAAACCGTATCCGAGAACCGTTGTTTTGGTGGCACGCAAGGCGTCTACAGCCACAGCAGCGCGGCGACTAACTGCGAGATGACCTTTGGCCTGTTTCTGCCCGAAGAGGCACAGCATTTCACAGTGCCAGTGCTTTGGTATCTGTCGGGCCTGACCTGCACCCACGAAAACGCCATGACCAAAGCGGGCGCTCAGGCATGGGCCGCGGAACACGGGATTGCGGTTGTCTTTCCCGACACTTCGCCGCGCGGCGATGGGGTGGCCGATGATGACGCCTATGATCTGGGCAAGGGTGCGGGCTTTTACGTCAATGCCACACAGACCCCGTGGGCGTCACACTTTCGCATGTGGGATTACATCGCAGACGATCTGCCCGCCCTTCTAGGGGAACACTTCGCGCTGGATATGGACCGTCAGGCCATCACCGGACATTCGATGGGGGGACATGGGGCGCTGACCCTTGCGATGTCCTTGCCCGAACGGTTTACATCTGTCTCCGCATTTGCGCCCATTGCCCACCCCACAGCGTCCGATTGGGGCCGCAAGCAATTGGGGGCCTACCTTGGCTCGGACGAGACGACATGGGCCAAACATGACGCAACCCTGTTGATGCGGGAGGTGGGCTTTGACGGGCCAGTCCTGATTGATCAGGGCGCATCAGACCAATTCCTTGAGCTTCTCAAACCCGAAGCCCTGTCCGAAGCGATGGCCGCCAAACGCCAGGATGGCGTGTTCCGCATGCAAAAGGGTTATGACCACAGCTACTTTTTTGTGTCTTCCTTTATGGAGGATCACATGAATTTCCACGCGGAATATCTGTTCGCCTGATGACAACGCTGTATATCGACGCCGACGCCTGCCCCGTCAAAGACGAGGCAGAGCGCGTTGCCACCCGCCACCGCATCCCCATGAAGCTGGTCAGCAATGGGGGGCTGCGCCCGTCGCGAAACCCTTTGGTGGACATCATCGTGGTGGATGCCGGACCGGATGTGGCCGATATGTGGATCGCGGATCGCGCCAAACGGGGCGATGTGGTGGTGACAAGCGACATGCCATTGGCCGCAAAATGCGTCGAGGCCGGCGCACAGGTGCTGCGCCATGATGGCTCGGCCCTGACGCAGGCCAATATCGGTCAGCAGCTTGCCATGCGGGATCTGATGGCGGACCTGCGCGCGGCGGACCCGTTCCGCCAAGGCGGCGGCAAGGCATTTGGCAAGGCGGACCGCAGTCGGTTTCTGGACGCGCTGGACCGCGCGCTACACGCGGCCCGCAAGCAAGTGTAACCCGGCTTCAGGCAGAGGCCGGTCGCGCCCCTGCCGCACCTGTGTCGCGGTCCTCGCGGATGGGCAGATGCACCAGTGCGCTGAACGCCCCGACTCCGACGCCGATCCACCAGACAAAGGTGTAGTCGCCGTAGACGTCATACATCCGCCCGCCAAGCCACACACCAAGGAACCCGCCGATCTGGTGGCTGAGAAACACGATGCCATACAGCGTGCCCATGTAGCGCAGCCCGTACAGATGCGCGATCAGCCCAGAGGTCAGCGGCACCGTGGCCAGCCACAGCCCACCCATCACCGCAGAGAACACCAGAACCGACGTCGGCGTGATCGGCAGCAGGATAAAGGCCGCCGCTGCGATCGTGCGTGCGGTGTAAATTCCGGCCAGCAGGTATTTCTTGGGCAGGCGTTTGCCAAAATAGCCTGCGGTCAGCGTGCCGATGATGTTGAACAAGCCAATCAGCGCAATCGCCACCGCCCCCAGCGCAGAGGTCGTCGTGATCCCGATATTGGCCAGCAGGCTGCCCGCCATGATGGGTGAACACAGCTCAGTGACGAAAGCGGGGAAATGCGCGGTGATAAAGGCCAGCTGATAGCCGCAGGAAAAGAACCCCAAAAAGATCAGCGTGAACGACGGGTCACGAAAGGCACGGCCCATGATGCGGCCCATGCTTTCCTCCAGCTCCGCCTTGGAGGCGGCGACAGGCGCGCGCATCAACGGCAGCGCTGCCAGCATGGCCACGATCACCAGCGCAAAGACGACAAAGACGGACTGCCACGGCATGACCGCCAACAATGCCTCGGCCACGGGGGCGCCGAACACCTGTCCCGCAGATCCGGCTGCGGTGGCGATGGCCAGCGACATGGATCTGTTTTCGTCGCTTGAGGCGCGGCCCACCACGGCTAGGATGACGCCAAAGCCCGTGCCAGCGATGCCGAACCCCACCAGCACTTCCCACGCTTGCATGGCGAACGGCGTCTCTGACACCGACGACATCACCAGCCCTGCCGCATAGATCAGCGCACCGGCGATGATGGCCTTGCGGTCGCCCATCTTCTCGGCCAGCGCGCCAAAGATCGGCTGCCCGATGCCCCAGGCCAGGTTCTGTATCGCAATGGCAAGCGAGAACTCGGCCCGCGCCCAGCCGAACTCCTCGGCAATCGGGATCTGGAACACGCCAAAGCTGGCCCGTACTGCAAAGGACACCATGATGATCAGGCATCCGACAATCAAAACCGGCGTCATGAGGGGGGCAGATCGTTGCATGGCGGGCTCCTTTGCGTGACGGATATGGATTGACCTCTTTGCACAACAGGTCAAGCCATGCGGTGATGATATATGTCATCAGCATCCTTCATAACCGCGCAGAAGCCCCCTACACATCAGGCGCGGCGCGGGCTATCCCAGCAGCATGAAGACCGTTCAGGACCATTACGAGGCCCGCGTCACCGCAGGCCAGATCACACCGGACCCGGCGCAGCGCGCGGCGTTACCGGCCTTTGAACGCATTCGCGCCACGCTGGCAGAACCGCCCAAGCGCGGGTTTTTCCGCAAAGCGCCCGAACCGCCAAAGGGGCTGTACCTGTGGGGCGGGGTCGGTCGTGGCAAATCCATGCTGATGGACCTGTTTGTCGATACGTTGAACGTGCCTGCCAAGCGGGCGCATTTCCACGCCTTCATGCAGGACATCCATTCGGAAATGCACCGGCTGCGCAGCGCAGGGGTCGAGGACCCGATCAAGCCCGTCGCCAAGGAGGTGTCGGACAACTATCGCGTTTTGGCCTTTGACGAGATGCAGATCACGGACATCACCGATGCGATGATCGTTGGGCGTCTGTTCGAACAGCTTTTCGCCGCAGGCACCGTGGTTGTGACCACGTCGAACCGTGTGCCGGATGATCTGTATAAGGACGGGTTGAACCGCCAGCTGTTCCTGCCCTTCATCGCGCTGATAAAGGATCGGCTGGAGGTGCGCGAACTGGCCTCTGACACCGATCACCGGCAGGACCGCTTGTCTGGCGCGCAGGTCTATTTCACCCCGGTCAACGCCGACACCCGCGCCCAGATCGACAGCCTGTGGCAAGAGCTGACCCATGGCGTCGAAGAGACGCTGGTGCTGACGATAAAGGGGCGCAAGCTGGAACTGCCCCGCTATCGCAACGGTATGGCGCGCGCGGGGTTTTATGACTTGTGTGGCAAGATGTTGGGACCTGCGGATTACCTCGCCCTTGCGGATGCGCTGCGGGTTCTGGTGGTCGAGGACATCCCCTGCCTTTCGCGGCACAACTTCAACGAGGCCAAGCGCTTTGTCACCCTGATCGACGCGCTGTACGAGGCAAAGGTCCGCCTGATCGCCTCCGCCGCGGACCTGCCGGAATCGCTGTACATCGAGGGGTCGGGCAGCTTCGAGTTCGAACGCACCGCCTCGCGCCTGCGGGAAATGCAGGCCGCCGATTGGGGCCAGTGACCGAAACGGAACAGGGCCCCGAAGGGCCCTGCCGATTGCCTGCTCGTTTCTTGGTCTTCTGCCTTGAACTCTGAACAGCCGTCACGGCGCGGTGGATTGCACAAAGACACCACGGCAGAGGGCGCAAAAGCACCTCGCCGCAGTTGGCGAAAAAACCCGTATCTTCCCGAAATCCACGCCACTTTGCCCCGTAACGCGGTTGCCAGAAGCATAGGCGAATCACTTTGCGCGCGTCAACATTTAGATGCCGACGCAAGCCGTACGGGTGCAATTAAACGAATCAGCTAGGTTTAGGGGCGCGGAAGTGACAGCACCTGACCGGCGCGCAGATCATTGGGCTGCGCCAGAACCGACTGGTTGGCCGCAAACAGCGGGCCGGTCATGTTCACGTCGCCGTAAACCGCCTCGGCGATGGAAACCAGACTGTCCCCCGCGCGCACGGTGTAGCTGTCGGGGATCGCGCGCGCCGCAACCGTCGCGCCGTCACCATCGCCCAAGGACCGCTGCACGATGGTGTGCAATAGGCTGCCCGGCTCTCCCGGAGCGTGGGCGCGACCGGTGGCCTGATTGAGGCTCGACAAAGTATTCCATGTCATGCGGCGCAGTTCCTGATCATCCAGATCCACGGCGCTGGCAATGGGTGCGGGCGTGCTGCGCGGCGGCAATGCCACTTTCGTGTCTTCGGGTTCGACCAGCGGTGCGATGATCTCTGGCTTGGGCTCTGTGGCAATGTCGGTCAGCGCGGGCTGTGCGCGGGTGACCACCGCCTCGCCTGCAGGACGTTCGGCGCGCTCACGCGGTGCGCCGGGCTGGATCACCAGCAAAGCGACGGTAATTGCCAAAAACCCGAGTGCGAATAGGACCATACGGATCATCTCTGCTCACCCCTCGATTACGGTCCGGTGGCCAGGTCCAGACCCAGCCCCCGCCATGACGCCACACCGCCACGATAGTATTTCAACTTGCTCGCCGGATACCCTGCGTCCAGCAGGTCGCGCACGGCCTCTGCTGCCGAAGGGTCATCCGCCCCACCGCCCAGCAGAACCAGATCAAAAGCCTGCCCGAAATCGCCGTTGCGCACGCCCAGCGCGTTCAGAAGGTCATCGCGATAGGGGTTGTCGCCGCTCAGGGTCGATGCGGGCACGTTCACGGATCCCGGCAGCGTTCCGGCCCCGAACACCTCGGGCAGGCGCACATCCACCAACAGCCCGCGCTGCTTTGCCACCATGGCGTCGATGAAATCCAGAACCTCTAGCTCGGCGATCGTGGCCACACCTGTGGCGGCCTGCATCGGTTGCACACAGGACGGCGGGCAGGCCGCGCCGTTGCGCTGAATGTTCAGCGTCTGACCGTTTACCGTTGCCTCGAACTGGGGCATGTCCTGCGTGATGCGGCTGGATTGCGCCTGCGCAGGCAGCGCCAGAGCCATGACGGCACACACGGTCGAACAAAGACCTTTACCCATAACTGCTCGTCCTCTGGGGCCCTTGGCAGGCCACTAACCCTTGTACTTGTCCACAGATATAGGCCGGATGGCCGGAATCAGTCAACATCACGGGGGCAAAGTTGATCGCGCAAACAAGCCAAAGGCGTGCGATCAGCCGTTTTCGCGCAGAACCTGCCCTGCCAGATACAGCGATCCGCAGATCACCACGCGTGCATTCGGGTCGGATTGCGCGATCTTAGACAGGGCGGCATCAACGGTTTCCGCCGTGCGGGCGCGATGCCCCACCTCCTGCGCCATCTGTGCTGTCTGCGAGGCGGACAGGGTATTGGCCTCTCCCGGAATGCCAACGGCGGTCAGCCCTGAGGCCTGCGCCACCAAAGGCCGCAGAAAGCCGCGCGCGTCCTTTGTGTTCAGCATGCCGCAGATCAGATAGGTGTTGCGCGCAGGCAGGCTTGCCAGATGTTGGGCCATCGCCTGCCCCGCAGCCGGGTTGTGCCCACCGTCAAGCCACAGCTCGATGCCGGGGGCCTGCGCGCTCAGCGGGCCTTGGCGCAGCCGTTGCATACGTGCGGGCCACGACGCGTTTGTCATTGCGCCCTCATAGGCCGTCTCGCCCGCCTGCAGATGCCGCAGAACGGCCAGTGCTGCGCCTGCGTTCTCGAACTGATGCGCGCCGGGCAAGGCGGGCAGCGGCAGATCCAACAGCCCTGTGTCGTCCTGATAGATCAGCCGACCACGTTCCTCGAAAACATGCCAGTGCTGCCCATGCGCCAGCAGCGGCGCATCAAGCTGGGCCGCGCGCGCCTCGATCACGTCCAGCGCTTCGTCCGGTTGCGGTCCGACCACGCAAGGCACACCGCGCTTCAGGATCCCCGCCTTTTCGCCCGCAATCTTGGCCAGCGTATCACCAAGGAACTGCTCATGATCCATCGAGATCGGGGTGATCACCGTCATCGCAGGCTGTTCGATCACATTCGTGGCGTCCAGCCGCCCGCCCAATCCCGTTTCCAGAAGCGTGTAATCCGCCGCCACCCGCGACATGGCCAACAGCCCCGCGACGGTTGTGATCTCGAAATAGGTGATGGGGGCACCATCATTGGCCGCGTCGCATTCGTCCAGAACCGCCATCAGTTGCTCTTCGGAAATCAGCTCTCCCGCCAGACGGATGCGTTCGTGAAACCGCACCAGATGCGGCGAGGTATAGGCGTGCACGCGCTTGCCCGCGGCCTCCAGCCCGGCACGGATCATCGCCTGCGTCGAACCCTTGCCGTTGGTGCCCGCAAGGTGGATCACCGGCGGCAACTGCCGCTCGGGATGATCCAGCGCGGCCAACAGCTGCCACACCCGATCCAGAACCAGATCGATGACCTTGGGGTGCAGGGTCATCAACCGTTCAAGAATGCGATCAGACCCCTGCCCGCCCATGTCAGTCATCCTGTGAAAAGGGGGGCGTTAGGCCCCTGCCGGTCCGGTATTGGCGTCGGGCGACAGCTCTTCCGAGCCGGGTTTGGGCAGGTCGCCCCACGTCGGCGGCGGCATCTTCATCAACTGGCGGCAGAGGATGATCAGTTCCTTGCGCATCTCGCGACGGTCGGTCACGCGATCCAGCATCCCGTGTTCCAGCAGGTATTCCGCGCGCTGGAATCCTTCGGGCAGCTTTTCGCGGATCGTCTGCTCGATAACGCGGGGACCGGCAAAACAGATCAGCGCATTGGGTTCGGCGATATGCACATCGCCCAGCATCGCATAGGACGCGGTCACACCACCGGTGGTGGGGTGGGTCAGCACGACGATATAGGGCAGGCCCGCTTCTTTCAGCATCTGCACAGCAACCGTGGTGCGCGGCATCTGCATCAGGGACAGGATGCCCTCCTGCATGCGCGCGCCGCCAGCGGCGGAAAACAGGATCAGCGGGCGGCCCAGTTTCACCGCCTCTTCTGCAGCGGCCACGATGGCGTTGCCCACATACATTCCCATCGACCCCGCCATAAAGCTGAAGTCCTGCGCCGCACAGACAACCGGCGTGCGCCCGATCTCACCTGCGGCGACCAGCATGGCCTCTTTTTCGCCAGTGGATTTCTGGGCCGCCCGCATCCGGTCGGGATATTTCTTGGAATCGCGGAACTGCAGCGGGTCTGCCACGGGTTCGGGCACCGCGACCTCGTTGAACACACCACCGTCAAACAGCGACAAAAACCGGTCGCGCGGGGTGATGTTCATGTGGTGGTCGCAATTGGTGCAGACGTTCAGGTTTTCGCTGATCTCGCGGTGGAACAGCATGGTGCCGCAATTGTCGCATTTCGACCAAAGGTTTTCCGGCACCTCGCGGCGGGAAAAGATCGAATTGATGCGCGGACGGACGTAGTTGGTGATCCAGTTCATGGAAGCCCCGATGGTTCTGCTTGGCCCGCATGTATTCCTGCGCGCAAGAAATTGCAAATCTCAGTTTACCTAACGCAAGCGCCAAGACGCCGCTACAGGCGCAACGCCAGCCGCGCCGCAAGCCAGCTTGCCGCCATCATCAGCAAATCCACAGGCAGATAGGCGGCGACCGCAGCCTCATCCGCAGGGCCAAAGGGCAGCGTGACCAGCGCCAGCCCCGACATGTCCCCCTGCATCGACACCACCGCGATGGCCGCGAAATTGTTCACGAGGTGAAAGGCAATCGCCGGTCCCAGACTGCCCGCCCGCGCCGTCAGATCCGCTGCAGCCACTCCAAAGGCAAAGGACCAGCCCGCAATCAGCCACGCATTGCCGCCATAGGTTTCGGGCGCGTAATGCCCGAAGGCGAACAGCGCCGAGGGCACCGTCAGCCAGACCACCGGATGGGCGAAGCGCGCGGCAAGCTGGCTTTGCAGGTAGCCGCGAAACATGACCTCCTCGGCGCCGGTCTGGATCAGCAGCGCACCCAGCGTCAGCGGCAGCAACATCACCCAGCGATCTATCGGCAGACCGGGCTGCACGTCCTGCCACAACGTCCACGGCGGCAGGAGCGCGACGACCGCGTTCAACAGCAACAGCGCCAAGACCACGCGCAGAAACTGCGGCCAGAACACGCGGGCCGGTCCGAACAGGCTGCGGGCGGGGCGACGGTGCACAACCTCGGCGGCCACCATGGCCCCCAGCCCCATCGCCCCCATCAGCACCAGAAGCGACAAAAGACCCACAGGCGTGTCGGCGTAGGCCAGCCCACTGGCGAATTGGTCAAACAGATCCGCAGGCAACAGCGCACGAAGCAGCCCCATTACCCCCTGCGCCAGCCCGAACATCACGCAACCCGCCACCGTCAGCCCCAACGCCAGACGCCACAGAGCCCGCGTCGGACGGGCGGGAACAGTCAGCAGGGTATGGCGCAGATAGCGTCCGGTCATGTCAGCCCTCGGGATCATCTGCCCCCTGGCTACACCAGTCCGATGCGTTTTGACATCCGCGCATGCACCAAACGGGATCACAGCCGCGTCACCCCAACGCTCAGCCAATGATTGACGCGGCCCGCCACCATGCTATCGAACGGTGTATGTTGGCAATTTTTCTCAAGACCTTACCATTTTTCGGCTTGATCGGACTGGGCTACGGCGCGGCGCGCACGCGGTTTTTCAGTGCCGAAGCCACGGCGCATCTGACAAAGTTCGTCTTCTACTTTGCCCTGTCGGCCATGCTGTTCCAGTTCTCTGCCAATCTGACGCTGGACGAGATCTTTGAGCCGCGCCTTGCCAGCGCCTATCTGTTCGGCACGGCGCTGGTCTATGGTGTGGGCATGGCGGTGGCCTTTTGGCGCCGAATGGATGCCCCCACCGCCGCGGTCGAGGCGCAATGCGCCGCCATCGGCAACACAGGCTTTCTTGGCGTGCCCATGCTGGCGCTGCTGCTGGGCCAAGAGGCCGTCGGCCCGATCATTCTGGTGCTTGTCATCGATACGGTCATCTTTTCGTCGGCGCTGACGCTGATCATCACCGCCGCGCGCGAGGGGACGATGTCGCTGCGTATCTTCCGCGTCCTTGCGATCGGTCTGCTGAAAAACCCCATGATCGTGTCGATTGCGCTGGGGCTTTTGGTTTCGGCCTCGGGGGTGGGGCTGCATGAGGTGCTCAACAGCTTCTTTGTCACATTGGGGGCTGCGGCCACGCCCGGCGCGCTGTTTGCCATCGGGGCCTCGCTTGCGTCGAAATCGGCAGAACGGCTGGAGGTCGCGGCATGGCTGTCGGTGGCCAAGCTTATTCTGCATCCGCTGTTTGTCGCCCTTGGCGCCTATTACCTGTTTCCGGTCGACGCCTACCGCGCGTCGGTGGTGATCTCGGCGGCGGCGCTGCCCGTGGCGGGCAACGTGTTCATTCTGGCCCAACATTACGGCGTGGCCCCGCAACGGGTGTCGGCATCCATCCTGATCTCGACCGCCGCCAGCATTGTGACCGTCAGCGCGATCATCGCCGCCGTGAGCGTCAGCGCCCCCTAGGCAAAGGCCCCGTGACAAAACCACCCCGAGGACAGCTCTCCCCCGTGGGCATAGAACAACCAAAGCCGGTCCCCACGGGTCGTATGCACATCCCAGTAATCGCGCGGCCCTGACCGCCACGCGGGATCTTCCAACCACCATTCGGGGGCAATCCGTTCCGGCCCGCGCACCGCAGCCGTGACCCAATCACGCCCCCGCCAGCGGAATTCCGGCGACAGGCGCGGCACGTCGGGGGCCATCACGGGCTCCGGCGGCCACATCAATGCCGGGCGCGGGCGGTCCATGACCGGCCAGTCTGTGGCCGCCTCCGACCATGCCGCCGGTACGGTTTTCCACGCCTTTTCAGGGATATGGCTCTCTGCCGGATGGTAGCGCGTGATCGCCTCCATCCCCAGACGTGCCCCAAGCCGTCCAATCAGATCCTCCACCCCGCGGCCCCCGTCCCTGCGGCGCATCGCTTCGGCGGTGGCCTCGGCGTGGCCGGCCATGGTGCGGGCATGCACCGGCTCTGTATGGACCGCTTCCATGCGCAGCATGTCGATGCCCGGCCCCGCCTCCAGCTCGGGGATCTTGAGCCGGATCAGCGGCATGATTCGCGCCGGATCCTGCATCGCATTGGCCAGCGTGACCGTCTGCCAGTGCATGATTTGATCGCACCGATGGGCTTCCAGCCGGATCACCCGCGCCCCGCGCCCCTGTTTGGTCAGGCTGTCGCACATCCGGTCGGTCATGCGACTGAACCCTTCGGCGACGTCCTCCTCCAGCCCGATGGGATCGGGAAAGGACAGACGCAGGGCAAAGCGGTCCGGCGCGCGGGCCGGGCTGATCGGTTCCGGCGCGCTGCCAATGGCCTGATCCAGACGGTCCAGCACCCCCCGCCCAAAGCGCCGCGCCAAGCTTGCACGGGGTTGATCCATCAGATCGCCCACGCGACGCAGCCCCACACGCACCAGCGCATCCTGCGTGTGCGCAGGCAGGCGCAGCGCCGCCACGGGCAACGGGGCCAAGGCCGCCCATGCGGCACCCGGCGCGGCCACACGGCTGTCACCGGCCGGACCTGCGGTGACCGATGGCGCGGCACCGCCACGTTCCCAATGCCGCCGCTTTCCGGCCTTGGCGCGGGTGGCGGGGGCCTCTTGGTCAATGGCATCGCCGTTGCGCGTTTGCTGGCGGTCCCCCGTGGTGTAACGCGCAAGCGCCCAGGCCGCCCCCAAGGTATCGGCCAGCCCCGTGCGCACCGTCAGCCCCAGATCGCTACATTCCTCGACCATCTGCGCACAAAGCGCGGTCTCTCCACCGAACAGATGGGCGCAGCCGGTCAGGTCAATGACCAGCGCATCCGGCGGTTGCGCGGCCACCCAAGGCGAGAACTTTCCCGCCCAGCGGTGCAAGGCATTCAAAAACGCCTGTTCGCGGTGTTCATATGCCGCGCGCGTCACCAGATCGGCACATTGCGCGTGGGCATCGCGCACAGGTTGCCCCGCATACAGCCCCGCCGCAGAGGCCAGAGCGTTCAACGCGCCCAAGGTCTGTGCATTGCCCTGTGTGATCACCGTCGCCATCGGGACATCCCGCAGATGCGGTTCTGCCCGCTGCCAGCGTTCCGCCCCGAGACGGGGAAACCATAGGGATAAGATACGTCGATGGGCCATGACCTTCGGGAATCGATTGCTGTTCACCATTTGTTCTAATTGTTATGCATCCTCGAGTCGAGTGTCCGAAAATCAGAAAAATTTTGCCGAACATACACGCTTGCCTTGTACATCCTTGCGAAAATATGCCCTGTACCAGAAAAGGAGATATTTCGATGTTTCAGATGCTTGCCGCAGCTTTGGTAACGATCCCCCTGATGGCCCCGATAAACAAGGACGCCTCCCCCGTTCTCGTTATGGGAGAGAAGAAAGCCGCGACGCCTGATGCCACGCTGCCAAAGGACACCTGCGGCGCCAAAGCACATCTGGATCTGATCGGAGAACCGTCGGAGGCTGCCGAGGTGGTCGCGGACCCCAAACGTATCCTGCCCCCCGGTGCCCTGATGACGCGGGATTACCGGCCAGAACGCACCAATGTCTTTCTCGATGACGCGGGTATCATCGAACGCATGACCTGCGGCTGAACCGGATCAGGCGGGTTTGCGCGTCAGCCGAGACAGCTCCGCCCGCAGGGCGCTGTCCTCCTCGTGACGCTGTTTGAGATCGACGATTTCGCGCGTGATTTGCACGCGGGCCGACTTGGTACAATGGCACATGGCATCACAGAGCTGCCGGTCCCGCTGGCTGTCCGCCTGCCGTCCTGCAATCGTGAAATGCAGCTCTGCATGGTCGAGCGCCAAAAGCGCCTCGCGCCTGCGCGCAATACGGCGACGCATGCGTTCATCCGGCCCCGCGGTCGAGGTCACCAAAGCATGCAGCACCCCCAGACGCACCGCATCGTCGCAATGATCCGCGATGATCTCGCGCAGCGCATCGGGGCGCGGCGCGGCGGCCAGACGTTGCGCAAGGTGCACCGCCTCCTCCTCGGACGAGGGGTGAACGGCGTCGATCGGGAAACGGGATGTGATGGACATGACGGCTCCGGTGCAATGGACCGGGCGACTGTGCGTGCTATTTCGCCAAGATACGGTTAACGGCGCTGGCACCGCAGTCAGAAACACCCGATTTGCGCAAATCGCCGGTCGCGCCGGTTGCGGCGGGTTCGGGTTTGACGCAGTGTCGGCGCAAATTTCCGCAAGGAGGATCCCACATGCGTACCCGTGCCGCCGTCGCCCTTGAGGCTGGCAAACCTCTCGAAATCATGGAAGTCGAACTGGAAGGCCCCAAAGCGGGCGAGGTTCTGGTGGAAATCAAGGCCACCGGCCTATGCCACACTGACGAATTCACCCGCTCGGGCGACGACCCCGAAGGCATCTTTCCCGCCATTCTGGGTCATGAAGGGGCCGGTGTGGTGCTGGAGGTCGGCGAAGGCGTGACCACCCTGAAACCCGGCGATCACGTGATCCCGCTCTACACGCCGGAATGCCGTGAATGTGCGTCCTGCCTGTCGGGCAAGACCAACCTGTGCACCGCGATCCGCAACACCCAAGGTCAGGGGCTTATGCCTGATGGCACCACGCGGTTCAAAATGCTCGATGGGACGCCGATCCATCACTACATGGGCTGCTCGACCTTTGCCAATCACACGGTCATGCCGGAAATCGCACTGGCTAAGGTGCGCGAGGACGCGCCCTTTGACAAAATCTGCTACATCGGCTGCGGCGTCACCACCGGCATCGGTGCCGTGATCAACACCGCTGGCGTGGAAATCGGATCGACGGCGGCGGTCTTTGGTCTGGGCGGCATTGGCCTGAATGTCATTCAGGGCCTGCGCATGGCGGGCTGTGACATGATCATCGGCGTCGATCTGAACGACGACAAGGCCGAGATGGCCCGCAAGTTCGGCATGACCCATTTCGTCAACCCGTCCAAGGTCGACAACACCGTGCAGGAAATCGTCGAGATGACCAAACGCGGCAACGACCAGATCGGCGGCGTGGACTATTCGTTCGATGCGACCGGCAACGTCAAGGTGATGCGCGACGCGCTGGAATGTTCGCACCGGGGCTGGGGCGTGTCCGTGATCATCGGCGTGGCCCCTGCCGGAGCCGAGATCAGCACCCGTCCGTTCCAGCTGGTCACCGGCCGCGTCTGGAAAGGCACAGCTTTTGGCGGGGCGAAGGGGCGCACGGACGTGCCCAAGTTTGTCGACTGGTACATGGACGGCAAGATCGAGATCGACCCGATGATCACCCACAAGCTGACGCTGGACGAGATCAACCACGGCTTTGACCTGATGCATCAGGGGAAATCCATTCGCGCGGTCGTGGAATTCTGATCCCGCCATCGTGCACACACGCTCCGGCGGCCCATCGGGTCGCCGGTTTGCGTTCAGGGACCGCGATCCCATTTGACAGCCCCACGCCCAGCCCCACCTAAACCGGTCAGGAGGCTGCCACATGCGCCAGAAAATACGTGACCTTTACACCGGCGACAGTGATGCGGCGCACCGTTTTCGCTATGCCGTTCTGGCCTTTGACATCGTCACCATCATCTTTGTCATCGCGACGTCCTTTACCGATCATGGCGCCATCGTCGAAGGCATCGATGTCGTCTTTGGGGTGATCATCCTGATCGAATTCGGCCTGCGCGCCTGGGTGTCGACCAACAGGGTGCGGTTCTTCACGCGGCTGACAACGCTGACCGACATCGTGGCGATCATTTCCTTTCTGGCCCCGCTGGCCGGCGAGGGGTTGGGCTTTTTGCGGGCGCTGCGGACCCTGCGCCTGTTGCACACCTATCATCTGGGCGCGCAGTTGCGGCGGGACTTTCCCTATATCCGCAAGCATGACGACATTGCGCTGGCCCTGACCAATCTGGGGGTCTTTGTCTTTGTGATGACGGGGCTGGTCTATGCCACCCAGCACCGCAGCAACGACGATATCCAGAACTACGCCGATGCGCTGTATTTCACCGTTACCGCGCTGACGACGACAGGCTTTGGCGACATCGTCCTGTATGGCACGGTCGGGCGGCTGATCGCCGTTGTGGTCATGTTGTGCGGCATCACCCTGTTTCTGCGTCTGGTGCAAGTGCTGTTCCGCCCGAACAAGGTGCGCTGCGAATGCAACAATTGCGGTCTGGTGCTGCATGATGCAGATGCGGTGCACTGCAAACACTGCGGTGAAACCATCAACATCAGAACCGAAGGGGTCACATGATCCGCGAAGCCGCCGCTGCCGATCACCCAGCCGTATGGGCCATGCTTGAACCTGTGTTTCGCGCGGGCGATACCTATGCCATCGACCCCGACATTCCGCGCGAGGATGCGCTGGCCTATTGGTTCGGCCCGGAACGGCGCGTCTATGTCTTTGAACAGGACGGCGCGGTGCTGGGCACCTATTACATCGTGCGCAACCAAAAGGGCGGCGGCAGCCATGTGTGCAACTGCGGCTATATCACCGCAGAGGCCGCCCGTGGCCGCGGTGTCGCCCGCGCCATGCTGGCCCATTCGCTGGACATCGCGCCCGGGCTGGGCTTTCGTGCGATGCAGTATAACTTTGTCGTTTCCACCAACACGCGTGCTGTGGCCACATGGCAGCGCGCCGGTTTCGAGGTTGTGGGACGACTGCCGCAGGCCTTTGACCATCCGACACAAGGCGCGGTCGACGCGCTTGTGATGTACAAAACGCTCTAAGCCCCGAAAGGCCCCCATGCCCAATGACACCCGCCTTTTGGCCATCCTGATCGACGGCGACAATGCATCGCCCAAATACGCCAAGGCCCTGTTCGAGGAAATCGCCACATTGGGCGAAGCCTCGGTCCGGCGGGTGTATGGCGATTTTGCCAGCCCGCATATGAATGGCTGGAGCAAGGTCACCGCAGAATACGGGCTGGTGCCGCTGCATTCGCCCGCGAACACAACAGGCAAGAACGCCTCCGACATCTCGCTGGTGATCGACGCGATGGACCTGATGCACACAGGCCGGTTCGACGGGTTTGTTCTGGTGTCCTCGGACAGTGATTTCACCCGGCTGGCCAGCCGCATCCGGGAACAGGGGCTGGATGTGTTCGGCATGGGCATGCAAAAGACGCCGGACGCCTTCCGCAAGGCCTGCAAGCGGTTCATCTATCTCGAAAACCTCGACAACTCGCCCGAGAAACCGGAGCAGGAGAAATCCGGCAAGCGGCCCCTGACAGAGGCGCGCGATCTGATCTTTCGCGCCATGGATTCCATTGATGGCGACGACGAATGGTATCGGCTGGGCGACATCGGGCAGGTGATCACCGCCGCGAACCCCGATTTCGACACGCGCACCTATGGCAAACGCAAGCTGTCCGATCTGGTGAAGGCGCTCAAGGTGTTCGAGACCAAGACCGCCTCAAGCCAGTTGTTGGTGCGCCGCGTCGACTGACTTTCAAAGCGGCGCGTTTCATGCTTTAGCGGGCAGACACAGACACGGAGCCGCCCCATGTTCATCGCATCGCTGATCACCAAACCCGGATCGCTGGACCCCGCCTTGGTGGACAGCCTGCGCAACGCCTTTGGCGGCGCAGAGGTGATCTGGCTTGCCCCCGACGAGGCGGCGGAATTCGCACTGCCCGCCCGCCCGTCCAATTTTGACGAGGTGCGCGCCAGCGTGGCCGACCAGATCGACCTGAACATTCTGCCCGCCGAAGGCCGCGCCAAACGGATGCTGCTGGCGGATATGGACAGCACGATGATCCAGCAGGAATGCATTGACGAGCTCGCCGAGGAGGCAGGCGTCGGCGCCCATGTCAAAGACATCACCGCCCGCGCCATGAACGGCGAGTTGGATTTCGAGGGCGCGCTGATCGAACGCGTCGCCCTGTTGAGAGGGCTGCCCGAAAGCGTGATCGACAAGGTGGTGGCCGAGCGGATCACCCTGATGCCCGGCGGCAAAGAGCTGATCGCGCGAATGCACGATGCGGGCGGCCATGCGGCGCTTGTGTCGGGCGGGTTCACCGCCTTTACCCAGCGGGTGTCGGCCTTGCTGGGCTTTGACGAAAACCGCGCCAACACGCTGATCGTGGCAGATGGCGCCCTGACCGGAGAGGTCGGCCGCCCGATCCTTGGCAAACAGGCCAAGGTCGACGCGCTGGAGGAGATCACCGCGCGGCTGGGGTTGAGCGAAGCGGACGTAATCGCCGTTGGCGACGGTGCGAACGATCTGGGCATGCTGAACCGCGCGGGTCTGGGAGTGGCGCTGCATGCCAAACCCAGCGTTCAGGCGGAATGTGATCTGCGGGTGAACCACGGCGATCTGACGGCGCTCTTGTATCTGCAAGGCTACGCCAAGATCTGAGCGCGGATTTAGGTATTTGAACCAAGGAAAAGCAGGGGGCGCGGCGCATCACCGCGCCCTTTTGCGTTATGTGAAGACCCCCGGCTTGGGACGGATCTCTCCGATGCGCAGCCCTGCGAAGTTGTGGACGTCGGGGTTCAGGAAGCGGGCGACTTCGGGATTATCCGCATCAAGCACATCGAGGCTGACCAGCAGCGCGGCGATGGCTGCATTGGAGGCGCGGGTGGCACCATCGGTGATCTTGAGCGAGATCCCCAGCCCACGGTCTGGCAAAATCGCGATAAAATAGCCTTCGGCGCCGGTTTTTAGCGCGAGCGGTTCTTTGGCGGCGCGCATCAGGTGGGTGCAGGCGCGGCCCTCGCCCGCGACATAGTCGGGATGGGCGATCATGGCGCGGGTTAGTCGCGCTGCGGCGCGCGACAGCGTATCGCCGCGGGTTTCCGCAGAGGCAAAGAAGGCCATGGCCCGCGCCATGCCATGCATGGTGGAGATGTAGTTCGGCGCCGAGCAGCCGTCGATGCCGTATCCCGGCGTGGTCTCGTTTGTGACCGTCTCGAAAGCATCCTTGATCGCGCGCTGGACCGCGTGGTCTGGGCAGCAGTAGTCCGGCCCTGCCCCGAGGTGTTTGGTCAGCGTCAGAAACCCTGTGTGTTTGCCTGAGCAGTTGTTCATCAGGCGCCGCGGCGCGACCCCATCGCGAATCATCTGATGGCGCAGGGATGTGTCGCGCGAGGGTTCCGGCCCGCAGATCAGGTCGTCTTCGCCACGGCCGATATCGCTGAGCCAAGCGGAGACTTCGGTGTTGTGCAGCGGTGCGCCCTGATGCGAGGCGCAGGACAGCGCCAGCCGCTGCGGGGTCAGGTGATGGGCATCTGCCGCACCAGAGGCCACGAGCGGCAGCGCCTGCAGCATCTTGGCCGAACTGCGCGGCAGGATCTGGAGGTGCGGATCGCCCCAGGCCTTCACGATTTCGCCAGTGGCGTCGCAAACCACCGCATGACCGCTGTGGCAGCTTTCAGCAAGTGGGCCGCGCAGGACCTCGACCATCTCGATTGCACCCATGATATGCCCCTTCAAGACCGGGCCACCCCCATATTCTGGGGCTGGCGGTATGTCCCTGCCGACCTAAGCGGGTTTCTGCCAACAGGGCTTTCTCATTTCCGTTTTTTCAGGCTAAAGTCCCGCCGTCGAGAGAAAACGCCGCCGCCGTGTTTGACAAGGTCGGGACAGGGCCACACACGTGGGCGGCTTGGGGCTATGACAGCTGGAGGCTGCACGAATGAAATCTCACTTTGGTCGGATGGTTGCCGGAGCGGCCATGATGCTGGGCGCCACTGTGGCACAGGCGCAGGAAAGCAGCACCAACCGCGTGGACGCCATGACCGACTGGTCTGTCTTCGAGGGCAATGACCCGCGCGAATGTTGGGCGGTGACCACCTACAAGGAAATGGTCAACACCAAGGACGGGCGCGAGGTCGCAGTGACCCGTGGCGAGATCCTGTTGATGGTGTTCTACCGTCCGGGCGCGGATGTGGCCGGTCAGGTGGCCTTTACCGGCGGATACCCGTTTGCGCCGGGATCGACCGTGAACGTCAAGGTCGATAGCACCGAATTCGAAATGTATTCCGAAGGTGAATGGGCCTGGCCCGCGACGCCGCAGGACGACGCCAAGCTGATCACCGCGATGAAGCGCGGCTCCTCTGCTGTGCTGACCGCCGTGTCCGCCCGTGGCACCACGACGCAGGACACGTTCTCTTTGCTGGGGTTCACGGCCGCAGTGGGCGAGGCCGAGAAGCGCTGCAGCTAAGGGGCGGTGGCCTTGTTGCCACACCGTATCATCAAGGAACGGTCATGGCCTTTGGCGGTGGCCGTTTTTCTTTTGCCTGTTCGCCGCCCCACGGTGGGAAAGCCTGCGGTTTCGGACCACGCGTCAGACGCGCAGCGGCATCCGGGCGGCGGTGCTGCATGATGGCGATGCCTGAGGGGGAATCATCAATGACCATGGGCTTGGGTTTAAGGGATGTGGTGGTGCGCAGCGCCCGTGGTCGCGTGCTGCTGGATGCGCCGCAGCTGGATATCACGGCGGGGGCGCTTGTGGGGATCACCGGCCCGTCGGGGGCTGGAAAGACGACATTGCTCCATGTTCTGGCAGGGCTGATGCGATCCACGGGACAGGTGTCATGGGCGGGGCAGGATCTGGCGCAGATGTCCGAGAGCCACCGCGCGACCTTTCGTGCGCAGCATATGGGCATGGTGTTTCAGGACTTTTTACTGTTCGACGCGCTGTCGGCCTTTGACAATGCGCGGCTTTCTTCGCTGTTTGTGTCAAAGGACACCCGATCCGGTATTGCGAAAGAGGCGGAAACCTTGCTCGCCCGTTTCGGGCTGCAGGACACGGGCCGCTCTGTGGCGAGCCTTTCAGGTGGCGAGCGGCAGCGGGTGGCCGTCGCCCGCGCGCTGGCCGCCAATCCCGCGGTCGTTCTTGCAGATGAGCCCACGGCTGCCCTCGACCGCGCAGCAGCGGACCGGCTGATCGGGGATCTTGTAAGCTCGTGTCGGAGTGCAGGGCGCACGCTGGTTGTGGTCAGCCACGACACCGCGCTTCTGGATGAAATGGATCGGGTGATCCGGGTCGACGGCGGGCAGATCGTTGCGCAGGAGACCACAGCATGATGGTTGTTCTTTCCATTGTTGTCCTCGGGCTGGTCTGGGTCGGTGTCATGCGCGGCTATGCCCCATGGGTGCTGATCCGCGCCCTGCTGACGCAGTTCCGGTTCGCCAACCTGATGTTCGTCGCGCTGATCGGCATTTCGGTGGCCATGGGAATCGGTTTGATCGCGCAGGAACGTGGACTGCGCGAGGCGGGTGCCCGTGCCGCTGATGGGTTCGATCTGGTGGTGGGGGCCCCCGGGTCAGAGATGACCTTGATGCTGGCGGCGGTCTACCTGCAGCCGTCGCGCGTTAACCTGCTGGATGGCGCCCGTTTTATCGAAATCGCACAAGACCCGAGGGTCGCGCTGGCCGCGCCGCTGGCCTTTGGCGACAGCTTTGACGGTGCGCCCATCATCGGCACCCTGTCCGAGTTCGTGACACATCTGGCCGGTGAGCAGATCACGGGACGGCTTTTTGCCACCTCGTCCGAGGCGGTCGTGGGCGCACTGTCCGCGCTGCATGTGGGCGATACATTCACGCCAAGCCACGGACACGCCGGTGACTCTGACGCCCGCCACGACGGGTTTGACATAAAGGTCGTGGGCCAAATGCCCCCTACAGGCACGCCATGGGACCGTGCCATCATCGTTCCGGTCGAAACCGTGTGGGAGGTGCACGGTCTGGCCAATGGCCACAAACCCGAACATGGGGCGCGCATCGGTGCTCCCTTTGATGCGGACTACTTTCCCGGCACCCCTGCTGTTGTCGTCGTGCCGCGCGGGATGGGCGCGTCCTATCAGCTGCGCACCCAATGGAACCGTGCCGATGATATGATGGCAGTCTTTCCCGGCGCGCTTCAGGCGGATCTGTACCGTATGATGGGGGATGCGCGGCAGGTGATTTCCATTCTGACCACCGTGACACAGGCCATTGTAGCAGCTTCGGTTCTGTTGGGGCTGTTGATCCTGTCCGGTCTGGTACAACGGCAACTGGCCATGCTCAAGGCGCTTGGTGCGCCGTTGCGCTTTGTTTTGTCGGTGGTCTGGGGGCATATGGCGGTGCTGCTGCTGGGCGGGGCCGCTCTGGGGCTGGTGCTGGGCTATGGCTGCGCCATGATCCTCAGCACTGTGATCACCGCGCGGACCGGCGTTCTGGTAACGCCCAGCCTTGGCCTTGCCGAACTGCAATGGGCGGTGGGGTTTGTCATGCTCAGCACGGTTGCGGCCTTGCTGCCCGCTTGGGCAATTGCGCGACGGTCCGTGATCGCCGGTCTGCGCGGAGGTTGACGCGACGGCGCACCACCTCGTACTCAGGTGGTATACAAGCGAGGGCCGCCCATGAGCATCGACCGCAAGACCGCCTGCCGCGATGATCTGCGCGCGCGTATCCTGACGCTGGACCTGCCCCCCGGCACCGATCTCGACGAGGCGCAGCTTGCCGCGCTCTACGGCTTATCCCGCACGCCCTTGCGCGAAGTGCTGCAAGGTCTGGCAGCGGCCGGTTACCTGAGCCAAGAACGCAACCGCAGCGCACGTGTGACCACGCTCGACCTGCGAACCCTGCGCGCCATGATGCAAAGCGCCCCGGTGCTGCTGTGCTCTGTCGCGCGCTTGGCGGCAATGTCCACCGATACAGATGGGCTGGACCGACTGCGCGATTGCCACGCAGCGTTGTTAGACGCCATTGATGCCGAGGACGCGGCGGCGGCAGCGCTGGCCGACCACCACCTGTTCGAACAGATCACCGAGCGCGCCTCTGACCCGTATTTCCGTCCAGCGGTGCACAGGTTGTTGGTGGATCACACGCGGCTGGGGGTCGAGTTCTTTACCCCCTCGGGCAAGAAGAAAGAAAAGAAACTGGTCAAAAAGACCGTTCAGTCCCATGACGCGCTGATTGCCGCCATTTCCGCTGCTGATCCAGAGGCGGCGAGCGCGGCGGCTCTCGCCCGATGGGCGCTGTCGCGGGACAGGTTGGAACGCATGCTGCTGGCAGAGGCGCTGCCAACAGACCCTGTTCCGGCCTAGCCCGCCCGCAACCGTTTCAGGCGCAGCGCATTTGTCAGCACAAAGACCGACGACAGCGCCATGGCCCCCGCCGCCAGCATCGGGGACAACAACGTCCCGCTGATCGGATACAGCACTCCGGCAGCGACCGGGATCAGGATCACGTTATAGCCAAAGGCCCAGAACAGGTTCTGGCGAATATTGCGCATGACCGACCGGCTGACCGTCAGCGCCGTCACAACCCCCGTGACGCGGCCCGCGCTCATCACCACATCTGCCGCCTCGATCGCGACATCTGTGCCGGTGCCGATGGCTAGGCCAACGTCCGCTTCGGCCAAGGCGGGGGCATCGTTGATTCCGTCGCCCACAAAGGCCACCGGACCATGCTGCGCGCGCAGCTCTGCGATGGCGTCGCGTTTGCCGTCGGGCAGAACCTCGGCGGTGACGTGATCAATGCCAAGTTGGCGCGCGATGGCCTCGGCCACGGGGCGGGCATCGCCAGAGATCATCGCAACCTTGATCCCCTTGGCATGCAAGGCTGTAACCGCCTCGGCAGCTTCCGGTTTCAGGCGGTCGGACACGGCAAAGACACCGGCGATCTGGCCGTCGATGGCGACCAGAACAGGGGTCTGGGCCTGTTCGCTGATGCGGGCCAAGGCATCGTTCAACGGCGCGGTGTCGACCCCTTCGCGCGTCATCAGTCGCGCCGTGCCCGCCAGAACGGTTTGCCCCTCGACCACCGCTTGCAGACCGAACCCCGGAATGGCAGTGACCGATTGCGGTGCGGGCGCGTCAGGGGATGCCCGCAGGATGACCTGTGCGATGGGATGTTCGGAGCCTTGTTCCGCGCTTGCCAGCAGGCGCAGCACAGTCGCGGCGTCGAAGCCGTCCAACACATGCTGGTCGGACAGCTCTGGCCGTCCTTCGGTCAGGGTGCCTGTTTTGTCGAAGGCCACCACAGACACCCCGTCAAGCCGCTGGAGCGCCTCGCCCTTGCGAAACAGCACGCCCAGCTCGGCGGCGCGCCCGGTGCCCACCATAATCGACACCGGTGTGGCCAAACCCATTGCGCAGGGACAAGCGATGATCAGCACCGACACCCCCGCCACCAAGGCAAAGGTCAGGCCGGGACCAAAGGCCAACCAGACCAGCACCGTCAAAAGGGCAATCACCAAAACCACCGGCACGAAATAGCGCACCACCTGATCGGCCAGCGCCTGAATGGGCAGCTTGGCCCCTTGCGCCTGTTCCACCATGGCAATGATGCGCGACAGGGTTGTGTCCTTGCCCACCGCTTCGGCCTGATAGGTCAAGGGGCCGTTGCCGTTGATCGTCCCGGCGGTCAGCGGCGCGCCTTCGGTCTTGGCCACGGGGGCGGGTTCGCCGGTCAGCATGGATTCGTCCACGTAGCTGTGGCCGCTGACAACGACGCCATCCACCGCAACCCGCCCACCGGGGCGCAGTTGCAACAGATCCCCGCGCTGGACCTCGGCCAGTGGAAGCTCGACAAACTGTCCGTCGCGTTGCACGGGGGCGCTGTCGGGGCGCAGCCCGACCAGATTCCGGATCGCGGCACCGGTGCGCCCCTTGGCCCGCGCCTCCAGATATCTGCCCAGCAGGATCAGCGCGACAATGACGGCGGCGGCCTCGAAATACACGGTGCGGGCATTGTCCGGCAGGAGCGCGGGCAGGAACAACGCCACGGTGGAATAGCCCCAAGCCGCCAATGTGCCCAGCGCCACCAGACTGTTCATGTCCGGCGTGCCCCGCACCAGAAGCGGCAGGCCAATCCGGTAGAACCGCCGCCCTGGCCCAACCAGCACCAGCGTCGTCAGCACAAACTGCACAGACCACCACAGCGTCTGTCCAAGGGTCGCCATGATCCAGTGGTGCAGCGGCGCAAACAGATGGCCGCCCATCTCGCCCAGAAACACGGGCAAGGTCAGCGCAACCGCGATCGCCAGATCCCGTTGTAGGGTGGTCTGTTCTTCCGCCATCGGATCGGCGTCCGGCCTGTCGCCCTGTGTGATGGGGGTCGCGGTATAGCCGGTGGCGGTCACAATTTCGGCCAATGTCGGGGCATCAACCGCGCCCGCAAGGCTGGTGATCTCGGCACTGTTTGACGCCAGATTGACCAAGGCGCTCAACACCCCCGGCTGCGCCATCAGCGCCTGTTCGACGCGTCCCGCACAAGACGCACAGGACATGCCGATGATCGACAAGCGGGTGCGTTCCTCGGCAGCGGGATAGCCAGCAATGGACAGCGCCGCGCGTATATCGGACGCCGTGCCTCCTGTGATTTGCGCGGTGGAGCTAGCCAGATTGACCGACGCGTCTTTGGCATCCGCCACAGCGGCCAAGGCACGCTCGGCCCGACCGGCGCATCCTGCGCAGGTCAAACCCGTGATCTGAAAGCGAAGTGTCGTGTCATCGGTCATGCAACCGATATGGGGCGTTCCCCCGTCAGGGTGCAAGGGGGCGCGCGGCCCCCAAGCCATTTACCCTTGCAAGCCTGCCTCTTCAGCGATGGCTTTGCGCGATTTGCGCGCCCGTTCGGTGGCGGATTTCAACTGGCCACAGGCAGCCATGATATCCTCGCCACGCGGGGTGCGGATCGGAGAGGCATAGCCCGCCTTGTAGATGATATCCGCAAAGCGTTCGATGCGTTCCCAATCGGACCGCTCGTAGGGCGAGCCGGGCCATTCGTTGAACGGGATCAGGTTGATCTTGGCCGGAATGCCCTGAATGAGTTTGACCAGACGACGCGCATCGGCATCCGTGTCATTCACGTCTTTCAGCATCACATATTCAAAGGTGATGCGTTCCGAATTGGACAGGCGCGGGTATTCCCGCAACGCATCCAGCAACGCCTCGATGTTCCAGCGTTTGTTGATCGGCACCAGCTTGTCGCGCACCTCGTCCGTGGTGGCGTGGAAGGACACCGCCATCAAACACCCGATTTCCTCGGCGCATTTTGCGATCTCCGGCACAACGCCCGAGGTCGACAGGGTGATCCGGCGGCGCGACAGGGCGATGCCTTCGTTGTCCATGGCGATTTTCATCGCGTCGCGCACGTTGTCAAAGTTATACAGCGGCTCGCCCATGCCCATCAGCACGATGTTGGACAGCAGGCGCGGTCCCTGTTCACCTGTGCCGGTGCCGGGTTCGGGCCATTCGCCCAAGTCATCGCGCGCCATCATGATCTGACCGACGATTTCACCCGCCGTCAGATTGCGCACCAGCTTTTGCGTACCCGTGTGGCAGAAGGAACAGGTCAGGGTACAGCCCACTTGGGACGAGATGCACAGCGTCCCGCGATCGGTTTCGGGGATATAGACCACTTCGACCTCATGGCCGCCCGCGATCCGTGCCAGATACTTGCGCGTGCCATCGGCGCTTACCTGCTTGGACACCATTTCCGGCAGGGCGATCTCAAAATGCTGCTCCAGCTGGGCGCGGTACCCCTTGGCCAGATTGGTCATGTCCTCGAAATTGCGCACACCCCAGAAATAGACCCACTGCCAGATCTGGTTGACCCGCATCTTCGCCTGCTTTTCCGGCGTGCCCATTTCGATCAGGGCATCGCGCAGCGCTGAACGGGTCAGGCCGATGATATTGAGCTTGCCGGTCTCCGGCAGCTTGCGCGGGATCGTCAACACGTCCTGAGTGATCGGAGCGTCGGTCATGATGGGCGTCCTTTGGAAAGAAGCAAGACGTCTATATACAGGATTCGGCGCAGATTTAAATGGGGTGTTTCAGATCGTGAACGCTTTGCCCTGCGCATCCGCATGGGCCGCCGCATTCTGGCCACGTGCCTCGCGCCGTGCGCGCGCTGCCGCCACCAGCGCCCGAAAGATCGCCCGCTGTCTGCGCGCGTAAAACAGATGTTCCGGATGCCACTGCACGCCCAGCGCAAAGGGATCGCGCGTGCGTTCCACCGCCTGGATCATCCCAGCCGTATCACGGGCACAAACCTGCAACCCATCGCCAAGATCCTGCACCGCTTGCGTGTGCAGTGCGTTGACCTTCATCGGCTCTGGCCCTGTGTGTTCGGCCAGCAGGGTGCCGGCATCAACGCAGACCTCTCGTTTGGGCAGGATCGTGCGGATCTTGCGTTCCATCCCAAAAGTTTGCCACGCGTTCTGGTCCAGCGTCCCGCCCAGCGCCACGTTCAGCATTTGCGCGCCACGGCAAATCCCCAAGACCGGCATGTTCATATCTGCCGCCTGCGCAGCAAGCCCGCGTTCCAGCGCGTCGCGTTCGGGATCAAGCCGCGCGGAGACGCCAAGCGTTCCGCCATAAAGCTCCGGCCCGATGTCGTCGCCGCCGCCGATAACGATGCCATCGACCTGTGTCAGATCATGCGGATGGTCCACCCCCCAGCGCACACCACGGGCACCGGCCAGCCACAGGTTCAGGTTCACCAAGGGAAAGATGCGCCACCCCGACCGTTCGGACACCGTGACGCCAATCAGCGGGCGGCTCATACATCCACCTCGAAATCATGGGTCCGCATGACGGCGTCAACCTTGCCGATCCAGCGCGTCTCTGCGCCCGGCGCGCTGTGCATGTGGTCAATCCACGCCTGACGCAAGCCATCCAACAGGCGCGGCTGTGCGGCCACCTGTTCCACCACGCACCACAACGCCCAAGCCTGCGCGAGCGACCAGTCCGCCTCGTCTATGCGGCAATCGGGCAGGCGAAAGTGAAAGGTCGGGCGCGCCGATGTCTTGTCCGGTTCGGGGAACAGGCTGTTGTACAGGCTGGCGTTTGCATGGGCGAACAGGGGGAACAGATCCAGACCATGATTGCGCGATTGCACATGGCGCGACATCACCGCCATCAGATCGTTCAAAGAGGCCGGTTTGGCACGCGCCAGCTCCGTCACAAAGGCCGAGGGCCATGGTTTGACGAAAGGCATCATGCGCCGCGTGACGTCCAGCCCCTCGCGCTTGCGCAGCCATGGCTCCAGCAGGCCATAAGCCAGAATGGTGTGCAGGGTATGCGGGTCTTCGGGAGCCACCACCTCGGGGTTCAGATGGACGCCAAAGCCCAACAGAATGCCGTCGCGCGTGCCTGTGGCCCCCGCTTGGCGCAGCGCATCTGTCAGATCGTCCAGTCGGGCGGCCTCGACAGGGGTCAGCGGGCCGGTGATAATCTCCACCGGCACCAAACCGGTCGCCAAGGACAGGCCCGTGTCCAGCAAGGGAATGCCCTTTTTCTTGCGCAAAACTGTGTCCAGCTCCACGCGGATGTCGCCCACGGCACTGTCTTGGACCGTCAGTTCGTGACTGTCACCGGTCACGACCTTTCCACCAAGCGACCGCGCCACAACACGGCCTGCCGCAGCTTCGTCCAGACCGGCGAATTCGATCTCGATCCCGGTGCGGCGCGTGTCACCGCTGGCCGTATGAGGCCGCGCAAACGGCGGATACTGTGAAGGCATGGAACGTCCCTGTCTTTCTCAGGGAAACGCCTTCGCGCGCGGAATAGTTCCCCTTTCAGGCGGGATCGGACTCGGGGTCTTCGACCAGCTCGGTGCGGTGACCGCTGAACACCATGAACCAGACCAGAACCGGCAGGGATACAATGCCGCCCACAGGCCCCCACAACCACAGGCCAAACAGGATCGCCAGAAACACCACCAACGGGTTCAGATGCAGACGCTGCCCGACCAGCGACGGGGTGACAAACTGCGCTTCCATCATGTTGAGACATAAAAACGCGGCCGTCGGGGCAAGGATCATTAACCCGTTAAAGTTCATCACACCGGCGATAAACAGGGAGGCCATCATGATGATCGGCCCCAGATACAGGACAAAGTTCAGCACAAAGGCCGCGCCCCCCCACAGCATGGCGTTGGGCACGCCGATCAGCGTCAGCGCACCAAAGGTCGCAAGACCAAGGCCCGCGTTGATGGCTGTGACCGTGGTAAAGTAATGCGACACCGCGCGATCCGCATCCCGCAGGGCAGCGGCCCGCTGCGGCAACATGCCGTAGATTTCATCGCTGGTCAGCACGAAGAAAAACAGCGTCCCTGCAAAGATCAGCGCCTGTGCGGCAAAGTTCGGCGCCATCCACAGCGCATCCATGATGGTGGGCACCGCGGCTTTGACGGCCTCGTCACCGCCTTCGGCAATGGTTTCCTCGATCTCGCGGCCAATGGCTTCGGTGCCGCGCACCGCCTGAATGATCTGTTGCAGCCAACCACGGATCTCGGCCTGAATCTTGGGGATCTCTTCCATCAGGCCAGAGGCCACCGGACCAAGGGCCGAAATGAACAGAACCAACAGGGCGAAGGTCAGCAGCAAGGTAACAGAAGCGCTCAGCGATCGCGGCACCCCGACACGGCTCAGCCGCGCGGCAATGGGGGCAACAACAACACCCACCACCAGACCCAGCACCACGGGGGCCGTCAGATCACCGGACAAGCGCAGCGCTGCGATCACAGCGATCACAGCAAGCACGATCAGCGCGTTCATGGAAATGCGGCGCTGCCGTTCGGCAAGGGTGGCCATGCTTAAATCCTGTCCTGCGCCCTGTCGGCGCCGTTGCTATAGGGAGGGGTGCCCGGAAAGGGCGAGGTCCGCGTCTCTTCGAGATCAAGCTGCGCCTCGGCCTCGGCAAGCGAGGCATCCCGTTCTGCCTTCAACTTGGCCTCTTTGCGGGGCCACAGCAGTGCTGCAATCGCGCCCAAACCAACCACAGCGAGCATCGCGGCAAACGGGTGCGCCGCCAGCTTGCCCGCGCCGGAGGGCTGTTCCTCCAACGCGATCTGCGCGTCCAAGGCCGCCAGTCGTTTGCGCATGATGCGTTTGCGGGACGCAGGCGGCAGGTGATCCAATCCGGCATGCAGGCTAAGGCGCATCGCCTCGGCCGTGTAGTCATCTTCGGTATCTTCGACGTCCTCGGCTGGCTTTTTCGCAGACGTGTCGGAGCCCGCGTTTGCCAGCAGCATAACGGCCCCTACCCCGATCAGCGCAGCCCCCAAGGGATTGCGCTTGGCGGTATCCACGGCAGATTGCGCAAGCGTCTGGACGAGGTCAGTATTCGCCACGGCGGTCTTTGGCGATGCCTTCGACAATCCGTTTAGGGCCGCGAACACGCCCGCACGATGCAGCGCTGCCTGCGCTTCCAGATCTTTGATTTTCTTAGACATCACGGCTCTCCGCAGCGGCGGCAAGGTCGGCGCGCAGGTTGTCGACAGTGCGTTGCGGCATCAGGTTGGCCGCCTTCAATCGCCGCAGCCCGATCAACGCAACGACGACACCTACGGCCACCGATCCGCCGGCGACGCACAGGCTTGAAAGCGCCCACGACCAGCCAGTCGCCTCGTGCAATGCGATCACGCCCGATGCGGCCAATGCAAAGACACCAACGAAGACAAAGATCACGGCCACAACCAGCAGTGCCGCACCCACAACCATACGGGACGCCCCTTGGGACACCTCGGCTTTGGCCAAGGCAATCTCTGTCCGCAGCAGGCCGCGCAGCTCTTCGATCAAAACGATAAGCTGCGTCGACAGGCCATCTGTGGCGGCTTTGAATAACATCTGGGTCCCCTTGGTTGGGCCAATCGGCCCCACATCACTACGCAGGCTTATTTGCGCCCCTTGAGCGCGAGACCGAACAACAGCCCGAGGCCTGCCGCGCCCAGCAGGGCTGTCGTCGGATTGCGGCGGACCATCCCTTCGAGCTTGCCATGGGCGTCACGCACTGCAACCACCCCTTCGTCGAGCGCCTGACGACCGCCCTCTTGCGCGGCATCAAGCGCCTGAGACGCGTGTTCGCGGGCCTCGTCATAGCCGGTTTCCAGCGTTTCACGGGCGGTGTCCATGGCGTCACGCGCATGCGCAGCCGCCTTTTCAAAGCCTTTGCCCGCGCCATTGCGCAGCGACGTTTTCGAAGCACTCATCTGGGATCTCCTTTGCGAGATGAAACGCGCTTCCCGCGTTTTGGTTCCCACAGGGTTTGCAGCGCGTGGCGGGAACCGATTGGGCCGTTCAACGGTTAAACAAGCAGAGTAAAACCCAGAAAATTCAGGAGAGTTTCCATGCTGTATTGGGCTGTCATCTTCTTTGTTGTTGCCTTGATCGCGGGCGTGTTCGGCTTTGGCGGGATCGCCTCTGCATCGGCTGGCGTCGCACAGGTGCTGTTTGTGCTGTTCATCATCTTGTTCGTCGGCGCACTGATCTTGCGCGCAGTACGCGGGCGGTCCGTCTAATTGGCTCCGTTCCACTGCAACAATTCCGCAAAACTTCGCTAGGCCCGGCACTGTATGCGTGTCGGGCCTTTCGAGTCTGAATAAATCAATTTACAGTATTTGAACGCGGCGCCCATGTGCCGCGTATTTGGGGGGGGCCGACATGACCAATATTCGTTTGGATAGCAGTGTTCATTTGCAGGCCGATACGTCGGATCACATGATCAAGCTGACAGATCCCGGCCGTCTGGATGCCCTGCGCAACAGTGGGCTGTTGGACGGGGGCGAGGACAGCGCGCATGCGCGCAGTGTCCGCTTGGCCAGCCGGATCTTGCGCGCACCTGTCAGCCTTGTGTCCTACGTCGACGACAAGCGACAGCATTTCCGTGGCCAGATCGGCATGTGCGGGCCCGCCGCCGAAGATTGCGGCACCCCGCTGACCCATTCTTTTTGTCAGTATGTCGCCAGTTCGGGCCGCCCCTTGATGGTGTCGGATTCGCGCAAGGACCCTGTGCTGGCCGACAATGGGGCCGTGGATGATCTGAACGTAATTGCCTACCTTGGCGTGCCGGTGCGCGACCCTATGGGCACAGTGCTCGGGTCCTTCTGTGTCATCGACAGCGAGCCGCGCGATTGGACGGCCGATGATCTGGACGCGCTCAAGGATCTGGTCGCCATGCTGGAGGCCGAGCTTGCCCTGCGGCACACCGTCAGCGAACGTGACGTAGTGATGCAGGAGATGAACCACCGCGTGCGCAACCTGTTCTCGCTGATCAACGGCATGGTGCGACTTGACCGACGGACCGCCAAAACGGTGGACGAACTTGCAGACGGCATTGCAACACGGCTGAGCGCACTGAACACCGCCCATTCGATGATCGTCCCCGTTGTGCAAGCCCAAGGCCGCGTCACCGGCGAAGGGACCCACCTGCAACCGCTGGTGGAGAAACTTCTGGCACCCTACTCCGGCGGGGCCATTCTGGAGATCGCAGGCCCATCGGTCGATATCGGGGCGAAAGCGGCCATTTACCTGACGCTGACGCTGCACGAACTGGCCACAAATGCCGCGAAATACGGGGCCTTGTCCGTCGAGGGCGGCACCCTGTCTGTGACGTGGGAGATCGCGGACGAAAAGCTGAACCTGAACTGGGTGGAAACCGGCCAAAGCTGGGGTGACTTTACCGAAACCAAGGGTACAGGTTTCGGATCGAAGCTGCTGACAATCGCCGTCGAAGGTCAGCTTCGCGGCGCAATCATCACCGACGTGACGCCCATGCAGTTCAGTCACCGGCTCAGCTTGCCATTGGAACATCTGGCCCTGTAAACCGCCTAGACATGAAAAAAACCGGGCGCTGGACAGCGGCCCGGTTTTGTCTTGCGGTGCAGTGCCGACTTAGGCCTGCAGCGTCTCTGTCGAGGAGAAGAACATCGCCTGACTGACGGCGGAGCGAACCTGTTCCTCGGTGTAGGGTTTTGCGATCAGGAACGCGGGCTCGGGGCTTTCGCCGGTCAGCAGACGTTCGGGGAAGGCAGTGATGAAGATCACAGGAATGTCGGACTTCTCGCCGAGGATCTTGTTCACCGCATCAATGCCAGAGGACAGATCCGCCAGTTGAATGTCGGACAGGATCAGATCGGGGGTCTCTGTCTCGTACAGCGCGAGCGCCTCGGTTTCGGTCTTGGCGATGCCGGTGACCTGATGGCCCATCTCGCCGACGATGCTTTCCAGATCCATCGCGATGATGGCCTCGTCCTCGATGATCATGACCTTGCCGGACACGGATTTGGCCATCTCGGAGTAGGCGATATCGACCAGCGAGCGCGCCTCGTCCTCGGACACGTCCAGCACCAGCCCGACTTCCTCGAATGACATCTCTTCAATCGTGTGCAGCAGCAGCGCCTCGCGGGTGTCGCGGGTCAGCCGCGCGAGGTGTTTTTGCGCCTTTGCCGCCAAACCGTCCGCGCTGTCAGACAACGCGCCACCGGTCGAATTCCAGATCATCTGGAAAACGCGGAACAGCGCTACTTTCGGCGCGATGTTGCGGTCGAAACTGCCGATATCGCTGAGGATCGCCTCCAGCGTGGCGGCAGCGTAGTTGTCCCCTTTTTCCTGAGAGCCGGTCAAAGCACGCGCGTAACGGCGCAAAAACGGCAGATTGCTGCCGATTACGCTGGTAAGATCCGTAGACTGGGAAGTGCTCATTGTCCGCTTTCCATATAAATTTTTTTCATTTCCTGGGAACCTAACGCCGCAAGCCGCGTTGTGTTCCCGACATCGTAAAAAAAAATTGCAGGCACTCAGAAACCTTATTGCGCACCCGCTTTGCAGATTTTGGGTGCATGCATTTTTTTGTACATTCTTGGGAACCATACGCGCCAGTCGGTGTTTGGTTCCGAAACTTCGATAAAAGCGTGCGGCAGAATGAACTCAGATCGAAAGACATCCAAGGTGCAACAGGAAATCGATGAAAACCTGAAACGCGCCTATGGGGACGTGACGAAACAGGAAGTCCCCGACAGGTTTACCGACCTGCTTGCGCAGCTTCGCGCAGCCGACAGCGGCAACACCTCGAACGGCGGGGACAATAATGTCGAATCCTGACCCCCGCGACCAATTGGTCGAACATCTGGGTGCCATGCGCGCCTTTGCGATGTCTTTGACGGGCAACTCTGCGCTGGCCGACGACATGGTGCAGGACAGCCTTGTGAAGGCTTGGACCAAGATTGACACCTTTGAGGTCGGCACCAACCTGCGGGCATGGTTGTTCACCATTCTGCGCAACACCTATTATTCGCACCACCGTAAGGCGCGCCGCGAAGTAGGCGATCCCGACGGCACCTTTTCCGCCAGCCTCGCGCAGAAGCCTGACCATGACGGTCGCCTGCAAATGCGCGACTTCAACACCGCCTTCGCCACACTGTCCGATGAACAGCGCGAAGCCTTGGTTCTGGTGGGTGCCGAAGGGTTTTCCTACGAAGAGGCCGCAGAAACCTGTGGTGTTGCTGTCGGGACTGTGAAAAGCCGAGTTAACCGCGCACGTGCACGGCTTGCCGAACTGATGGGCCTCGATGAGGACGAACACCTTGAACTGACCGATCGGGTAACCTCGGGCATCGTTGCGGCCCAAAAACACGCGATGTGATTTTAACTATGAACGAGCCCTGACCGTGTTGAAGGTCCTGTCCAAAAGTCTCGGGGCGCGGATCGCGTTTCTCATGTCTTTGGCCATGCTGCCATTGGGCCTGATCTCCGTTTACCAGACACAGGTCGTGGTAGACGAAGCTCAGGCCCTCTCGCGTGCGGCCTTGCTGGCAGAGACCGTGGCCGCCGCCAGCGGCGAACGTGAGCTGATCCAGCAGGCGCTGGGGGCGGCGCGTGGACTGTCGGCGGCTGTTGACCGTGTGGACAGCGCTGCCTGTACCCGTATCCTGAGCAACTTCATCGACAGCCAGCAGTTGTATATCTTCGCCAGCTACGTGCAGGCAGATGGCCGGATGGATTGTTCGTCCAGCGGGGAAACCCGTGATTTCGGACCGACCCCGACCCTGCAGTCCGCGATGGAACGCAATGGCCCCGCGGTCGAGATGCTGCAATCCGGTCCGGTGACCAAACAGGCGGTCATTACCGCGTCGCATCCCGTGCGTGTTGACGGCCAACCCATTGGCATCGTGTCGATTTCCATTCCGCATTCGCTGGTCAATGCCTTGATGCAGAACCCCGTCCCCACCGAGGAGCTGAAGCTGGCGTCGGTGAACACAGCGGGCGAGGTGATCTCGTCGACCAGTGGGATACGCGCGGCCGCCGGATTTCTGCCGCAGAATATGGAGCTGACAGATCTGGTTGGCCGCGTCGGCACCACGTTCAGCGGTGTAGCCGGTGACGGGCAGGAACGGTTCTTTGCCGTAGCCCCCATGATTGACGACGTTCTGGTTCTGGTGGGCAGTTGGCCGGTGTCGGTCGCGACCTCCGCGAACGAGGGAACACGCGCGCATTTGGCCGTGGTCTTCCCCGCCCTGATGTGGCTGGCCGGGATCGGCGTGGCCTTTCTGGGACTGCAACGGCTGGTGGTCCGCCATGTTCGCCAACTGCGCTCTGCCATGCGGCAGTTCGCCTTGGGCGAGCGCAGGCAAGCCCCCTTGATGCTGGCGAACCCGCCCGAAGAACTGGAAGAGGCGCAGCGCGCCTTTAACCGGATGGTGCTGATCCTGACAGAGGCCGAGGCCCGTCAGGAAAAAGATCTGCACGACAAGGAAGTGCTGCTGAAAGAAGTGCACCACCGCGTCAAAAACAACCTTCAACTGATCGCGTCGATCATGAACATGCAGTCACGCTCTGCCCGCTCCACCGAAGCGAAGCATATGCTGGCCGGCCTTCAACGGCGGGTGCGCGGGTTGGCCATGCTGCACCGCACGCTGTACACGACAACCGATCTGACCACCGTGGATTCCCGCGACCTGATCCAGACCGTGGTGGACGATGTGTCCACCATGTCGCGCGACGGTAAGGTCGGCCTGACCTCTGACATCGCAAGCGTTCCGCTGTTCCCCGATCAGGCGGTGCCTTTGTCCATGCTGGTGACCGAGGCGCTGACAAACGCCTACAAATACGTGGGCACAGCCCCCGATGGCAGCCGTGATATCTCGATCTCGTTGCTCGAAGACGGCAATGGTCTGGTGGTGCTGCGCGTGGAAAACACTGTAGGCTCCAATGCGGAACGCGATGGCACCGATGGGGAGCAGGGCGACGGGCTGGGCAACCGGCTGATGACCGCCTTTGTCCGCCAGCTTGACGGCGAAGTCACCCATTCCGCAGAGCCGGACCAATACGCGCTGGCCATCGAATTCCCCCGACGCGACTTCAAGCCGCCCGAAAAGGTGGAAGATGCCGCGTGATTTCGATGTCCTGATCACCGCCGAAGAGGCATGGCCCGCATTTGAACGCGCCGTGTTGGAGGCGAAGAGCGAAATCCTCGCAGGGTTTCGCATATTCGACATGACCACCGCCCTGCGCAGCCAAGAGGCGCGTGCCATCGGCGAGGACTGGTTCGACCTGCTGGCGCATGCGCTGCGGCGCGGGGTGCGTATCACCCTTGTGGTCAGCGATTTTGATCCGGTCATGGGCACCCCCCTGCACGAACTGTCATGGCGCACGGTGCGTCAGGGCGCGGCGCTTGGGGAAATCGCCGATGTCACAGCCGACCAACTGCAGGTGCGCGCCACCATGCATCCCGCAACGCCGGGCATGCTGCCTTGGCTGGCGTTTATGCCTGCGGTCATGGCCAAACGGTCGCGCCGCCTGCGCAGGCTGCGCGATGTGCAGCTATCGCGCGAAGCGGTGGGTCTGGATAAGGGGTCATTCCCTGAAATCCACACGGTCACCCACCATCAAAAGCTCGCCGTGATTGATGGCGAGGTGCTGTATGTGGGCGGGCTGGATCTGAACGAACGCCGCTTTGACACCAAGGACCACGATCTGCCCTCTGACCAGACGTGGTCGGACGTGCAATTGATCATGCGCGGCCCCGAGGCGAAAGATGCCCGCACCCATCTTTTGTGCTTCGAGAACCTCTGCGGGGGGCGCGCCGATCCCGAGGATCTGCCACATATCAAACGCACCCTGTCTGCGCCCCGCCGCTTTCAGATGCCGTTTCTGTCCCCGCGCAATGTCTTGCACGAGATTGAAGAGGCGCATTTGGCCGCCTTCCGTGAAGCCCGTCACCTGATCTACGCAGAGACGCAGTTTCTGCGCTCTGGCGTTGTGTCCGATACCTTGGCCAAGGCCGCGCTGGTCAATCCCGACCTGACCGCCTTTTTCATCCTGCCTGCCCTGCCCGAAGATGTGGCCTTTGAAGGGAATGAAAACATTGATGCCAAATATGGTCTGGGGCTGGAACGGGACGCGATTGAAACCCTGACAGAGGCCTTTGGCGACCGCGTGACCTTTGCCGCGCCGGTGCGCCCGGTGATGGCCGCGCGTGATGCGCGCTCTGTTCTGGCGGGATCGCCCATCATCTACGTCCATAACAAGGTTCTGGTTCGTGACGATGATTACGGCATGGTCGGGTCAGCCAATCTGAATGGTCGGTCGTTGCGCTGGGACACCGAAGTCGCCATCGAAATCACCCAGCGTGACCGCGTGAACCTGCTGCGCGACAAGCTGTTTGACCACTGGTGGTTTGATCCCCTCCCCGCCGAGGCGCGCGATCCCCGCACGCTGCAACGGTGGTGGGATGCGGAAATCAGGCGCAATGCGGTGCGGCTTCCGGATCGGCGCAGCGGCTTTTTGGTGCCCCATGACCTCGACAAAGGGGCCGAACTGGCGCAATCCCTACCGGGTGTGACCGAAAACATCGTCTGAACCGGAGGCCACCATGCCCAGAGGCCGCAATGCCACATCCCCCCTGAAGATCCCGTTTCGTGGGATGCTGGATGTCGGGTTGCGCATCTATAAGACAATGATCGAGGACAACCTGAGCCTGCTCGCCGCCGGGATTGCGTTTTACGGTCTGCTCTCCCTGTTTCCCGCGATCACCGCCGGGGTGGCTTTGGCCGGAATGGTCACCGACCCCCAGTTCCTGATCGACATATCCGAGCCGATTTCCAATGTGCTGCCGCCCGCCGCCGCAGAGATCCTGATGGGCCAGCTCACATCGGTGGTCACCGCCTCGAACAACAGTCTTGGCTGGGCTGCCCTTCTGGCAATTGGCCTGTCGTTGTATTCCGCGTCCCGGGCCATGACCAACCTTATCATAGGTCTGAACGTCATCAACGGCGAACGGGAGTCGCGCAATTTCTTTGTGTTGAAGGCAATCAACGTCGTCATGACGCTTTGCCTGATCTCCGGCATTTTGCTGTCCGTGGGGATTGTGGCCGCCCTGCCCACGGCCGCGGCACTGGTGTCGAAGAACGCGCAATTCACTCAGGTCGTGCTGCTGGCCCGCTGGCCGTTGTTGTTTGTGGTTGGCGTGTTCGGCATCGCCATGCTGTACCGGTTCGGCCCCTCGCGGCGCAAAGCACGCTGGCGTTGGCTGACGCCGGGGGCTGCGACCGCCTGCGGGCTTTGGGTGATCGGAAGCCTCGGCTTCAGCCACTATGTGCAGTCCTTCGGCAGCTACAACGAGACCTTTGGCACCTTGGGCGGGGTGATTGTTCTGCTGACGTGGCTTTGGCTGTCGGCCTTTATCGTCCTGCTGGGCGCCACGCTGGACGCCGAGTTGGAGGCGCAAACGCGACATGACAGCACCGTCGGCCCAACGCGCCCCATGGGGGAACGTGGCGCGGTCAAGGCTGACACACTGGGCGAAGGCTTTGGGGAACCCTAAGCACATCCATCCGTTGTGTTCCCGAACAAAGTTTGAGGACATCATGGACCTGCTTCGCATTCTGATCGCCATCCTGCTGCCGCCCTTGGGCGTATTTTTGCAAGTGGGCCTTGGCAAACATTTCTGGCTGAACCTGCTGCTGACCCTGCTGGGCTACATCCCCGGCATTGTGCACGCTGTCTGGATCATCGCGCGCCGTTGATCGGCGCAACATGGCCCACGGCGCGCAGGGCACAATGGAACCAATCATCGCCCCGCACGTTTCCCATCCAGATATAAGACACTGGAAACAAACAAGGAAACTGACATGCGTATTGGAGCTGTAATCGCCGCCATCATCGCCGTGATCGCCATCGGCTTTGGCATTTACATGATCGACATCGACCAGACCGAAGAGGCCGCACTGCCCGAAGTCAGCGTCGAAGGCGGTCAGATGCCGGAATTTGACGCCGACGTGGGCGAAATTGAGGTCGACGAGGAAGAGGTCACCGTGACCGTTCCCGAGATCAACGTCACCCCGCCCGAAGAAGACACAGCCGAAAACCAGAACTGATCTGGCGCAGGCACTCGCTCTACCGAAAGGAGATCATTATGGACCAAGATCGTATCGACGGCCGCTGGACCGAACTGAAAGGCAAGCTGCGTGAATCCTACGGGGATCTGACAGACGACGAGTTGGAACAGACGCAGGGCAACCGTGAGCAGCTGGAAGGCCAACTGCAACAAAAGCTTGGAAAAACAAAGGATGATGTCCGCAAAATTGTGGACGACATGCTGGCAGAGATCTAAGTCTAAGCCCAAGGGACGCTGCGCTTTTTTACCTCGGGCCAGCATTCTTTATCAAACGCCGATTGCGCCCCGCGCGATCGGCGTTTTCTTTGATGCGACACCTATTGCCGAATGCGGGTGACCTGCGCCTGATCGGTCTGTGACACGGGGGCATCGGTGACATCTTTTGCACGACTGAGCGCGCGCAGCAGATCGTTGCGATCTACCGGCTTGCTGACAAAATCGTCCATGCCCGCCGCAAGACAGGCCGCGTGATCGGACGCAAAGGCATTTGCCGTGACGGCGATGATATACGGCTGGTTGCCGGTCGCGCCTCGGATCTCTCGCGTGGCGTCCAGTCCATTCAGCTTTGGCATAGAGACATCCATCAGGATCACAGCCGGTGCCACAGCGCGTGTCATTTCAACGGCGGCGCGCCCGTCATGCGCCATGTGGACCTCGGCCCCCGTCCCTTCGAGGAACTTCTCGATGATGATCCGGTTAACCACGTTATCCTCGGCCACGAGAAGGCGCATCCCGCGCAGCTCTGGCATAGTGGCGGGTTCATCTTGCACCGGCAGATTATATGCGGCGCTCTCTGGCACCTCTTCCAACGGCAAACGCAGCTCGAAGGTCGACCCATGATCCGCCGAGCTATTCAGCAACACCAAATCCCCTCCCATTTGCCGCGCCAATTCACGGCTGATCGGCAAGCCAAGGCCGGTGCCATCATGGCGACGCACCGAAGCGTTTTCGCATTGGTGGAAGGCATCAAAGATGGCGTTCGCCTGATCCTCCGGCACGCCAATCCCCGAGTCCGCCATGGTGATGACCCAGATTTTTCCGTCTTCGCTTTCCTCAACGGTAGAGGTGACGCGGATCTCCCCGGCTTCGGTGAACTTTATCGCATTGGACATCAGATTCATAAAAATCTGCTTTATGCGTTTTTCGTCCCCCATCGCATGCAATGGCAAGGTGTCATCGCAGTCGGTCACAAAGGTCAGCCCTTTTTCGGCGACCGCGGGCCGAAACATGCGACGGGCCCCGGACAAGGCCAATGCCGGAGAAAAGACGGTCTTTTCTATGGCCAGCTTGCCTTCACCGAGACTGGAAAAATCCAGAATATCATTCACGATATGCAGTAGGGACGTTGATGCTTCGCGGATCACTTCGATATTGTTGCGGCTTTCGATATCCAGCGGGCGCCTGCGGACAATATCGCTCATCCCGCAAATGGCATTCAGCGGAGTGCGGATTTCATGGCTCATTACGGCCAAAAACGCGGACTTGGCGTTGGCGGCAGCTTCAGCACGATGGCGCGTTTTCTCAAGCTCCTCATTCGCATCGTACAAATCCTGCGCAACCTGAACGAGCTTTTTCTCTTTCTCCCAGGAACGCCTTTGGCCGTGCAGACGTGCCCCGACAAACGCCGCAACCATATAAGACAGAAGGGCGATTTCGCACAGTTGGATCCAGATCGGGCTGCGCCCCTCTGGCATAAAAATCACCTGATGCGCGAAATAGATGGGTACACACATGGCCAGAACGGCCAGCTTCACCCGCGCGGCACGGGGATGATGCGTCAGGATAAAACCGGCATTGACCGCCCCGGCCGTCAGGAAACAAAATCCGATCAGAACGCCCTCGCCGGAGAAGGAAAACAATAGCGCGGACAGGACACAGCCGGATATGCCCAAGGATTGAAACCCCGCGCTGATTGTCGAAAGGGTCAACACCTGCTCGATCGGCATGTCTTCCTTCAATTTGCGCATCAGGTATTTGAGGCAGAGGATATCAACCAGCTCACCAACGATGGCCATCACACCACAGACGAGCGCCACCGGCGCTGATACGAAATACCACGTGCAGATAACGCCGATACACGTTGCAATTTGCCTAAGCGCAAATTGCCTGATGCGCACGACAGCATACCTTTGAAATTGAGACCGGCGTCTGAACGATTCTGTGGCAGAGGAAATCTCATCAATCGCAATTTGGGCAGCCGGTTGCATGGCGCAAATGTCCTTTGGTGGTCAGCCTCGTTATAGAAAATCCACGCGGACGCCCCCACAACGATTCAACATATCCAGAGTATACCAAAGTGCGCTTGTCTGACCGATTTTTCCGAGATCAGCCCGCATGTGCATGGTGTCCGTCCGGCCACGTCCAGATACCGCGCGCGTCTTATGCGGGCAGGATCAACAGCTCCAGCTTGGCCCGCACGACATAGGCGACCCAACGTGATGTGAGAAAGAATTTTTTAGAACTGAGAAGGAAAATACCAAGAACAAATTTGCTATCGCGCTTTTGGGAGCGGGCCTGATCGCCGCCCCGGCCTTTTCGATGTCTGTCAGCGAATGGGAAGAATACAAGAAGAACTGTCGCGACCAAGTCGGCACCCCCGGTGTGCACGCAGACAGCTCACCCGGTTGCCACATTGGCGCGACTGAAACCGCGAAAGACATGGATTTCTCTGCCGAACCCAAACCAATCGGAGGAACACGCGCGGGTCGCGCCCAAAATCGCCGCGTAGAGATCAATCTTAAGAAATGGGATTGGTAAATCCCACTGTTTGTCTACCAACTTAGAGCGCGCCCTCGATACTCTAGGCCAGCTTTAGGAATGGATACAGCGGTTTTGCACAAGGTTGCGAGCAAAGACCAACGAAAGGGGCCCTACAGTCAGGATGCGCCACGGATTGAGACCGCCATGCCCTGATCCGGTTGAACACCTGAATCACATAGAAACCGGGCCCTATCTTGACAGCGACAAAGGTTCAAAGAACCCAAGATCACTGCCTAACAGCGCAGATATTTCTTTGATAAATTGGTCGGAGCGAGAGGATTCGAACCTCCGGCCCCTGCCTCCCGAAGACAGTGCTCTACCAGGCTGAGCTACGCTCCGACCGTGAGGCGCGGGATATATCGCCCGCAGCGCTTTGGCAAGAGACGTTTTGCAGCGCCACGCAGTTTCCGCACGGCTATTCGGCAGGCGTATCGCTTGGCCCCTGCGGCCCGCGCCGCGCCCTGTTGAGGAACGGCGCAATCCGGAAGGATGCCCCGTAGCCGCGCGACCGCGTGCGCAGAACAGGTGTCTGCGAATCGTCGTTGCTGCTTTCGCGGGCCACGATGTAGACGCCGGACGCGATGATAATCCCCGCCCCGATGACGGTGAACGTATCGATTGTCTCGTCGAACAGCAGATAGCCATAGGCTGTGGCCCAGATGATCTGCGAATACTGCATCGGCGCCACAATCGCGGCCTGTCCGGTCTTGTAAGCCATGATCAGACACAGCCCCGCAAAGAACCCCAGCAGGGAAATCGTGGCCCCCGCCCCCAGATCCAGCAAGGGCATCGGGCGGTACACAAAGGTCATCAAAACCCCGACCACGATGAAATTCGCCACCATCGGATAGAGCAACAGCACCACGCTCCGCTCGTCATTACCGACTTTGCGCACGATAATCGCGGACAGGGCGCCAAACACCGCGGAGCCCATCGCCGCCAGATGCCCCATCGACAGCGGGTGCGAGCCCGGGCGCAGCACCACCAGAACCCCCACAAGCCCCACCATCACCGCCGCGCCACGCCGCCAGCCCACCTGCTCCCCCAGCAAGGGGATCGAGATCAGCGTAATCAACAGCGGGGAGGCAAACAGGATCGCATAGGTCTGCGCCAAGGGCAGTACGGTAAAGGCATAGAACGCGCACATGCCATTCAGCATGGCCGCAGTCGTCCGGATCGCTGTCCACCACGGGTGTACGGGGCGCAAGGTGCCGGGCAGCGGGTCCCGCATCATCATGAAACTGACCAGCGGGAAGGACATCAACGTCGAGAAAAAGATCACCTGAAACGGTGAATAGGTGGCACCAAGGTATTTGATCACCACGTCATGCGTCGCGAAAATGCCGAAAGCCGTCAGGGCGAACAGCGCGCCTTTTGCGTTGGGGGTCATGTCAGGGCCTGTCGTCGCTTCTTGCGCGAAGCTATGCGGAGCGCGGGGCGCATTGCAAGGGGGGGACCCTGGCGAAAAGCTGAAGACTGCATGCATTTTGCAATCTCGGCGCGTGGGTCATGAAAAAAGGGCGGCGCATTGCGGCACCGCCCCTTTCGTCATCAATCGTCGGGATTACAGCGATGCGTCGAGCGCTGCGACAATCGCGTCGCCCATTTCCGAGGTGGTGACCGGGGTCACGCCTTCTTCACCCAGCAGATCGGCGGTGCGGACGCCATCGGCCAGCACCTTCTCGACGGCCTTTTCCAGACGGGTTGCTTCGGCACCCTGATCAAAGGAATAGCGCAGCGCCATGGCAAAGCTCAGCACGCAGGCGATCGGGTTTGCCTTGCCCTGACCTGCGATGTCGGGCGCGGAGCCGTGCACCGGCTCGTACAGCGCTTTGGGGCGACCGTTGGCCATGGGCTGGCCCAGCGATGCGGACGGCAGCATACCAAGCGAGCCGGTCAGCATGGCGGCCGCGTCGGACAGCAGGTCACCGAACAGGTTGTCCGTCACGATGACGTCGAACTGCTTGGGCCAGCGGCACAGCTGCATCGCACCTGCGTCGGCGTACATGTGCGACAGCTCGACCTCGGGGTAATCCTTGGCGACTTCGGTGACGACCTCGCGCCACAGAATGCCGGATTCCATGACGTTGGCTTTCTCCATCGAGCACAGTTTCTTGTCGCGCTTCATGGCCAGCTCGAAGGCAGAGCGTGCCACGCGGTCGATCTCGGATTCGGTGTAGCGCTGGGTGTTGATGCCCACACGCTCGTTGCCCTCTTCGATGATGCCGCGCGGTTCGCCAAAGTAGATGCCCGACGTCAGCTCGCGCACGATCATGATGTCCAGACCGGCCACAACGTCCTTTTTCAGCGACGAGAAATCCGCCAGCGCGTCAAAGCACTGTGCGGGGCGCAGGTTGGCATAGAGATCCATTTCCTTGCGCAGGCGCAGCAGGCCACGCTCGGGCTTTACGCTGAAATCCAGAACGTCGTATTTCGGACCGCCCACGGCGCCCAGCAGAACCGCGTCGACCTCTTGGGCCTTTGCCATGGTGTCATCGTGCAGCGGGGTGCCATGTGCGTCATAGGCCGCGCCGCCCACCAGATCCTCGGACACGTCAAAGGCCAGATCGCGCTTGGCACCGTACCAGTCGATGATCTTGCGCACTTCGGCCATGACTTCGGGGCCGATCCCGTCACCGGGCAGGATAAGAAGCGAGGGGTTGGACATGGGGGTAAACTCCGGTTTTCGTGATGGAACGGGGGTAGACCGCAGGCGTTGGGGGGTCAATGCAATCTGCACAAAGGAAGACGCCAATGCTGACCCCGACCCAACCTTTTCCCGACCTGAAGCTGCCCACCCTGTCCGGTGAGGACGTCGACGTCCGCCAGAACATGGGCGAAAACGGTGCGATCGTTGTCTTCTACCGCGGTCTGCACTGCCCGATCTGCAAAAAGCAGTTGCAAGAGATCGAAGGTCAATTGGATCAGGCCAAAGACCTTGGCGTGACCGTTCTGGCCGTCAGCGGCGACACCAAATCCCGCGCGGAAGACACCGTATCCGAGACGGAAACCACCCGCCTGAACATTGCGCATGACTTGTCCATGACCGAAGCGCGCGAATGGGGCCTGTATGTCAGCACAGCGCGCGAAGGATCCGAGGAGCCCGAGCTGTTTTCGGAACCGGGGATTTTCTACCTGCTGCCCGATGGCACGGTTTATGCCGCATGGGTCCAAAGCTTCCCGTTTGCCCGCCCGCCGTTCGAGGACGTGCTGGCCGCCGTGAAGTTCCGCAATGATAAGGGCTACCCGCCCCGTGGCAGCTACACCGGTCCGCTGGTGGAACATGACGGCACCACCAAGGTCGAGGCCGTCGATGGCCCCAAGGCCGAAGCCTACTGATTGACCGACACCTGCAACGCCCCGTCCCCGCGACGGGGCGTTTTGCGATCCGGCGGTGTGACATCCACCCAAACCAGCGCGTGCTGGCCATGCTCTGTCTCAGGTAACGGCGGCACGACACCCGCGTCTGTTATGCGCAACTGACGATCCGGCAGCACATAGGACACGCGCATTGGCCCGGTGCTGTCCCATGTCACAGTCGCACGGTCAGGAAGCGGGTCCTGCAATCCGGGATGACCCAGCACAGTTTTGATGGCCTGTCGCAGCCCCTCCCCCGCAGTGGGATCGATATTCATTAACCCGGCGACAATCACCGGACCGGCGGGGGTCTCCCCCAGTTTGCCGTTCAAAACATGCGCCCACAGCATGACTTCGTCATGATTGCGGCGGCCATTGCGGTCCTCTGGCCCGTCGAACACCGGCGGAGTTGCCGCGAGCGTCATCAATCGGATCGGCCCATCCGGGGTGTCCAGCCGCAACAGCCAGTGCGCCACACTGGACAGGCGCTGTATCTCGGGGGCCGTGTCCTGTGCCGTCATCAGGCTGTGCGGCGCATCGCGCCATAACAGCCCGCTCAGATCACGTTCCAACGTGATGGGATAACGCGACAGAACCGCCATGCCGCCCTGTCCCGAAAACCAGCCATACCCCTGCGCGTCGCGCGGTCCACCCAAACGGCCATCACCGTCCAGATCAGCCCCCGTCTGCCACCCTGTATTGGGCCGTTTGGAAAACGCATGCGGCAGGTCCAGCCCGCCCTCGGCCAGAATGATTTGCAACGCAGCCAAAGCCGCATGGCTTGCGTCAAAATCAAATCGGGTCAGCAGCAAAACATCGGGGGCGGCGGTGAGGATCGGTGCGATATCGACTTTGCCCCGCAAAAGCTCTCGCAACAAAAGGCCCGGGCCCTTTTCGCTGAAATCCCCATGCCAGGTGGCCACGCGGACTTGGGCAGAGGCCGCAGCCGCCACCAGCACGTAGCTGAGAAACAGGATTACGCCAGTTGCAATTCGGCCTGCGCGTAGGCGCGGCGTCTCTTTTCCTCGATCAGGTCGGCGATCCGCATCAGTGCGACGCCGCGCATGATCAGGCTTGCTGGCAAAAAGGACCATGCGATCATCGTCCAGATCAGGGGTTGGTAATCCGACAGGTTCGGCACCGCCCCCCAGTTCCCCGAGATTTTCAGCGCCGCCGGCAGGAAGAATGGCATCAGGAATCCTAAGGCCACGTTAATGTGGCTGTCCCGTTTCAGCCGGTACAGCACATCGCCGCCTGTCGTGGGGTCAAACAGTGGCAGGTTGACCCAGAAATTGAACGCGCCACGCCGGATCGGCCAGTCCAGCAGCCGCACGACGATCACAAACAGAACAAGCGTCACAAGCGAGATCAGATACGCCACCCCCGCCATGCCGCGTATCAGGTCCAGATGCTGTGCGGACACATCCGCAGGGGCCACAAGAACCATCAGCCGCACCGGAGAAAACGGGAAATCCATCGCCTCGCCGATCATGCTGCCGGTTTGGGCAAGCGACATCAGTGCCGCCGTAGGGTGCATGGTTGCCCGCGCCATCAAGGTCAGCAAGATCACAGTCGCAAACAGCGCCATAAACCGTATCCGGTTAAAGGGCGGCGCATTGCGGAATTCGATCACCGACGGGTATTCCGCCGTGTATTCCGCAAAGATCAGCAAGGCCGCAACGCAGGCAAACAGCCCCACCAACTGTGACGCATCCGACTGCACATCAGCCAGAATCATTGCGGGCAACGCAATGAGAAATGCCACAAGTAAAGCGCGCGCCGCAGCCGCCACCATGCGTGAGATCACAAATCTGCCCTTCCGTTCCGGACGGTCGCGATACGATGCCGCAACCTTGTTCCATCCCGATCCCGTCTTTGCGACGGACTGCCTCATTATTGCCTAATTTCTGCCTCTTTTTGCACGGCACGGCAACAGTAAGCCGACATTGATCGCAATTTTACCGGACAAAGCCCGTCGGGTGGTGCGGGTTTGCATCAAGGGCGGGGCACCAAAAACAAAGGCCCGCGCGGTGGCGGGCCTTTGGTATCAATAGGTTATCGCGGGATCAGACCCAGGGGCGCTCCTGCGAGGACTTCGCCTCGTAGGTGTCGATGGCCGGGGCCTTCTCCAGCGACAGGGCGATGTCATCCAGACCGTTGAGCAGGCAGTGCTTCTTGAACGGGTCCACCTCGAAGGAGAACACTTCCCCCTCGGAGCTCGACACCGTCTGCTCTACCAGATCGACGATCATACGCGCGTTCGACCCTTTTTCAGCGTCTTTCATCAGCGCATCGACCTGCTCTTGCGGCAGCACGATGGGCAGGATGCCGTTCTTGAAGCAGTTGTTGTAAAAGATGTCGGCAAAACTGGTCGAGACGATCGCCTTGATCCCGAAATCCTTGATCGCCCACGGCGCGTGTTCGCGCGACGATCCACAGCCGAAGTTGTCACCGGCGATCAGGATCTCTGCGTCGCGGTACTGCGGCTGGTTCAGCACGAACTCGGGGATCTCGCTGCCGTCACGGTTATAGCGCATCTCGTCGAACAGGCTGACACCAAAGCCGGTGCGCTTGATCGATTTCAGGAACCGCTTCGGGATGATCATGTCGGTGTCGATGTTCACCAGCGGCATGGGGGCCGCGATGCCGGTCAGTTTCTCAAACTTGTCCATTGTCCGTGGCTCCTCAGGCTGCGGTTTCGACGTCGAGCATACGCACGTCGGTGATCTTGCCGGTCAGCGCCGCAGCAGCGGCCATCGCGGGCGACATCAGGTGGGTCCGGCCCTTGTAGCCCTGACGCCCCTCGAAGTTGCGGTTCGAGGTAGAGGCGCAGCGCTCGCCCTCGGACAGCTGGTCAGGGTTCATGGCCAAGCACATGGAACAGCCCGCCATACGCCATTCGAACCCGGCATCGATGAAGATCTTGTCCAGACCTTCTTCCTCGGCCTGTGCCCGCACAAGACCGGAGCCCGGCACCACCATGGCGCGGCCAACCTTGATCTTCTTGCCTTCGACGATCTGGGCCGCAGCGCGCAGGTCCTCGATTCGACCGTTGGTGCAGGAACCGATAAAGACCGTGTCGATCTCGATGTCGGTCAGCTTCTGGCCAGCTTGCAGCCCCATGTATTCGATGGAGCGGCGGGCCGCCTCGACCTTGCCGCCCTTGAAGGATTCCGGCGCAGGCACAACGGCAGAGACCGGCAACGCATCCTCGGGCGAGGTGCCCCAGGTCACGGTCGGTTCAATCGATTCGCCCGCGATGGTGACAACCTTGTCCCATGCTGCGTCATCGTCGGAATACAGGGTCTTCCACCAGTTCAGCGCGGCTTCCCACTGGGCGCCTTTGGGCGCGTGGGCGCGGCCTTTGACGTAGTTGAAGGTGGTCTCGTCAGGGGCGATCAAACCGGCGCGCGCGCCACCCTCGATGGCCATGTTACAGATGGTCATGCGACCTTCCATCGACAGATCACGGATCGCTTCGCCGCAGTATTCGATGACGTAGCCGGTGCCGCCCGCAGTACCGGTCTCGCCGATAATGCGCAGGACGATGTCCTTTGCGGTCACACCGGGACGCAGCTTGCCGGTGATCTCGACCTTCATGTTCTTGGACTTCTTCTGGATCAGCGTCTGCGTGGCCAGAACGTGCTCCACCTCGGACGTGCCGATCCCGTGCGCGAGCGAGCCGAACGCACCGTGGGTCGCCGTGTGGCTGTCACCACACACCACGGTCATGCCGGGCAGGGTCCAGCCGTTTTCGGGCCCGACGATGTGCACGATGCCCTGACGGATGTCCGTCACGGGGTAGTAGTGGATGCCGAAATCCTTGGCGTTCTTGTCCAGTGCGGACACCTGAATGCGGCTGTCTTCGGGCATCTGGTCGGGGTTTTCACGGCCCAGCGTGGTCGGCACGTTGTGGTCCGGTACGGCGATGGTCTTGTCCGGTGCGCGCACCGAACGGCCCGCCAGACGCAGCCCTTCAAAGGCCTGCGGCGAAGTAACCTCGTGGACGAGGTGGCGGTCAATATAAAGAAGGCAGGTGCCGTCTGCGTCTTCGGATACGACATGCGCATCCCAGATCTTGTCGTAAAGCGTCTTGGGGGACATGGGTCCTCTCCCGTTTTGATGTGCTGGATGGCTCTGAATGGTGCGCAATCTGCGCTGGAGACGTCATAATGGCGTCTGGCCGCACCGCCGGGGGTGCGAGATCGTCACGCAGATAGGCGGGCGCGCACCGTATGGGTGGCACCGAAGAAACGTTCGCGCAGGCGGGCGCGATCTCCGAGGTTGAGCGTTCTGGCCATGGCGCTCAGATACCTGTGAAAAGTGAGTCTCGCAAGGGGCCAGACGCGTATCCGTGCGCCTTCCCATCCCCGCGACAAAGATTCCACGGGCCTGCCACCGTATGACCTTACTCCCTTAGCGCGGCGGTAAGACCCTTTGCGCCATAGATACCGCATGTCTCAGTTCTCTTCCTCCGGCCCTTCGGCACCCCGATATTCGGTCCTTAGCGATAACGGACCACAGGTTCCTCAGCGCGGGTTGCCATCGCGAGGAAAGAACTCTCTGTGGAAAGGGCTGGCGCGTTTGGTCTCTCTCAAACGCACTACCAAACCCGCCAGCCCTCCTTTCAATTATCGCGGTTGGACATGACCCCGTGACAGCGCTGCGTCTGACGGGACGTTGCGGCTGACATTCCCAGCGTTGCGCCGCATAGTCGCCGCAACCATTAGGGGAGAGAGACATGACCGATGATATCGTAATCCTGAGCGGCGCACGCACGGCCATTGGCGGCTTTGGCGGCAGCCTTGCGGGCGTGGCCCCGATTGACACCGCGACAGCCGTTTCCAAAGCCGCGCTAGAGCGCGCAGGCGTCGAGGGCGCGCAGATCGGCAATGTGGTGTTCGGCCACGTCATCAACACAGAACCGCGCGACATGTATCTGTCGCGGGTCGCGGCGATGCAGGCGGGCATCCCCGACACCACCCCGGCGATGAACGTGAACCGCCTGTGCGGGTCTGGCGCGCAGGCCATCGTCTCCGGCGTGCAATCGCTGGCCTTGGGCGATGCGGATTTCGCGCTGGTCGGCGGTGCCGAAAGCATGTCGCGGTCGCCCTACATCGTGCCGGATCAGCGCTGGGGGTCCAAAATGGGCGACATCCGCACGCTGGACATGATGCTGGGCGCGCTGAATTGCCCCTTCGGAACCGGCCATATGGGCGTGACGGCGGAAAACGTCTCTGCCGAACACGAGATCAGCCGCGAAGATCAGGATGCCTTTGCGCTCGAAAGCCAGCGGCGCGCGGCGGCGGCCATTGAAGCGGGCTATTTCGACAGCCAGATCGTCCCGATCGAGGTCAAGAAACGCCGCGAGATGGTCGCGTTCAAGACCGATGAACACCCCAAAGCCACCACGGCCGAGGCGCTGGCCGGTTTGCGTCCCGCGTTCAAGAAAGACGGCTCTGTCACTGCAGGCAACGCATCGGGCATCAACGACGGCGCGGCTGCTTTGGTGCTTGCCCGTGGCGCGGCGGCGCAGCAGGCGGGGCTGACGCCCAAGGCGCGTGTTCTGGGCTATGCCGTTGCAGGCGTGCGCCCCGAGGTGATGGGCATCGGCCCCGTTCCGGCGGTCGAGGCGCTGTGCAATCGCACGGGCCTGTCCGTCAGCGACTTTGACGTGATCGAAAGCAACGAAGCCTTTGCCGCGCAGGCGTTGGCGGTGAACAAGGCGCTTGGCCTTGACGCGGCCAAGGTCAATCCCAACGGCGGGGCCATCGCGCTGGGCCATCCCGTTGGCGCGACGGGGTCCATCGTCACGGTGAAAGCCCTGTACGAGCTGGAGCGCACCGGCGGCAAGCGCGCGCTGATCACCATGTGCATCGGGGGCGGTCAGGGCATTGCGCTCGCCATCGAACGTATGTGATAGGCTTGTCAGGTCGGGGAAAATCCCCGACCTACCTTGCGAAGGATGACGTTGATGCGGCCCCTGCTTGCCAATGCCCGGTATCTTGTGTTGATCGCGGTGATCGGCGCGCTGGCTGCGGCCACCTGTTTGCTGGTCTACGGCTTCCTGCAGGGCATCCAGTTGATCGCGGGGGTGGTTGATTACGGTGCTGTGTCCAGCAAAGGGGCCAAGGCGCTTGCACTGGAATTTATCGAGATCATCGATCTGTTCCTGATGGGCACCGTCTTCTACATCGTCTCGGTCGGGCTGTATTCGCTGTTCATCGACAGCACGCTGCCACTGCCGGACTGGCTGAAGATCCGAACGCTGGACGATTTGAAAAACAAACTGGTCGCGGTTGTGATCGTTGTCCTGGCCGTGGTGTTTCTCGGCAAGGCCGTCACCGGCGACGCAGATCTGATGGGGGCTGGCGCGGGTATTGCAGCGGTGATCGCGGCGCTGACCTATTTCCTGAGCGTGAAATCCGGAAAAGCCGCCGAAAAGTGAGATTGGCGCGCGCCGCACGGCCTCCTGATGGGGGCAGACACTGCGCTATAACACAGCTGCCAGCAACCTTGCATCCTCACGCTGGCCACCTCACCCGTTGCCCCATTTTCTATTTTGCATCCGATTTAAGGCGATTTTCATACCACTGGTAGAAAACTGCGCCGAACTTTGGAGGCACCTTGCATGGATCTGGCGGAACGTCTGGCGGAGGAACGGCGCGCGCGTCTGGCCGCTGAACGGCTGCTGGAGCTCAAGCAAAAAGAGCTGTTCGAGGCGAACAAACGTCTGGGCGATCATGCGCTGAAACTGTCGCATGAGATCCGGGAAACACGGGTAGAGGTGGCGCAGGTGCGCACCCAGCACCAGCGGGTTGTCCAACAATTGGGACAGGCCACGGCCAAGATCGAAGTGGTGACAGAACAGCTTTGGTCTGCCTTGGAAACCATCCGCGACGGCTTTGCCATGTTCGACGCGCATGGCAATATGGAGCTGGCGAACCCCGCTTATCTGTCCGCCTTTGACGGGCTGGAATGTATCGCGCCGGGCGCCTCTTATGCCACAGTGCTGGCTGCGATGGCCGATGAGGGGATCGTCGATCTGCAGGGGGAGGACCCGAAGGGATGGCAGTTGCGCATGCTGTCCCGTTGGGAACAGAACCCGATCCCGAACGAGACCCTGCGGCTGTGGAATGGCCGCTTCATCAAGGTGCGCGACCGGCATCTGCCCGATGGCGGCGTGGTGTCCTTGTCAATCGACATCACCGAACTGATGCGGATGTGGTCCGCCGTCGAGGAGCTGCCGGACGGCTTTGTCATCTATGATGCCGAAGACCGGTTGCTGATGTGCAACCAGCCCTACAAGGACTACTACAAGGCCAGCGCCCCGGCGATGATCCCCGGTGCCACATACGAGGAAATTCTGCGCTACGGGCTGGAACGCCAGCAATATGAAAGCGCCATCGGTCGCGAGGAAGAATGGCTTGAAGAGCGGCTGATCAAGCACAGATCCAACGATAAGGAACGCGAAGAACAGTTGGACGACGGGCGCTGGCTGCGGATCTACGAGGCGGAAACCACCGATGGCGGGCGGGTCGGCCTGCGCGTGGACATCACCCAGATCAAACATGACCAGCAACGGCTGCGTGACACGACGGTGCGCGCGGAATCCGCCAACCGTGCCAAATCCACCTTCCTCGCCAATATGAGCCACGAGATCCGGACGCCGATGAATGGCGTGGTCGGCATGGCGGATCTGTTGCTGGACACCCCGCTGAACGAGGAACAGCGGCTTTATGCGGATACCATCCGCTCGTCGGGCGAATCCCTGCTGGTGATCATCAACGACATTCTCGACTACTCGAAGATCGAGGCGGACAAGCTGGAACTGCACCCGGAGGTGCTTGACCTTGAACGCGCGATCCACGAGGTCATCATGCTGTTGCAGCCCACCGCACGGGACAAGGACATCGCTCTGCTGGTCGACTACGACATGTTCCTGCCCACCCGCTTTGTGGGGGATGCCGGGCGCATCCGGCAGATTCTGACGAACCTTGTGGGCAATGCGGTGAAATTCACCGTCACGGGTCATGTGTTGGTGCGCGTTGTGGGCGCGCCAGATCACGATGACCGTGCGTCTGTCCACATCACGGTCGAGGACACCGGCATCGGCATTGCCAAGGACAAGGTTGATCACGTCTTTGGCGAATTCAATCAGGTCGAGGATGAGCGGAACCGCAAGTTCGAGGGGACCGGTCTTGGTCTCGCCATCACGCGCAAACTGGTCGAGATGATGGGGGGCGAGGTTTGGGTCGACTCCGAGCCCGGGCGCGGAAGCTGTTTTGGCCTGCGCATTCCGCTGGACCGTGACACATCCGAACCCGAAGCGGTCAGTCTGCCGCCACGTATCAAGCGCGTTCTGGTCGTCGATGACCACGGCCCGCACCGCAGCATCCTGACGAAACAGCTGTCTCTTTTGGGGCTGGAAATATCGTTCTGCTCAACCGCCTCCGACGCAATCGATCATGTGCAACTGGGCACCGACTTACTGATGGTGGAACAGGAATTGCCGGATATGACCGGCGTGGAACTGGCACGGCAATTGCAGATCGGCGGATATGGGCTGCCCGTGATCGTATTCTCCGACACGCCAATGCAGGTGCCGCAGGCCGACTGTGATGCGGTCATCGCAGTCTTGCAAAAGCCCGTACCGCGGCGGATGTTGTTCTCCGCGCTTGAGGGGCTGAATGCCCTACCATCCTCTGCGACCGCCACCGAGCCCGCCCCGCCGCAGCCGGACACGCCGCAACATTCAGGCGCGCTGCTTGATGTTCTGGTGGCCGAGGACAACAAGACCAACCAGCTGGTCATTTCCAAGATGATGAAGACCATGCCGGTCAAATTGCGGTTTGCCAACAATGGCATCGAGGCGGTTAAGGCCTTTAGCGATCAGCGCCCCGATCTGATCCTGATGGACATTTCCATGCCGCAGATGGACGGCAAGGAAGCCACCCGCGAAATCCGCAAACTCGAAGGCGCAGACACCCCCCCAGTGCCAATTATCGCGGTAACCGCGCATGCCATGGCCGGAGACCGCGATCTGATCCTTGAGGCGGGGCTGACAGATTATCTGTCAAAACCCCTGCGCAAGGTCGAGTTGGCTGCAAAGATTGCGCAATACACACATGCCCCGCAGCCTGCTGCGTAACGCCATCAGCCCGCGCGCAGAAACGCCGGTTTGTCCGGTGTCGAAAGCTCTGGCTGGTAGCTGTAGCCGCCAAAGTCGAAATCTTTTAGCGCGTCGGCGTCGTTCAGACGGTGCTGAATGATGAAACGGGCCATGCTGCCACGGGCGCGCTTGGCATAGAACGACACGATCTTGGGACCGCCGGGCTTATCTTCGAGAAACTGCGGCGTGATGATCCGCAGGCCCAGCGCCTTTGGCGGGACCGCCCCGAAATATTCCTGCGAGGCGCAGTTGACCAAAGTGTCCGTGCCCAAAATATCGGCCTCGGCCTTGAGCTGCGCTGCGATCTTGTCGCCCCAGTAGTCGTACAGGTTCTTGCCCTGCGCGGTCTTCAAGCGCGACCCCATTTCCAGCCGGTAGGCCTGAAACCCGTCGCGCGGTTTCAATACACCATACAGGCCCGACAAAATCCGCAGGTGATCATCGGCAAAGCGCATCTCGTCCGCGTCCAATGTGCCCGCTTCCAAGCCCTGATAGGTATCACCGGCAAAAGCCAGCGCGGCGGGGCGCAGATCCTCTGGCTCGGGCGTGTCGGTGAACGCCTTGAACCGGTCGGCGTTCAAGGTGGTCAGGTCATCGGACAAATGCATCAGGGATTTCAGCTCATCATGGCTCAGACCGCGCGCAACCTCGGCCAGTTCATGGGCCTCGGCCTGAAACACCGGCTGCGTCATCTCGACGTTTTTCTCTGTCCAATCCAGCTTTTTCGCCGGGGAAATCACCACAAGCATTCTGTCACCTCTGTCTATCGAGGCGTGATTTAGTCCGATTGGGTCAGAACGTCCAGAAAAGCGTTCCCAAAACGTTCCGCGCGTTTGTCTCCGATGATACGTTCGATCCGGTCCAGCGTATCGGGGCGCATCTCTGCCAGCTTTGCCAGCGCAGAGGCGGTACAAGACAGCGGCTTGTCCGTGCCATCGGGACCGCGCAACAGCTCTGCCTGCGCTTCGAGCAGCGCATCATACAGGCTGCCCGATCCGCGCGCGGCCAGTTTGCGACGCACCGGATGGACCTCTTGCGCGGCGCCATTGATGACCTCCAGAAACGCCATGCCGTAGCTTTCTAGCTTTTTCGCGCCGACACCGCCGACCCGTGCCATATCATCCAGCGTGCGGGGCCGTGTTTCGGCCATCTCGATCAGGGTGCGGTCATTGAAGATCATGTAGGGCGGGACGCGCGCATCCTTGGCCAGCGCGGTGCGCTTTGCCTTCAGCGCCGAGAACATGGGCGCGTGCTCCTCGCTCACCAGTGCCTTGACCGCGGGCCTGCGATCCGCGGCCTTGGTCACCACATCACGGCGCAGCTGGATCGTCTCCTCGCCGCGCAGGATGGGCAGCGCCCGATCCGTCATGACCAAAGCGCCGTGCCGGTCCGCATCGGGGCGCAGCAGATCATGGCCCATCATCTGCCGGAACACCGCCTGCCATTGTCCTTTTGTCAGATCCTTGCCCACGCCGTAGGTCGGCAGCAGATCGTGGCTGCGGGATTTGATCTTGTCCGTATCGCGGCCCAACAAAACATCGATCAGATGCCCCGCGCCAAAGCTTTCCTCGGTGCGCAGGGCAGCCGACAGCGCCTTGCGCACGGCTTCGGTGCCGTCAAACAGTTCGGGCGGCCGGTCGCACAGATCACAATTGCCACAGGGCTCCGCCTGTTCGCCGAAATACCCCAGCAGCGCCTGACGACGGCAGCCCAGCGCCTCGGCCAGACCGAGAAGCGCATTCAAACGACCATGATCCGCCTGTCTGCGTTCGGGCGGCGCCAGCCCCTCGTCAATCTGGGCGCGGCGCAACCGCACGTCTTCGGACCCATACAGCGTCATGGTTTCTGCCGGTGCCCCGTCACGCCCCGCCCGACCGATTTCCTGATAATAGCCCTCGATCGATTTCGGCAGATCCGCATGGGCCACCCAGCGGATGTCGGGTTTGTCCACACCCATGCCAAAGGCCACGGTCGCACAGACGATCAGCCCGTCTTCGGTGGCAAAGCGTTCCTCCACCGCGCGGCGGTCGTCCGCCTCCATCCCGCCGTGGTAGTGGCAGGCGGCGTGGCCGTCCTCGCGCAGCGCACGCGCGATGGCCTCTGTCTTGTTGCGCGTGCCGCAGTAGACGATGCCCGACTGCCCGCGACGCGCGCCGGCAAATGTCAGGATTTGTGCGCGCGGCCCGTCCTTGGGCTGAAAGGCCAGATGAATGTTGGGACGGTCGAACCCCCGCAGAAAGGTGGTCGGCATAACGCCATCGAACAGGCGCGCAACCATCTCTTCGCGAGTTTCCTCATCCGCGGTGGCGGTAAAGGCCGCCAGCGGCACGTCCAGCGCGCGCCGCAACTCCCCGATCCGCAGGTAGTCGGGACGGAAATCATGCCCCCACTGGCTGACGCAATGCGCCTCGTCCACAGCGATCAGGGACACGCCCGCCTGTGCCAGCATCCGCTGGGTGCCGGTGTTGGCCAGCCGTTCCGGCGCGAGATATAAAAGCTTCAGCTCGCCCGCGTGCAGCATATCCCAGACCGCATCGGTTTCCTCCGGCGTGTTGCCAGAGGTCAGCGCCCCTGCTGCCACGCCCGCCTCGCGCAGGCCGCGCACCTGATCGCGCATCAGGGCAATCAGCGGCGAAATCACCACCGTCACCCCACCGCGCATCAAGGCAGGCAGTTGGAAACACAGGGATTTACCGCCACCCGTGGGCATGATGGCCAGCACATTTTGCCCATCGGCCACGGATTGGACGATCTCTTCTTGTCCGGGACGAAAGGCATCATAGCCAAAGATATTCTTTAGCAACGCCTGAGGCGCGGCGGTATCACGGGGCATGGGAGGGCCTGTCAGGATGTGCGGACTGCTTTATCCCGACATTCTCATACTAAGATTCGGTGAATCAACCCCCCGACACGCTATATAGGCGCGTGCCGGGGCGTTATTCATCAAAATATGCGAGGCTCAGGCGACCTCATGCATCAGGATGGCCGCCTCGGAGGAGGACAGGTTGCGCCGCGCATAGGACCCGTAGGAATGCGGGTTGTCCGCGACACCGGGCAGACGTTGCAGCAGCCGCGCGCGGTCCTGATCCGAAATCGTCGACATGGCGGTGTTTGCGGGGTGGAAGCTTTCGGTTTCCACGCCATTGGCGAACAGAACCTCGTGCCGGGGCAACAGAAGATGCACATAGGTCACCTCCTTCACGGTGGTGTCCAGCCGCACAGAGGTGCCGTTGACCAGATCGCGCGCGGCGACCAGAACCTCTGGCGTGTTGAACAGGGCGCGGGCCGTGACGCCCTTGACCACCATCCGGTGCTCGGGCGAGACCAGCAGCTCTTCGTCCGGCTCACCGATGCCAAAGGCACCGGGCCGGATGCGAATGGGCCGCAAGCGTGGCATCGCAAACAGACGCGCCCCGGACATGCGCCGTGAGCCGATCCACTGGATCTCCTGCGCCCCGCTGTCCTTTGTCTGGACCTGATCGCCTTCGCGCAGATCCTCGACAAATTTCATGCCGTTTGGTGTCAGGATACGCGTGCCGGGTGTGAAACAGATCACGCCAGAGGACTGTTCGCCATCGGCATTTGTCCCCTCGGGGTCCAGCGTATGATGCACGATCCACAGATCCCGCCCCGCTGGCGGAATATCGTCAAGGAACATCAAAAGCGGTCGCTGATCCGCGCCCACGTGTATCAGCGTGACCGTGTAACTGGTCGACCCGTCTGTCACCACAAAGTTCGAATCCGTCAGCGGGTGTTCCACCTCGACGGTCTCTATGCGCGGCTGATGTGTCACAGCCGCCCCCACAAGGCGCCGCACCATCCGTGCAGCGCGCTTGCGCATATCTGCTTCGCCATCGGCCTGGTCCAGCCGCAATACAGAGCTCGGCCCATCCACGCGGACCGGTTCCCCTTGCCAGGACCATGCGGCCCCGACGATCAATGCGGACGGTGGTGCGGCCTTAAGACCGTCTATTTCCGTCTGCGACCAAGAGATGACGAACGTGCCTCGATAGCCCGTTCCCATGCCTGTCTTTCCTGCCTCGATACGTAACTTTTTTAGTTATTAACGGAAGGTTAACGGAACAACTTTTGGCTGAAAATACTCACTATACTTTAGAGATTAAATTGTATTGCCCCCTGATGGGCAGCGGTGCAAAAAAGCGACACCGCTGCGCCGGGCCTTAGAATTTGAAATCCAGCCGCACAGACCCCACGGTTTGGCCGCTGTCCTGATCCTCGAACTCTTTCGACAGATAGGTGATGCCGTAGAAGGCGGCGTTGCGCTCCCCCTGCCAATGGATGCCCGCACGCAGGCGGTTGCGCGTCTCGCTGACCTCATAGCCGTCGTCCTCGGGCAGAAAGGCCGAGCTGTCGACATAGGCGATGTCACCGCCCACCACATAGGAAAAGCCGGTCAGAGGTGCGGTCACGGCGCGGTACCGCTGGCCTGTGACACTGTCGCGGACCATCAGCTCGCCCTGACCCACGGTGCCCAGCGTCAGATCGGCCCCGACGCGCACCATGCTTTCGACACCGGCGCGTGCCTCGGCAAAGGGGCGCAGAACAGCCGTGCCGCCCAGCCCCATGGGGTTACCGGCCTCAAGGACCAAAGTCGGGTGGACGTCATTGTCGATCTGGTCATCCAGAACATCTATGGACGCAGGTTCGACCCCCAGCGCATCATGCACCGCTGTCTGGAACGCGCCCAGACCGGTCTGCGAGCCCGTGACCACCAGATTGGCCCCCGCCGACATCTCCAGCGGGCCGCGTGCGAAATGTGTGTGAACGCCCAGCGACAGCGCCCCGGCAAAGGGGCGATCCTCGGCATCGGGGGTGCGGATATCTTCGGGCGCGATCACCTGCGCGGAGAGCCGGTATTCCAGAATGTCAAACGGCTGCTGCGGCAAGGACCCCGTCCAGCCGCCACGGCCCACCACCCGAGACGTGGCCACCGATCCCGTCTGCCAGCGGTCGTTGCCGTCGCCGAACAGGTCGTTGGTGGTCAGACGCCCGTGGCCCAGAACCTCGCGCCCCAGAAACCCGCGACGCCCGTAATCGACACCGCCATAGGCCTGCGCTGCCGCGTCTGCCTGATAGGCGGGCATCGCGTCATCATATGCGCCACCCGCATAAGCGTCGGCATCAAAGGTCTGGGCTTGCGCAATGGGGGCAAGCATCGTCGCTGCTGTTGCAGCCACGGCAAAACGACGGATCATCACGGTCCTCGGTCATCGGTGCCCCCCCGGGCAGGATCACCGTAACACAGGAACGATTCGCGCCGAAAGCGCGGTGCTGCCAATTGGTCACTCCTGTTGCCCGTTTGCCCCGCGTGGCGGTTCAGGTCGCCTCGATAAAGCGCACATCCCCCGGCACGATATGGGCCGCAGTCAGCCGCCCCGTGGCGTAAGCGCCTGTATCGGTGGCAATCCGTCCCGATTGCGCCTGCGGTGTGCGCACGATGGTATGGCCATGCGCGACCCAGACACCGTCCATACGGTTGGTCAGCATGAACTGGCTGGTGCCCCACATCAAAACGTCGTCGGATTGACGGTCCATGGGCACCAAGGGATCGGCCCCTGCATGAACCACTGCAAGGTTCCCGCTTTGCCAGCGCAAAGGCAGGCCCGTGACCCAATCGATCAGATCCTGCCCCATGGCGTCGCGCAACTGGTCGCGCAGCTCTGTCATGGATGTGTCAGAGGCACGTGAGATCCGGAAACTGGCGAGCGTCTGCAACCCGCCGTGGCGCAACCACCGCTGGCCTGCCCGTTCGGGATTTGCCAGAAACTCCAGCATCATCGCCTCGTGGTTGCCCTTGAGACAGGTCAGCAGATCGCCAAACTGGGCGCTCAACCCCTGTAGCGTGCGCAGAACATCGGCGGATTGCTCGCCCCGATCCACGTAGTCGCCGACAAAGACCACACGCGGCGTGTCCTCGATCTGTTCGATGCGCTCGAACAGCCGCATCATCAGATCGTGACGGCCGTGAACGTCGCCCACGACAAACACAGGGCCGTCAGGCGCAATCGGCGCGTCAAAGGGAATCTGGGGCGCGGCTGCCGGACTGGACGGGGCCTTGCGCGGGGCGGGTTCGGGACGACGACCGAAAAGACGTTTAAGAACACTCATGGCGCTATATAGAAATGCTCCGCTCCGGTTCGCAAGACGGACAAGCGAACCGAAGAGAACTTCCGCCCTTTTCAGCCGTTACTGAAGCGCGGCAGCCGTGCGATTGATCACCGTCGGGAACAGCTGGTTCAACGCGCGGCTCCATTTCGTGATGGGCTGCTCTTCAACAAAGATGACATCGTTGGGGCGCATTTCGAATTCTGTCGCGCGGACAAGATTCGCCGCATTCACCGCGTTCAGGTGAAACGCCGCCAGCTCACCGGGAACGCCGGACATATCTCCGTCGCGCACAACATAGATCTGGCTTGGATCCCCCGTTGTCTTCGCAACACCGCCTTGTTCGAACAGCACATCCGCCAGCGTGGCACGGCGCCCATAAGGCAGTGCCACACGGGATTGCGAGGCGACTTCACCCGCAAGGTATACATAGTCGCGCGTATCTTCGCCAAGCTGAGCGCGACGCTCGAAGTTACTACGCTCTTCGTTCAAGGCAGCCCGCCGCAGGCCGATCTCTGCGTTCAGTGCCGCGATTGCAGCCGACTTGGCTTGTGTGCGCAGCGAAATCACATCAACCCGCGCGCGGTAGAACGTCAGCGCCCGATCCAGATCGTATGTCGTATCGACAAAAACCGCATCGCCATTGCGCAGCAGACGATCTTTTAGACCTGGGTTCTGGACATAGGTTTCGTATGGAATCTGGTACAACGTCCCGTCACGGTACACGCGGATGGACGCGAACTCGCGATCTTCAATTACCGGTCCGCCTGCGGCGATCAGCGCCTCCCCCAGCGTCAGGTCGCTGGGCGTGATCGGTACCACCGTCGCTTGCCGCACCGCGCCGCCGACAGCGACACGCTGCGAATTGAACTGGCTGATTTCAAGGCTGAAGGTCGGGTCAATCTGCGCGTTCACCAAGGCCTGGAACAGGCGATTCTCGGCCTCTTCCTGTGTCAGACCGGACACTTCGATTGCGCCGATTTCCGGAATGGCGATGGTGCCATCCCCGCGGACGGTATACCCTTGGCGCTGGTTCGCAGCGGCCAAAAGGCCCGTTAGCTGTTCGACGGTCGATCCTTGCGATTTGGTCGCCAACAACAGCTGGTCGCCCACCCCGATACGATAGGGCGTGGCCGGAGTGTCGGGAAGCGGCCGGTATTCCAGTGTGCGACGGTTTTCGTTCGGCAAATATGGCGCTGCAGGCAGGGCTCCCGCCCCCTGAATGCTGCCGGTCCCCGCGCCGGCATAGAAAACAGCGGGCAAGGCGCGCGGCGTATAGGGCGACGCGTTGGCGCTTTGCACGGCCAGACGCGTCATCTCAACCACGGTTACCGGTTGACCGGCAGCGGTGTCGCGGATCGACGGGCTTTTGTAGGTCACGCCGCAAGCAGACAAAGACAGGGCCAATGCCCCTACCAGAATTTTGCGACCGAACGCGCCAAGCACGCCACTCGCCAGATCCGCAGAATTGGTCGAGAGATTAACACTCATGCCGGTTCCGTTCTTTCATTCCAGAGTTATCTATGGCGCGAGAAGAATATAACGCCGATTGACCGTAATGTCGGGTCTAGGGATACGCTGAAACCCACATCGGTGCGACTGTTCCGCCCTGCTTTGCCGGATCATGAACCATATTCCGTGCATATCTGCAACAGCAGCAGATCTTTGCCGACGGATTGCATGCCGCCGCGCAGGGCGGCAGCCCGGCCTTACAAAAAGTCAGCCCATCAAGGAATGTATACCGCCGCATACTGTAGACCTTTGGTTGCGGATGGCCTATGCAGGGCGCAACTCAAGCAACGGGGGGAATCCCATGTCTGACACGAACACACCCGACATCATTTACACCAAGGTCGACGAAGCGCCCGAGCTCGCCTCGGCCTCTTTCCTGCCGATCATCCAGAAGTTCGCCGCCGCCGCTGGCGTGTCCGTGGGCACCAAGGACATCTCCCTTGCCGGGCGCATCATCGCCACCTTCCCCGAGGCGCTGACCCCAGAGCAGCAGCAGTCCGACGATCTGGCAGCGCTGGGCGAGCTGGTGAAAACCCCGCAGGCCAACGTCATCAAACTGCCGAACATCTCTGCCTCCGTGCCGCAGCTTGTGGCCGCCGTCAAAGAGCTTCAGGCCCAAGGCTTTGCCCTGCCCGACTACCCCGAGACGCCCGCCACCGACGAGGAAAAAGCGATCCGCGCGAAATACGACACGATCAAGGGTTCTGCCGTGAACCCCGTGCTGCGCGAGGGCAACTCGGACCGTCGTGCCGCCGCTGCGGTCAAGAAATTCGCGCAAGACAACCCGCACCGCATGGGTGAGTGGGTGTCCGACAGCAAAACGCGCGTGGCCTCCATGTCGGGCAACGACTTCCGGTCCAACGAAGTGTCCGCAACGCTCGACGCTGCTGCCACCGCCAAGATCGTGCTGGAAACCGCGTCTGGCGAAACCGTGTTGAAGGACGGCGTGTCCTATCCTGCGGGCACCGTGGTTGACGCGACCTTTATGTCGGCCAAGGCGCTCGACGCTTTCCTCGCCGAGGAAATCGAAAAGACCAAGGAAGAAGGCACGCTGTTCTCGCTGCACATGAAGGCCACGATGATGAAGGTGTCGGACCCGATCATCTTTGGCCACGCTGTCAAAGCATGGCTGGCCCCGGTGTTCGAACAGTACGGTGAAAAGCTCGACGCGCTGGGTGTGAACCCGAACGGCGGTCTGGGCGGCCTGCTGGAAAAGGTCAAAGACGACGCCGAGATCATGGCGGCCATCGAGAAGGTCACCGCCGAACGTCCGCCGATGTATATGGTCGACAGCGACCGCGGCATCACCAACCTGCACGTGCCGTCGGACGTGATCATCGACGCATCTATGCCCGCGCTGATCCGCGCAGGCGGCAAGGGCTGGGGCCCGGATGGCCGCGAAGCGGACACCAACTGCGTGATCCCCGACAACTCCTATGCACCGGTCTATGACGCCTCCATCGAGTTCTTCAAAAAGAACGGCAAGCTGAACCCCGCCACCGCAGGCACCGTTCAGAACCTTGGCCTGATGGCGCAGAAAGCCGAGGAATACGGCAGCCACCCGACCACGTTCGAGATCCCCGAGGCGGGCACCGTCAAGATGATCCTCGACGACGGCACCGTGCTCCATTCGCACAGCGTCGAAGCGGGCGACATCTGGCGCTCTGCCTCGGCCCGCAAGGCCCCGATCGAAGACTGGGTGCAACTGGCCATCGCGCGTCAAAAGGCGACCGGCTACCGCTCGATCTTCTGGCTGGACGAAACCCGCGCCCACGACGCCGAGCTGATCAAAATGGTCAAGCCGATCCTCGAAGCGGCAGGCGTTGCCGACAAGTTCGAGATCATGGCCCCGCGTGAGGCAACCATCGCCTCGCTAGAGACCATCACCAAGGGTGAGAACACCATCGCGATCACCGGCAACGTGCTGCGCGACTACCTCACCGACCTGTTCCCGATCCTCGAACTGGCAACTTCGGCCAAGATGCTGTCCATCGTGAAGCTGATGAACGGTGGCGGCCTGTTCGAGACCGGCGCGGGCGGTTCGGCCCCCAAGCACGTGCAGCAGCTGCAGCAGGAAAACCACCTGCGCTGGGACAGCCTTGGCGAGTTCTGCGCATTGGGCGAATCGTTCAAATTCCTCGCGGATCAAAAGGACAACGCCAAGGCGCGTGTTCTGGGCGATGCGGTGGAAACCGCGACGCAGGGCATTCTGGACAACGACCGTTCGCCCTCGCGCAAGGTGGGTGAGCCGGACAACCGCGACAGCCACTACTGGTTCGCCCGCTACTGGGCCGAAGCGCTGGCGGCACAGTCCGACGACGCCGATCTGGCGGCGCATTTCGCCCCCATCGCAAAAGCACTGGCCGAAGGCGAAGCGGCAATCGTCTCCGAACTGGCCGCGGCCCAAGGCTCCGCTGCGGATCTGGGCGGCTACTACCACACCGACCCGGCCAAAACCGCATCGGTGATGCGCCCCTCGGCCACGCTGAACGCCATCATCGGCTGATCCGCCCGACAGGCAAAAATACAAACCCGCCGGTCGCTCCGGCGGGTTTTTTCGTGGGCTCGGGCCAATCGCGCAAAACAAAAGCCCTCGCAAAGCGGAGAGCTTGGAATAGATGCGGATTTTCAGGAAGTGGTGCCGCTGAAGGGACTCGAACCCCCGACCCCATCATTACGAATGACGTGCTCTACCAGCTGAGCTACAGCGGCCTCTGGTGGACGGCCAATTAGCAAACCGTCCACCGCTTGAAAAGCCCTAACTGGCGGCTTTTTTGTCGTCTTCGACGATCTCCGCGTCTTCCGCCTCAGGCTTGGCTGCGGCGGTCTCCGTAGGCTCTGCAGCGGCCTCCGGGCTGATGTCGATCACCTTGGCAGGCGCGGCCTCTTCCTCGGTGGTGGTGACATCGGTTGCAGGCTCTTCCATGGAGCCGATCAGCAGCGGCAGCATGTTCGCACCGGCGGGCAGCACAACCTCGGACTGTGGCGGGGTCTTCCACGACAGGGTGTCAAACGCGCCGCAATTGGTGCAGGTGGGACGCCAGTCTGCGTGGATCGTGTTGCAGTTGTCGCAGACCCACTGCGGACCACGCGGCGCTGTGACCGCCTTGGCCAGCCAGCCGCGCACCACCTGATCCTTGGCCCCTTCACCCTTTTCGATCGCGGCCATGATGGTCAGGACGCGGGCATCGGGTTCTTTTTCCACCAGATCGCCCAAGGCGCGGCGCGCTTCGGGAAAGTTCTCTGCGGCAAGGTTCAGTTCCGCCAGCAGCAGCTTGGTCTCGCGGTGATCCGGCTTGAGACGGGTCAGCGGAACAAAGCGTTTGATGCGGGCCTCTGGTGTCTCGTTCGGCTCGATCTCGGCGTAGGCTGCGGCAAGGTCGGGGTGCGGATGGGCTTCCCACGCCTTTTTCAGAACGCGCACCGCATTGCGGGGGCGCTTCTGTTCGATGAAATGACGCGCGACCATGGCGGCTGCGGGCACCAGATCGGGCGAATTGCGGTTCGCCTCGACCGCCTTTTCCGCCGCTTTGGCGCTGTCTTCGTTATCGGCGATCTCTGCCGCCTGGCTCAGCGCCAGCACCGCATCGCGCCGTTTGAAGACATCGCGCGGCAGGCTGCCGTGCTTGAGCTTTGCCGACAGGGTCTGACGCGCGCCGGTCCAATCCTCTTTCTCGGCCTGAAGCTGCAGCAGCGTATCCTGCACCTCCTCATGCTTGGGCTTGATCGCAAAGGCGCGTTCGGCCAGTTGCAACGCCGTGTCGGTGTCTCCGGTGGCCAGCTTTTGCTTCATGATGCCACGGATACCGACAAAGCGAGTGTTTTCGCGGGTCAGCAAGCGCTTGTAGACCTGCTCGGCCTTCGCGCTGTCGCCCATCATCTCGGCGGCCTGCGCGGTGACCAGATCGGTCAGCTCCGGCTTGTGCAGATATTTCTCGGCCCGCTGCGCCTTGGCGATGGCGACACGCCCCTCGCCCGAGGCCAGCGCCATCATCCCCTCGCTCAGCGCCTGATAGCCCTTGCGCTCGCGATTGCGGTGGAAATGACGCGACAGCGCGGTTTCATCACCGTTGATGAATTTCAGCGTCGCAATGACCAGAACGAAAAGCTGGATGAACAGCCAAACGGCGGCGATCAGAACCAGCGCACCAAGGAACATCATCAACGGCGTCAGTGTGTATTCCACACCGGCCAGCGTGATGCGGGCCTGTGCCAGTCCGGTTCCGTCCGCTTCGATCAGATAGCCCAGCCCAAGGGTCAGCGCCGCGACCAGCGCGACGAAAACCACGATCTTGATAAGTGACCACAACATGTTTTCGTTACCCTTATTGCTGGTTCAGGTCTTGGGCGAGGCCGGACGCCGCCGCCAGAGCATCGCGTCGCAGATCAGCCCGTGCAAGCCAATCCGACATCGCGTCTTTTGCCGGCTGCGGCAAGGCGTCAAGCTCGCCCAGAGCGGTGTCCAGATCCCCCTGTCCGACGGCCGCTTCGGCACGGGACAGGATGGCGTCGGTGGAGGTGCCCTCTTTCGGGGTGACCGACCGTGCGCCAAGCTGGCTTTGGAAGAACGCGCCGAACCCGCCGGATGCGGGCTCTTCGCCCTCGGGGGTGGCGGCGGTGCGCGAGGCCGACAGGGCTGCGCGCGCCGCATCGGGGAAGCTTGCAGCCAGCGCGGCAACCGTGGGCACGCCATCTGCCGCTGTGGCCGAAAGCGCCTCGGGGACGTCGACACCGTTGTCCCCCAGCATGGCCAGAGGCTCTGCAAAGGGGGCGCCCGCCTGCACCTGCGCGATCACATCGGACAGCGCGGCGCGTGCAGCGGCCAGTCGCGCCTGTTCCTCGGCGTTGTTTTCCAGCGCGCGGGCTTCTTCGACGATCTGCTGCATCTCTGCGGTACGCTGGTTCAGCGTCTCGGTCAGGGCGGCTTTCTCGATTTCAAGCGCGGCCTTCTGATCGGCCACGGCGGTGCGCAGCTGTTCCAGCTCGCGCTCGTAGGCGGCAATCGCCTCAGGCGAGACCGCCTCCGCAAAGGGCTGTTTTTCCAGCGCGGTCATGCGGCTGTCGATGGCGGCGATCTGGTCGCCAAGCCCCGTCAGACGGCCATCCATATCGGACAAGGCATCCTGCACACCGGCCAGACCGGCATCCAGCGCGCCCAGATCAATGCCGTCCACCTGCGCCTGCAGATTGGTGACCGCATCAGGCAAGGCCCCCAGATCGGAGATCTGCGCCTGCTGGGTGGTCAGGGCGTCACGGGTTTCCGTCTCGAACGGGCTGTCCCCGCCCACGACACCAAAGAACGCCGCCGCATAGCCAAGTCCGGCTGCCACGGCTCCTCCCAGAACCAGCGGGACAAAGCCGCCACGTTTCTGTTCGGGCTGCACCGCAGGCACCGGCGCAACGGCAACGGGATCGCTGGGCGCGGCGGTTTCAACGGGCTCTTCCTCAACGGTATCGTCCGCAGCGGTTTCGTCCCCGGACGCGGCGGAAGCCTCGACCACTTCGGCGTCGTCGGTTGTCTCGTTGGCGTCAGGCACAGCATCAACCGCGGCGGTGCCTTCGGCATCGGGATCTGGATCTACGTCTGGCGCAAGCGCGGCATCGTCATCTGTGGTTTCATTTGCGTCCGGTTCGGCCTCGACGGCGGCGGCACCTTGCGATGTTTCCTCGCGCAGCGCCTCTTCGGCGTCGGTTTTGGTCTGCTTGGACGATTTGTCCTCAGTCGTGTTTGCCACGTCCTGTCACCCTTTCAACCTGTCGGCCGGAGAGCAGGCTCTCCGGTTTTCGTTATAATGCGCCTGTGCCTCGGTCAGTAATGCGCTGACCGCCTCCAGCATCGCGCTTGAATCGGGCCGCGCCGCGACCTTCTGTGATACTATATGTAACGGCGCGAGGTTGAAGGCCACAGCTTCGCTCATTGCCGCAACATGTAAGGGCGCATTCCCCCCTGATTGTGCCAGCAAATTCGCCGTCCGAGGCGAAAACACCGGAACGATGATGGGGTTTTGCCCCGTCAGCAAGGCTTGCGCAGCGTCAGAGAGCGGAATTTGCGGCTGATCGTAAACGACCACGGCTGTGGTCGGGATCCCCGATGCTGACAATTTTTCCGATATATTCCCCCGCCGGTGCAGGCCCGCCAGATGCAAAAGCGGACCGCAAACGGGCTGCGCCAGCATTTGTGCCACCAGATCCGCCGCGTCCTGCGCGATGATTCGCACCTCGAACCCCGCATCACAGGCCGCTGCCGCCGTGGCCCTGCCCACCGTATAGGCGGGCAGATCGCACGCCATTTGCATCGACACCCACGCCGCCACACCATTGGCAGAGCTAAAGATCACCCCGCGCACCCCGTCCAATGTCACATCCGGCGACAGGGGGACGATATCAAACAGCGGGGACAGACAAACGTCGAAGCGGTGACCCTGCGCACGCAACGCCGCAACAAACTGCTCCGAGGCTGCCCGTGGCCGCGTCATCAACACGGTGGGCACCGGATCGCGGCAAGGCTGGGCCGTGTCTGTGGGCATCAAGGTCTCTGACATTGTGAGGCAGGCATACAGGTGGTACTCGCTAGCACCACTTATGGCAATGTCGCCCCATGGCCAGACGCGAGGACCGCACCGTGACCGACCCATTGATCCTTGGCCTTGAAAGCAGCTGTGATGACACGGCAGCGGCAGTGTTGCGCGGGCGCGCGTTGTTGTCCTCTGTCGTCGAAGGGCAAAGCGCTTTGCACGCGGATTTTGGCGGCGTGGTGCCGGAAATCGCCGCCCGCGCCCATGCCGAGCGGCTCGATCACTGCGTGGAACGCGCCTTGGACGCAGCGCAGGTCCGCCTGCAGGACATCGATGCGATTGCGGTCACCGCCGGGCCGGGGCTGATTGGCGGCGTTTTGTCCGGTGTGATGATGGGCAAGGGGCTGGCCACGGGACTGGGCAAGCCGTTGGTCGGGGTGAACCACCTTGCGGGGCATGCTTTGACGCCGCGTCTGACCGATGGGCTGAGCTATCCCTATCTGATGCTGCTCGTCTCTGGCGGGCATTGCCAGTTCCTGATTGTGCGCGGCCCGCAGGCGTTCACCCGCCTTGGTGGCACCATCGACGACGCGCCGGGAGAGGCCTTTGACAAGACCGCGCGCCTGTTGGGCCTGCCCCAGCCTGGTGGTCCCTCGGTCGAGGCGGAGGCCAAAGACGGCAACCCCAAGACCTACCGGTTCCCCCGCCCGCTGCTGGACCGTCCGGGGTGCGATCTGTCTTTCTCCGGCCTGAAGACCGCATTGATGCGCCAGCGCGATGCGATCATCGCGGACAAAGGCGGCCTGACCCGTCAGGACCGCGCCGATCTGTGCGCCGGGTTTCAGGCCGCCGTGCGCGATGTTCTGGCCGAGAAAACCCGTCGGGCCATCGCCATCTATATGCAAGAGGCGCCTTCCGAGCCCGCACTGGCCGTGGCAGGAGGGGTTGCTGCCAACATGGCCATTCGTGACACTTTGCAGCAGATTTGCTTCGACGCTAAGGTTCGGTTTACCGCTCCGCCCCTAAAACTGTGCACGGACAACGCAGCGATGATCGCCTATGCTGGGTCGGAATTGCTTGCAGCCGGTGTTGCGCACGACATGACCCTGTCGGCGCGACCCCGTTGGCCGTTGGACAAAACGGCTGCGCCTTTGGTCGGCCACGGCAAGAAAGGAGCCAAGGCATGAGCATTGCGATCCTCGGGGCGGGGGCCTTTGGGACGGCTCTTGGCATTTCCTTGACGCAGGCGGGGCACGGCGTGACGATCTGGGCGCGCGACCCCTACGCCGTTTCCCGCATCCGCGATCACCGGTCCTCGCCGCGCCTGCCGGGGGTGCGTATTCCCGACAAACTTTGCGCCGTGACCAATCTGCAGGACGCCGCATCCGCCGACATCATTCTGGTGGCCGTTCCGGCGCAAAGCCTGCGCAAACTGCTGCGCAAGATCGAGGTGCCGCTCGACGACAAGAAGATTGTCCTGTGTTGCAAGGGGATTGATCTGGAAACCGGCCTTGGCGTGGCAGAGCTGACCCGACAGGCCGCGCCCGCCGCCAAGATTGCGGTGCTGACAGGTCCAAGCTTTGCCAGCGATATCGCCTCTGGCCTGCCGACGGCGCTGACTCTTGCCTGTCAGGATCCCGAGACAGGGCGCACCCTACAAGAGGCGCTGTCGACGCCGGTTCTGCGCCTGTACACCACAACCGATACAATCGGGGCTGAACTGGGCGGCGCGTTGAAAAACGTCATGGCCATCGCCTGCGGTGCCTGTATCGGGGCCGGACTGGGCAACAGCGCCCGCGCCGCGTTGATGACGCGCGGCTTTGCAGAAATGACGCGGCTGGCAACACAGCTCGGCGCACAGGCGGACACGATGTCGGGTCTTTCCGGGCTGGGCGATCTAACGCTGACCTGCACGTCTGACCAATCGCGCAATTTCAGGTTCGGCCTGTCGCTGGGCCATGGCGAGGATTTCGAACCCAGCGTAACCGTCGAAGGGGCCGCGACGGCCCGCGCAGCGGCACAGCTGGCGGACCGGCACGGGCTATCACTTCCGATCACACAGGCTGTCGCCTCTTTGACGACGGGCGACTTGACGGTGGCGGACGCATTGGATCAATTGCTGTCCAGACCTCTGAAGGAAGAATAAGACATGCTCATCGCCCTCATCGCTCTGGACAAACCCGGCGCCCTGCAGATCCGCAAAGACAACCGTGACGCCCACCTCGCCTATCTCAAGGCGACCGGCGTTGTCAGCCAGGCGGGCCCGTTTCTGGACGATGCTGGCGATATGTGCGGCTCGCTCATCGTGCTGGATGTGCCAGACATGTCGGCCGCGCAGGATTGGGCCGACAATGACCCCTATGCCAAGGCGGGCCTGTTTTCCTCGGTCACGCTGCGGCCGTGGAACAAGGTCATTTAATGGCTCACTGGCTGTTCAAATCGGAACCCTCGGCCTGGTCATGGGAGGATCAAGTCGCCAAGGGGGCCGAGGGTGAGGAATGGGACGGCGTCCGGAATTATCAGGCGCGCAACTTCATGCGCGAGATGAAACTGGGCGACCTCGGCTTTTTCTATCATTCCCAGAAAGAAAAGGCGGTCGTCGGCATCGTCGAGATCTGCGCCGAATGCCACCCGGATTCCAAATCCGACGATCCCCGCTGGGAATGTGTGGACATTCGGGCAGTGAAGCCGCTGAAAAAACCTGTGACGCTGGACATGGTGAAATCCGATCCACGCCTGTCAGATATGGCCTTGGTCCGCAGCTCGCGTTTGTCTGTGCAGCCCGTCACCGAAGACGAGTGGCAGATCATCTGCACCCTCGGCGGCCTGTAAGCGTAACATCAGACAAAAGCGGGGGGCCCTGACAGTGATCAAGACCCCCCTCTCACCCACGTGCTCCCTACGCACCACACGTGAAACTGAATTTCGGGTCCGACCGTTCTAGCCAGATATGCACCAGTGATACCCGCAGGTAGCCGTTCCGGCAACGCTCCTTTCGGGACAATTTGAAACGACTGGATCAAAAGAAAGCGCCGCCGGTGTGACCCCGCGGCGCAATCTTGGACCGGATCAGCCGTAGACGGCGTCTTTGCCGAAATGCTTTGTCAGCATGTAATAGATGACCGCGCGATATTTGTTCCGCTCGGATTTGCCGTAGGTTTCGATGACCTGATTGATCGCTTCCATCAGATCCGGGCTGTCGGACAGGCCCAGTTTCTTCATCAGAAAGTTCGCCTTCACCGTTTCCAGTTCGGCAGGCTGGCTGGACGCCACGGTGGACGCGTCCGCATTGTAGATCGACGGGCCGCAGCCGATGGTCACCTTGCGCAGCAGGTCCATATCCGGCTCCATACCGCATTTGTTGCGCAGATCGTCGGCGTATTTTTCAATCAATTCGTCACGTTTTCCCATGACAGTCACTCCCTCGTACCGAGCCGCAGAACATAGCGGCCCCTTTGTGTTGCGGCCTTTGCGACCTTGCGCACCAAAGTTAACGAGACACCCGAATCACGCAAGGAAAATAGCACCGGCAATTTCCCCCGGTGCCCCCGACCGGGGCCGACTGGCACCAAATTGCGACATACCATGCGGACCTTCGGACTGTTTAAGGTGGGTTAATGGTCCCGCGGTATGAATTGACTGTGCGCCGTGAAGGCAACGCAGCTTCGCCCACCACCCCTCAGCAAGGACGCCCGACCTGATGCCGGAGACTGAATTCGATCTGAATGCGTTGATCGACGATATTCTCGGCGTATTGGCCCCGGCGCATCTGCAAACCACGGTGCAGCTTCGACGGGATCAGGTCGGGGATGGACCGCTGCGGGTTCTTGGAACAGAGGCGCGGCTTCAGGACGAACTGTTCGCTGTTCTGGAACATGCCATCCAGTTGACGGAGCCTGCACCGACCGTGATCACGCTTTTGCGCGGAGAGGCGGGTGTAACGCTTCACGTCACGCGCGGGCAGTTGGACATCTGGCACAGCCAGTGCCTGCCCTGCCCCGACCGTTTCAGTGGTTTGCTCGTTCTCGTGGCCGAGGATAACGCCACCATCCAGATGGTGGTGGCAAAGCTGCTGGGGCCCACCGGCGTCACACTGGTTCAGGCCCTCGATGGGCAGCAGGCGATCGACCGATATGAACGCCAAACGTTTGATTTAGTGCTGATGGACGTGGCTATGCCGGTCATGAGCGGGCTACAAGCCGCGCGCGCCATCCGTCAGATCGAGGCGCGCGGCGCGCGGCCCCACGTGCCGATTATCGCCCTCACCGGAAATGCCGCGACAGAAGATCGCGCCGCCTGCCTACAGGCGGGCATGTCCGACGTCCTCTCCAAACCGGTGAACCGCGCACAATTGATTGACGCCCTGACCCGCTGGACCGGCCACCGCACGCACCAACAATCAGCGTAGAACAAAAAAGGGCGGCGGCCTGCGCCACCGCCCCGTTGGTCAACCAATCCCCGCTTAGTAGCGGTAGTGTTCCGGCTTGAACGGCCCTTCGGGCGTGACACCGATATAGGCGGCCTGCTCGGGCGAAAGCTGGGTCAGCTTCACGCCGATACGTCCCAGATGCAGGCGCGCGACCTTTTCATCCAGATGCTTGGGCAGGATGAAGACGCCGGGCTGGTAGGCGTCGCCGTTCTTCCACAGCTCGATCTGGGCCAGCACCTGATTGGTAAAGGAGGCAGACATCACAAAGGACGGGTGGCCCGTGGCGTTGCCAAGGTTCAGCAGACGGCCCTCGGACAGCAAGATGATGCGCGAGCCCGAAGGCATCTCGATCATGTCGACCTGTTCCTTGATGTTGGTCCACTTGTGGTTCTTCAGGCTGGCCACCTGAATCTCATTGTCGAAGTGGCCGATGTTGCCGACGATGGCCATATCCTTCATCTCGCGCATATGCTCGATGCGGATCACGTCCTTGTTGCCGGTGGTGGTGATGAACACATCCGCGCTGTCGACCACGTCCTCCAGCAGAACCACCTCGAAGCCGTCCATGGCGGCCTGAAGGGCGCAGATCGGGTCTGCTTCGGTAACTTTGACGCGCGCGCCCGCACCGGCCAGCGACGCTGCCGAGCCTTTGCCCACATCGCCATAACCGCAGACCACGGCGACCTTGCCTGCCAGCATCACATCGGTGGCGCGACGGATACCGTCGACCAGCGATTCCTTACAGCCGTATTTGTTGTCGAACTTCGACTTGGTGACGGAATCGTTGACGTTGATCGCGGGGAAGGGCAGCTGGCCGTTCTTGTGCAGATCGTACAGGCGGTGAACGCCGGTGGTGGTTTCCTCGGACACGCCCTGAATGGCATCGCGGGTCTTGGTGAACCAACCCGGCGAGGCTTCCATGCGCTTCTTGATCTGCGCCTTGATCACCGCCTCTTCTTCGGACTGCGGGACGGGAATGATGTCTTCGCCCGCCTCGGCGCGTGCGCCCAGCAGGACGTACAGCGTCGCGTCGCCACCATCGTCGAGGATCATGTTCGCGCCGTCAGGGAACTGGAACGAGCGGTCGAGGTAATCCCAATGCTCTTCCAGAGACTGGCCCTTGATCGCGAAAACCGGAGTGCCGCCCGCCGCGATCGCCGCCGCCGCGTGATCCTGCGTCGAGAAGATGTTGCACGACGCCCAACGCACATCCGCGCCCAAAGCCACCAGCGTTTCGATCAGAACGGCGGTCTGGATCGTCATGTGCAGCGAGCCGACGATGCGCGCGCCTTTCAGCGGCTTGGATTCACCGTATTCCTCGCGCAGCGCCATCAGGCCCGGCATTTCGGTTTCGGCGATATCGAGTTCCTTGCGGCCAAAGTCCGCAAGCGCGATGTCCTTGACGACGTAATCTGCGGCCATGAGGCTGCCTCCATTCATTTGTGTTGTGCGGGCAAATATCATTCCTTGCCCATCGCGACAATGCGCATCAGAATTACGGTATAAAAAGCATAAACAGGGGGCGCAGATGACAACCAAAACCTACCCGGAGAACGAATACGGCCGCTATTGCATTCCAGAAGGGCTGGAACAGCGTCCTGCGGCAAAGGCCGTGTTGTCCGGCCGACCCTATGAGCCCGATACCATTCGGTTTATGCGGCAAAACTGCGGGCAGGGCGATATCGTCCACGCCGGAACGTTCTTTGGTGACTTCCTCCCAGGGCTGTCAAAAGGGATGGCCCGCGACGCAAAAGTCTGGGCATTCGAGCCGAACCCTGACAATTTCGCGGCCGCTTGCCAAACCATCCAGCTCAACAACCTATCGAATGTTGAACTGACAAATGCCGGCGTCTCAAATCAGCCCGGCGAAATCCTGTTCAAAACCAAAAATGACCAAGGGCGCTCGCTTGGGGGGCTTAGCCACTTTGTGACCGAACACGGACCCGGGGTCGAAGCGGTCCAATCTGCAATGATCGATTACGCCGTCCCGCGCGAGCGTCATGTTTCCATCATACAGTTTGATGTAGAGGGGCATGAGGTTCAGGCTCTGCTTGGATCCTTTCACACAATCCACCGCTGTAAACCGATCCTGATCTTGGAATATTTTGAAAAAATGTCGTGGCTCACCCGCCAGTTCCGGGGTCTTGGCTATGAACGGATCGGAAAACTGCACGGCAACACCGTTTTCGCCGTACAGGGCGCGGGCATAACTATCTGAGACATCAAACATGGCAAAACCTCCCCGTGCGTGGCAGCGCATGCTGTCCGGTCGCAGGCTTGACCTGTTGGACCCGACCCCCGTGGACATCGAAATCGAAGACATCGCGCACGGGCTTGCCTTTGTGGCGCGGTGGAACGGCCAAACGCAGGGGGATTATGCCTATTCTGTCGCGGAACATTCCCTGCTGGTCGAGGATCTGTTCACGCGGATGAACCCGCGGGCCTCGGCTGCGGATCGCCTGACAGCCTTGCTGCATGACGCGCCGGAATATGTCATCGGCGATATGATCAGCCCGGTGAAGGCCGCCGTTGGTCCGGGCTATGGCGAGCTGGACAAACGGCTGACCGCCGCCATTCACATCCGCTTTGGCCTGCCAGCGGTCACACCGCTGCGTTTGAAACAGAAGATCAAGAAAGCCGACAACATCAGTGCATGGATGGAAGCGGTGCAAATCGCGGGCTTTACCGAGACAGAAGCGAACAAGTTCTTTGGCCGACCGGACAAATCGGTGATTGACGGATTACAGATCCATCTGCGCCCGCCCGTGGCGTGCCGGAAAGATTATACCGACCGGCACAATGCGCTTTTGTCGCAGATTTAAGAGTTAATCCCGCAACGCGACGCGAAATTACCCGATATTTGGAAACATTCGCCCCAAATTGCCCCCATTTCCTCGGCACACCGCCACCACGGACGGCGCAGACCGTCGAATCTGGGGATATTGGAGCGGATTATGTTACGTGCAAAAATTATTCTTATGTCGCTGTGCTTTTTAACCACGGCAGGCTGCGGCGGTTTGAATGCCGTCAGCCGCAACGACACCGGTATGGCGTTTGCCGCCGGTGATGTCGCAAACCCTGACCAGACCATTCTGTCGCAGGCGCATGCGCTGAATGATATGACAGCGGAACTGGTGCGCCGCGCGACCGTCAAAGGCGCGGTGACAGGGGCCGCTGCCGGATGCGGGCTTGCGCTTGTGGCCGATGGTGGACAATGCATCGCGGGCGCCGTTCTGGGCGGTGGGCTGGGTGCCATGGTCGGCAATGCCATGGGGCGCGACCAAGTCGCCAATCGGGTCGAGATCGTAAAACTGTCACAGGTCACCCCCGCCATCGCGGATGCGCAAAAGGAAATGGCGCAGATGAACGACGGGCTGTCCGACTATCTGGACCAGCAGGACCAAGAGCTCGCCACCATGCGTGAATTGCGCGACAGTGGCATGGTCGCGTCCGAGGATTACGATGCCCGCGTGGATCACGTCCGCCTGCTGCGCGCCGATCTGGCGCAGTCGCTGTCGCTGTCGGCCGAACAGGCGCGCATCGCAAAAACAGCGCTTCAGCAAGCCGGGGCACAGGGCCAGACCGGGCTGGACTGGCACATCATGTCGGCGGAAACCCTCGAGGATGAGGCCGTCTCGGCCCGCTCGCGGATCTCGCTTCTGTAATCAGCGCGGCGAGCGTTTGGCCAAAATCCGTTGCAGCGTGCGGCGGTGCATGTTCAAACGCCGCGCCGTTTCAGACACGTTACGATCACACAGCTCGTAGACCCGCTGGATATGCTCCCAACGTACGCGATCCGCGCTCATGGGGTTTTCCGGCGGCGGGGGCAGCTCGTCTCCCTTGGACAGCAGCGCGTTTGTGATGTCGGTCGCATCCGCCGGTTTCGACAGATAGTCGGTGGCGCCGATCTTGACCGCAGCGACCGCCGTCGCAATCGCGCCATAGCCGGTCAGAACAACGATCCGGCTGTCGGGGCGTTTCTCGCGCAGCACCTCGACCACGTCCAGACCGTTGCCATCCTCAAGGCGGAGGTCGACAACCGCGTAGGCGGGCGGGCGCGCCTTGGCGATGGCGGTGCCACCGGCCACGGATTCGGATGTCTCGACGGCAAAACCACGCTTTTCCATGGCCTTGGCCAACCGTTTCAGGAACGGTTCGTCATCATCCACCAGAAGCAGCGACCGGTCTTCGCCCAATTCATGAATGTCAGGGTCTGCCAAAGGCTCCGCCTCCCGTTGCGATGAGATGTGAAAAACTCTTAACCATCGCAGGGGATACGGTCAAACGCCCTTGGCGGATCACTCAGGATGTCGCGTCGACAAAACAGCCGACCCGTTCGGCCATCTTCTCGGGCGTCACCTCGCGGCGGAAATAGTCGACAAACCCGACCTCTGGCATCACCAGATAGGTAAAGGTCGAATGGTCCACGAGGTAATAGTCATCCTCGGCATCCTGCGCCTGATAGTAGGTGCGATAGGCCCGAGACGCGGCGCGGACCTGTTCGTCAGACCCTGTCAGACCAATCATGCGCTCGTGGAAGTTCTCGGCGAAATCTCCGACCACTTCGGGCGTGTCGCGTTTGGGGTCGATGGTGATAAACACCGGCGTGACAGATTGTCCCTGCTCTTCGAGCAGATCCACCGCCTCGACGTTGCGGGCCACATCAAAGGGACAGATGTCCGGGCAGAAGGTGTAGCCGAAGTAGATCAGCGTGGGTTCGGTGATCACATCCGCATCGGTCACGGTCTCGCCCGCGCCGTTGACCAGCTCGAACGGGCCGCCGATGTCACCGGCCACAGCCCCCTCGCGGCACTGTTCAAAGGCATCTTGCGCGCCGCCGAACAACCCGTCCAGCCATCCCGCCGACGCCGCATAGGTCCCGCCCAAAAGAGCGACAACCGCCACCCCCGCAGCCTTTGCGTAGGTCTTCAACATCTGTTTCTCCTTCATGCCAGAGCGTCCCGGCGACTAGATAATGCCTGTTCGGCGCGTTGGTACCACTTGCCATGTGCGGCGCAACCGCACAAAAACGTCGCATGAGCACCACGGAATTCGGCCTTCTTGGCGAAGAGCAGCGCAGCAACTGGATCCGCCTGCGGACGATGATCCTTCTGCGCTGGGTCGCGATCATCGGACAGGTGGCGGCGATTACCGCCGCCCAGCGCATGTATGATCTGCAGATCGAACTGGGGCTGTGCTACCTTGCGGTGGGCACCTCTGTCGTGGGCAATCTGGTCGCGACCTTTATTTTCCCCGAAAACAAACGCCTGTCCGAGGCAGAGAACTTCATGATGATGATGTTCGACCTGCTGCAACTGTGTTTCCTGCTGTTTCTCACGGGCGGTCTGAACAACCCGTTTTCGCTGTTGGTGATCGGGCCGGTGACAATCTCGGCCTCTGTGCTGTCGCTGCGGTCGACCGTGACGCTGGGCGCGACGGCGATGGTGCTGGTGACCGCGATGGTCTTTTACCACTTTCCCTTGCGCACGGACGAGGGGGTCGTTCTCAGGATTCCTGACATTTTCGTGTACGGCCAATGGACCGCAATCCTGATCGCGCTGGGCTTTTTGTCGGCCTATTCACGGCGCATCGCACGCGAGATGAATTCGATGTCCGACGCGCTGGCCGCCACGCAGATGGCCTTGGCCCGCGCGCAAAAGCTCAATGATCTGGGCGGTGTGGTCGCAGCGGCGGCGCATGAGCTGGGCACGCCTTTGGCGACGATCAAACTGACCTCGTCCGAGCTTGCGGACGAGCTGGACGACCATCCGGAGCTGGCGGAGTTAAAGGAAGACGCCCTGTTGATCCGCGAACAGGCGGACCGATGCCGCGATATCATGCGGTCCATGGGCCGTGCGGGCAAAGATGACCTGCACATGCGGCAGGCCCCCCTGATCGAGGTGATCCGCGAAGCCGCGGAGCCACATCAGGACCGCGGCAAGGACATCCTGATCGAGGACGGCCCCGGCCCTGGCGGCAGTCCTGCACAGCCTCATGTGCTGCGCCGCCCCGAGATCATCCACGGCCTGCGCAATCTGGTGCAGAACGCTGTGGATTTCGCACGCGGCACTGTCTGGATCGAAGCGATGTGGACCGCCGATGTGGTGTCGATCCGCATTCTTGATGACGGGCGGGGTTTTCCGCCGCAGCTTCTGGGCCGCATCGGGGACCCGTTTGTGCGCCGACGTCGCAGCGAAACGGACCGGCGCGCCCGCCCCGAATACGAGGGCATGGGGCTGGGCCTGTTCATCGCCAAGACACTGCTGGAACGCAGCGGTGCCGAGCTGAGCTTTGCCAACGGGTCCGACCCGTATGCCCCGATGACCGCGCCGGGCAATCCCGGTGGCGCCATCGTCGAAGTGGTCTGGCCCCTGTCTAAAATTACGCCAAACACGCCTCAAGGGCAGCCATTGGGAGACAATCAGCGCTTTATCGAATGATTCTCAACTAAGTTAACAGCGTGTTAACCTTATTGACGTTAACCAAAAACAGGGTGCGTTTCGCTGGGATTTGGTGGCGGGGGACAAGTATTGCACGACGGGATGGTGATGGCGATTGGTGCCGTGTTGGGGCTTGCGCTTCTGGGCATCCTCTACCTGTTGGTCACGACCCGCCAACGGCGCGACCTGCGCGTCGACCCAAGACAACGCGCCCCCTCTGAGACCATTCTTTTGATGCGCGACGGTCATGTCATCGACCACACCCCCGACGTGGCCCATCTGTTCAATCGCCGCGATGTGCACGACCTGACATGGGCAGAGCTGCGCGCCAGCCTGCTGACCGGCTTTCCCGACATGCCCGAAGCCATGCCCACCACGTCCACGCGATGGGCCAGCCCAGTGGTCGAGAATGCCGTGCTGCGGGCCGACGCAAAAGGCGCGTCGCTGCGGATCTCGCTGGAAACCCCGTCGACCACGCCGGCAGAGATCTACCGCGCGATCACCGCCGAACAGACGCTGGACCAATTCCACACGATCTCGGAACTCGCGCCCGATCCCGCATGGCAGACTTCCGACGACAATACGTTGCTGTGGTGCAACCACGCCTACAGCCGGTTGATGCCACCGGGCGCAGAGGTCGACAGCCCGCCGGTTTTTGACCTGCCCGAGCCCGTCATGCGGGCGCGCCAGATCAACCGCGTCAGTCTTGAAACCGCAAACAGCCCCGCCAAGTGGTTCGAGGTCACCTCGTTTCCCACACCCGGTGGCTGGATGCATTTCGCGTCCTCCATCGACGGGTTGGTGAATGCGGAAATGGCGCAGCGCAACTTTGTCCAGACCCTGACCAAAACCTTTGCCCATCTGCCTATCGGGCTGGCCGTTTTTGACAAATCCCGCCAGCTTGTCCTGTTCAACCCCGCCTTGGTGGACCTGACCCATCTGCCGGTCGATTTCCTCAGCTCCAAGCCGAACCTGTTGTCCTTCTTCGATCACATGCGCGAAAACCGCATGATGCCCGAGCCAAAGAACTACGCCAACTGGCGCGACAAGCTCTATGACGTGGTGTCGGCCGCGCGCGAGGACCGTTATGCGGAGACGTGGAACCTGTCCTCCGGCCTGACCTACAAGATCACCGGTCGCCCGCACCCCGACGGGGCCGTGGCCTTTCTGCTCGAAGACATCTCTGCAGAAATCAGCCTGACCCGCCGCTTCCGGTCCGAGCTAGAATTGTCGCAGTCGGTGCTGGACTGTCTCGATGATGCGGTGGTGGTGTTTTCGCGGCTGGGGGTTCTGACCTTTTGCAACGCGGCCTACCGCGACTTGTGGAACGCCGCGCCAGACAACAGTTTTGCCGAGGTGAACATCGTCGATGCAACGCGGGATTGGTCCGACGCCTGCACCCCGAGCCCGATCTGGGCCGACATCCGCGAATTCGTGCTGACCCTGCGGGAACGGGCCACGTGGGACGCGGAGCTGACGTTACACACGGGCCAGCACATAACCTGCACTGTGGAACCTGTCGCTGCGGGGGCAACGATGGTGCGGTTCGCGCGCAGACGCCATGCCAGCGATGCTTGCCGTGACACAGGCGCCGCTGCCTCTGGCGCCCCCTAGCTCTGCGCTCTTGCAGCCCCGTGCGGCACTGGTATCTATGCGCCCATGACCCTGAGCACTCCGCTGACACTGACACTGACCTCTGCCGATGCGACGGCGGATTTTGCCCGTGCGCTGGCGGAACATCTACAGCCCGGGGACGTGCTGCTGATGTCTGGCGGGATCGGCGCGGGCAAGACCCATTTCGCCCGTTCCCTGATCCAGACCCTGTTGATCGAACCCGAAGATGTCCCTTCGCCCACCTTTACGCTGGTGCAGGAATACGACACCCGATCCGGCCCCCTGTGGCACAGCGATCTGTATCGCCTTGGCGGACCGGACGAGATCGAGGAACTTGGCCTGCTCGATGCCTTTCAGGAGGCGATCTGCTTGGTGGAATGGCCCGACCGTCTGGGAGAGCTGACACCCGCGAACCCGCTGCGCCTGAGCTTTGCCACGATGGAGGAGCCTGACCACCGCAGTGTCACCATAGAATGGAGCGATGCGCGCTGGGCTGGGCTGCTGGAAATCGCCCTCTTGGCCGCGCCGGTGCCCCCACAGGACAGCCATGTCACCGCGTTTCTGAAATCCGCCGGCTGGCAGGATGCCGAGACAACGGTGCTTGCGGGGGATGCCTCGTCGCGGATGTATTCCCGACTGTGGCGTGGTGATGACACTGCCATTTTGATGCAGGACCCAGATGGTGACACGGCCTTGTTCGCACGCTTGTCGCGCTACCTGACAGGTCTGGGCCTGTCCGCACCGCTGATCCTGTCCGAGACCCAAGGCATGCTGCTGATCGAGGATCTGGGCGACGATCTGTTGGCGCGATGCGCCACCGACCCACAAAGCGAGCGTCGCCTGTATCTTCAAGTGACCGAAACGCTGGCCGAGTTGCACCGCCACGCCCCGCCCGAAGGGCTGGCCACCGCCACCCCCGATCATCTGGCGCAGGCCACCGATCTGGCCTTTACCCATTACGCGCGGATGCCTGATCTGATCGCCGAGGCGACACACACCTTTACACGCATTCTGGATCAACACGCCCGCCCCGACGGGGTGACGGTGCTGCGGGATTTCCACGCCGAGAACCTGCTGCTGCTTCCCGAACGCAAGGGGCCTGCAGCCATCGGCCTGTTGGATTTTCAGGATGCGCTGATCGGGCATCGCGCCTATGATCTGGTGTCTTTGTGCCGTGATGTGCGCCGCGACATCACGCCGGAGACCGAGGACGCCTGCATCGCCGCCTATATTGCCACAACCGGGGTGGAGGATGACGCCTTTCGTGCGGCCTATGCCTGTCTCGGGGTGCAACGCAATCTGCGCATCTTGGGTGTGTTCGCGCGTCTGGCCATGACGCAGGGCAAGACCCGTTACCTTGATTTTATGCCGCGCACTTGGGCGCATATCCGCTCCCAGATGCAGCATCCGGCACTGGCCCCGATGCGACCGGTCCTTGACCAGTTGCCCGCCCCCGATGCGACCTTCCTACAGGAGCTGCGCGCGCAATGTCCGACCGACTGACACCGGATGCCGTGATGCTGTTTGCCGCGGGCTTTGGCACGCGCATGGGCGCGCTGACGGCGGACCGGCCCAAACCCTTGGTGCCGGTGGCGGGCAAGCCGCTGCTGGATCATGCGCTGGCGCTGACCACGCAAATCCCCACCCGTGTGGTGAACGCGCATTATCATGCGGACCAGATCGTGGATCATCTGCGCGGCACCGACATTCACGTGAGCGTCGAACAGGACCGTATCCTCGACACCGGTGGCGGGTTGAAACAGGCGCGGCCCTATCTTGGAGAGGGTCCGGTCTTCACATTGAACACCGATGCGGTCTGGGCCGGACCAAACCCGCTGGAGGCCCTGCGCGCCGCGTGGCAGCCCGATCGCATGGATGCGCTGCTGCTGTGCGTCCCGCTTGATCGGGCCGTGGGCCGCAAGGGCGGGGGCGATTTCACGCTGCAAGACGACCAACTGATCTGGGGCGGTGATATGGTCTACACCGGTGCCCAGATCATCAAGACCGAGCTGCTGGATGGCATCACGGACGACGCCTTCTCCCTGCATGTTCTGTGGAAACAGGCAGAGCAATCGGGGCGGTTCTGCGGCCTCCCCTACAGCGGAACATGGTGCGATGTGGGCCACCCCGAGGGCATCACACTGGCCGAGGACATGCTGGCCGCCCAGCGCTGAACCAGCGCGACAAAAGCTGTCACCCCCTGCGCTGGCCATGGTTGCCCTGACCGCGCAGCCGGTCCATTCTAGCCCTGACCATTCCGGCCCATATTCAGGGTCACGAGGACCAAATGCCTGCACCAAAACTGTTTTCCGAGTCCGGCCCGCGCCTGTTCGGCCTGCCCTCCGGCGTTGATTTTCCCGCCGCTTTGGTCGACGGATTGCGCGCCCGCCTGCAAAACCACCCGCCCGAGGCAATTGCCCAGGTCGAACTATATGTGAACACCGACCGCATGCGCCGCCGGTTGCGCAGCCTGTTCGATCAGGGGCCGGCATCTCTGCTGCCCCGCATCCGGCTGGTCACCGATCTGGCCGACCCCGTCACCCGCGCCCAGCTTCCCGCGCCGGTGCCACCGCTGCGCCGCAGGCTGGAACTGACCGGACTGGTGTCGGCCTTGCTGCGGACCTCGCCCGAACTGGCCCCCCGTGCGGCGCTGTTCGATCTGTCTGACAGTCTCGCCACGCTGATGGAGGAAATGCACGGCGAAGGTGTCGCCCCCGATGATGTGGCCAATCTGGATGTCAGCGACCAATCCGGCCACTGGCAGCGGGCGCTGACCTTCTTTGGGATTGTGCAAAGGTATTTCGAGGACGACAGCCTGCCCGATGCGCAAGGCTTTGCCCGTCGCGCGATGGAGATGCGTCTGGCCGCGTGGCAGGAAACACCGCCGCAGCATCCCATCATCATCGCAGGCTCCACCGGATCGCGGGGCACCACCCACGCCTTTATGAAAGCGGTCTCTCATCTGCCACAGGGTGCGGTGATCCTGCCCGGTTTCGATCCAGACATGCCCGATACGGTCTGGGATATGCTCAACGATCCGCTCACCGGCGAGGATCACCCGCAGTACCGCTTTGCCAAGCTGCTGCGCGAGCTGGACCTGCGCCCCCGTTCGGTTTCCGGTTGGACGGACGCGCCCGCCCCCGCGCCTGCGCGCAACCGCGTGGTGTCGCTGGCGCTGCGCCCCGCCCCTGTCACCCACCAATGGCTGTCCGAGGGGCCGCATTTGCCCGACCTGCCAGAGGCCATGCAGGGCGTGACCCTGCTGGAGGCACCGTCCTTGCGCGAAGAGGCGCTCGCCATCGCGCTGCGCCTGCGTCAAGCGGCGATTGACGGCACCGAAGCGGCCCTGATCACACCCGACCGGATGCTGACGCGTCAGGTGACCTCGGCGCTGCAACACTGGGGGATCACGCCGGACGATTCCGCAGGCATTCCCGCGCAGCTCACACCGCCGGGCCGTTTCCTGCGGCTGGTGGCCGAACTGTTCAGCAAACCGCTGGCCGCCGATCTGCTGCTGTCGATCCTGAAACATCCGCTGTGCCACGCGGGCAAGGACCGGGGGCAGCACTTGCTGAACACCCGCGATCTGGAACTGTACATCCGCCGCAATGGCATGCCCTACCCGACGCCCGACACCCTGACGCAATGGGCGGAAAAAGCAGAGCGTCCCGTCTGGGCTGCATGGGTCGCGCGGCTGTGTCAGGTGCATCGCACCGGCACCACGCCGCTGCTGGACTGGGTCACCGACCATCTTGATCTGGCCGAGACGCTTGTGTGCGGCAGCAGCGATGACAGCACGCCCGCGCCCCTGTGGGACGAGGTGGCGGGCCGCCGCCTGCGTCAGATCACGACAAACCTGCTGGCCGAGGCGGGCAACGGCACCGACATGGGCGCGCGCGACTATGCCGATCTGTTCAACGCCCTGCTGTCGCGCGAAGAGGTCCGCAACCCCGATACGCCCCACCCTCTGATCCGCATCTGGGGCACGCTGGAGGCCCGCGTCGGTGGCCCGCGTTTGCTGATCCTGTCCGGCCTGAACGAAGGGTCATGGCCCGAGGTCCCCTCGGCCGATCCGTGGCTGAACCGCCGGATGCGCGCGGATGCAGGGCTTTTGCTGCCGGAACGGCGCATCGGTCTGTCGGCCCATGACTTTCAACAGGCCATCGGCGCGCCCGAGGTCTGGCTGACCCGTTCGCTCAAATCCGACGAGGCCGAAACCGTCCCGAGCCGCTGGGTCAACCGTCTGGTGAACCTGATGACCGGCCTGCCCGATCGCAACGGCAAGGCGGCGCTGGACCAGATGCGCGATCGCAGCCGCGAATGGCTGGACATGGCACGCGCGTCAGAGGCGCCGATCACCGCCCCGCCCGCCACGCGCCCCTCGCCCGCGCCGCCGGTCGCGGCCCGCCCCACAGAGCTGTCGGTCACCGCGATCCGGCGCCTCGTCCGTGATCCTTATGCGATCTACGCGCAAAAGGTGCTGGGCCTGCGCGCGCTGGACCCGTTGATGCAGGCCCCCGACGCGCTGATGCGGGGCATCCTGACCCATAAGGTGATCGAGGATTTCATCCGCGAAACCGTCGACGACCCCAGCCATCTGACCCCAGACAGGCTGCAAGAGATTGCGGCGCAGGAACTGTCGGAGATCCCCTTTCCCACCATGCGCACGCTGTGGCAGGCGCGGGTGGATCGCTTTGCGCCGTGGTTTGTCTCGTCCGAGGCGGCGCGGCGTGATCGTGCCCTGCCCAAAGCCGCCAACTTCGAGATCACCGGCCGCGCCGAAATCGCCGAGCTGGGCTTTACCCTTGTGGGGACGGCAGACCGGATCGATATGGACGACACTGCCGGCGCGCATGTCTACGACTACAAAACCGGCAGCGCCCCAAGCCCTGCGCAACAAAAGACCTTCGAAAAACAACTGCTGCTGGAAGCGGCCATGCTGATGCGCGGGGCCTTCCCGGATATGGCACCGCGCCATATCGCCTCGGCCACCTATATCCAGCTTAAACCCGGTGACCCGCGCGAGGTCGAAGCCCCGCTGGACGACTGCCCGCCAGACCAGACATGGTCCGAATTCACCGCGCTGATCGCAGCCTATATGCAGCCGGACAAGGGCTACACCGCCCGCCGCGCACTGATGAAAGACACCGACCGCGCCGATTATGACCACCTGTCGCGCTTTGGCGAATGGGACGTGACCGACGACGCGCAGCTGGAGCCGCTGACATGAGAGATGACGCAACCGAAGCGCAGGTGCGCGCCGCCGCGCCGACCCATTCCACCTGGCTTGCGGCCAATGCCGGTTCGGGCAAGACCCGCGTGCTGACCGACCGCGTGGCGCGGTTGCTGCTCGAAGGGGTCGATCCCAGCCACATCCTGTGCCTGACCTACACAAAGGCCGCCGCAACAGAGATGCAGAACCGCCTGTTCAAGCGTCTCGGCGGCTGGGCGATGCTAGCGGAACCTGCGCTGCGCGACGAGCTGGACCAGCTTGGCGTCGACCAACAGCCCACTCAGGACTTCCTGCGTGAGGCCCGTACCCTGTTTGCCCGCGCCATCGAAACCCCCGGCGGCCTGCGCATCCAGACGATCCATTCGTTCTGCGCCTCCTTGCTGCGGCGCTTCCCGCTGGAGGCGCAGGTCTCGCCCCAGTTCAAAGAGATGGAAGACCGCGCCGCCGAACTGCTGCGGGCAGAGCTGCTGGAAGAGATCGCCGACGGGCCGGACAGTGGCCTGCTGGAAACCATCGCCCCCTATCTGACGATTGACGATATGGAGGGCCTTTTGCGCAGCATGTGCGCGCAACGCGACATCTTCCTTGACCCGCCCACGCCCGACACGATCCGCGCCCACTATGGGCTGAGCGACAGTGACGATCTGGACGGTTTGCTGGACCGGGTGTTTCTGGGGTCGGAAACCGTGCTGGCGCAGTCGCTCAGCGCCGCACTGATGACGGGCGGCAAGACCGACAAGGATCTGGGCGCGCTGCTGTCACGCATCGGCGAACGGGATCTGGCGGGCTGGAAGGCGGCTTTGCTGACCAAAGAGGGCACGATCAAAAAGCGCCTCGGGACCAAAGGCGTGCGCAACGCCCATGGGGACAGTTTCGACCAGCTCGACCAACTGGCCGCCCGGATCGAGGACGCGCTGGACATCGAAAAGGCGATTCACGCCGCCAACCGCGACATTGCCCTGATCGCCTTTGGCGCGCGCTTTGTACCCGCCTATGAACAGACGAAACTGCTGCGCGGCTGGCTGGATTTCGACGACCTCATCACCCGCGCCCGCGATCTGTTGTCCAACGAAAAGGTTGCGGATTGGGTGCTTTACAAGCTGGACGGGGGCATCGACCACATCCTCGTGGACGAGGCACAGGACACCAGCCCCGTGCAGTGGCAGGTGATCGAACGGCTGGCGCATGAATTCACATCCGGCGAAGGCGCGCGCACGGACACGCGGCGCACGATCTTTGTCGTGGGGGACAAAAAGCAGTCGATCTACAGTTTTCAGGGCGCCGACCCGCGCGAATTCGACCGCATGCGCGAGGATTTCCGCGAACGGTTGCGGATGACCGATGCGCCGCTGGTGGATTCTGAACTGGCCTATTCCTTTCGCTCGGCGGAACCGATCCTGCGGGTTGTGGACAATACCTTTGTCCATGCGGGCGACAGCGGCTTTGACGGGGCGCTGCACCGGGCGTTCAAATCCAACATGCCGGGCCGTGTTGACCTGTGGCCCGTGGTCGAAAGCGTCAAGGACGACGGCGACAGTCCGTGGCACGAACCGTTGGACCGCGCCGCATCGACCCATCACACGGTGATCCTTGCGCAGCGGATCGCCCGGTTCATCAAACAGACCATCGACGCGGGCCACCCGATGCCGATGGAGGAGGGTTTTACCGACACTTACACCGCGCGGCCGGTGCATGCGGGGGATTTCCTGATCCTCGTGCGGCGGCGGGGTGTCCTGTTCAAAGAGATCATCCGCGCCTGCAAACAAGAAGGTCTGCCCATCGCCGGTGCCGACCGGCTGAAGGTCATGGCCGAACTGGCGGTGCGCGACATTATCGCAGTGCTGTCCTTCCTTGAAACCCCCGAGGATTCGCTGTCTTTGGCGACGGCCCTGCGGTCGCCGCTGTTTGGCTTGTCGGAACAAGAGCTGTTCACGCTGGCCCACAACCGGCCCCGCAAATACCTGTGGGAGGCGATCCGTGACACCGATACGCCCTATGTCGCCGTGTTGAAGGATCTGCTGAGGAACACCGATTTCCTGCGCCCCTACGATCTGATCGACCGCATTCTGACCCACCACAAAGGCCGCCGCCTGCTGATTGGCCGTCTGGGGTCCGAGGCAGAGGACGGCATCAATGCGCTGCTGCAACAGGCGCTGTCCTACGAGCAAAGCGCCGTGCCCACGCTGACCGGCTTTCTGGAATGGGCGCAGGCCGACAATCTGGAAATCAAACGCGCACCCGACAGCAAAGGCGCCACTCTGCGCGTCATGACGGTGCATGGCTCCAAGGGGCTGGAGGCGCCCATCGTGATCCTGCCCGATTGCGCCCAACCGCGCACCGATATCAAGGCCGATATCCTGTCAGACCCGGACGGCGTGATGTGGAAACAGTCCGCAGGCCAGCAGCCGCCCCGCCAGTCCGACGCGATCGAGGCTGCCAAAACCCGCGAGGCGCAGGAACGTGACCGGCTGCTTTACGTCGCCATGACCCGCGCGGAAAAATGGCTGATCGTTACCGCCGCCGGTGAACTGGGGACCAAGGGCGAGGCGTGGTACGATCAGGTGGCTGCAGGGATGGAACGATCCGGCGCAGTGAACCACAGTTTCGACTTTGGCGATCTGGGCGCGGGCGAGGGGCAGCGCATCACCCATGGCGATTGGGATTTGCCCGTGGCCCAAAGCGCCCCCGCCGCACCGCTGGTCGCGCCGGAATACCCCGCGACGCTGGACGCCCCTGTGCCCCTGCCCGCCCCGGTGGCGAAAACCGTCAGCCCCTCAGGTCTGGGCGGGGCCAAGGCGCTGGCCGGTGCCGATGGCGACAGCGAAGACGTGGCCATGGCACGCGGCACCGCCCTGCATCTGATGCTGGAAACCCTTGCCCCGCTGACGCCCGCGTTGCGCGAACAGGTGGCGCCTAGCTTGCTTGACGAGTTAACACAGGGAGAGAACGCGGACCTCATCGCCGATCAACTGCCCCATATCCTGTCAGAGGTGCAGACCGTGCTGTCCGTGCCGGAACTGGGCTTTCTGTTCGGGCCGGATGCCTTGGTCGAGGTGCCCGTCACCGCTGATCTGCCGGGCCTTGGTCGGATGCACGGCATCATCGACGTCCTGTTGGTGAGCGACACCAAAGTCACCGCCGTTGACTTCAAGACCAACCGAGTCGTGCCGCAGACCGCTGACCAGACGCCAGAGGGGCTGCTGCGCCAGATGGGGGCCTATGCCGCCGCGCTGGGACAGCTGTATCCGGATCGCGAGATTGAAACCGGACTGCTGTGGACGGCGCAGTCGCGTTATATGCCTTTGCCGCACGACATTGTGAGGCAGGCCTTGCAAAGGGCCACCATCCCTTGACGGCTGAGCGGGCGGCACATAGTTTTCAGAACCTGAACGGGCCCGCTGCTCGCTGACCCGATACCCAGATCCCAATCGCCAGGAGAGACATCATGGCCACTGTTGCCGTAACCGACGCTACCTTCGACGCCGAAGTCAAAAACTCCTCCGTTCCGGTCGTCGTCGACTTCTGGGCGGAATGGTGCGGCCCCTGCAAGCAGATCGGCCCCGCGCTTGAAGAGCTGTCCGCAGAATACGGCGACGCCGTAAAGATCGCCAAGGTCGACGTGGACAGCAACCCCAACTCCGCCGCTGCTATGGGCGTGCGTGGCATCCCCGCGCTGTTCGTGTTCAAGGACGGCGCACCGGTTGCCAACCTTGCCGGTGCACGCCCTAAGGCAGCGCTGAAATCCTGGATCGACGAATCCATCTAAATCACGGTGTTTTACCGGACCAAGGGCCCCATCGCGGGGCCCTTTTTCGTGGGCGTATGGTCGGTGTGGCCGAGTGGATTAACCAGCCGTTAACCAAAAGCCCCGTGATACCCGCATTACGTGCACAATCCTGCCATTTTTTCGGCACACCCTATGAGGGTATTTCACCATCGCCGGATTGTTCCTATGCCCCGTTTTCTCACGTCATCTTTGCTGCTTTTGTTCGCTCTGACCGCCTGCGCGGTTGTGCCTGACACCACACTGCCCCCCAATCCCAGCGCCAATGCCCTGTGACAGGGTGACCGGCGGATGTCTCGGCGCTAAACTACCCTGAATTGATTGATTCAGGATATAATTATGGCCAGAGACATTGTTTTGCTGCTCGACGGCACGTCGAACGAAATTTCCGCCGACCGGACGAATATTTTACGTTTGTACGGCACGCTTCAGAAAACCCCTGACCAGATCGTCTGGTACGATCCCGGTGTCGGCACCTTCGGGTCCGAGGATTCGTGGTCCCAGATACCGCGCAAGGCGCAAGAGGTCTGGGGCATGGCCACGGGCTGGGGGCTCGACCGGAATGTCAAAGAAGCCTACCGCTTTCTCGTCGATACGGTGCAGGTGGATGAACACGGCGAACAGGACCGCATCTGGCTGTTCGGCTTTTCGCGCGGGGCTTACACGGCGCGGGTGCTGGCCGGATTTCTGCACAGTTTCGGCCTGATGCAGGCGCGCAACCTGAACCTGCTCGACTATACCTATCGCGCCTACAAACGGATTTCAGACACCGAAGACGCCGCCGATGTCGAGGAAATCCGCCTGTTTTGCCGCATCATAGACCCGATGCCGGTGTCGATCCGCTTTCTGGGCCTGTTCGACACGGTCGCCTCTGTCATCGAAAGCGGGCGGGTGCTGCCCCGCTTGCGCAGCCACGCCCATGTCCGGCTCAACCCGTCGGTGCAGGCGGTGCGCCACGCGGTGGCCCTGTCAGAACGGCGCACAATGTACCGCCCACAGCTTTGGCCCGCCGGACAGCAGCATAAGGACCATCCGCAGGACCTGCGTGAAGTCTGGTTTCGCGGGGCGCATGGCGATGTGGGAGGCGGCTACCCCGAGGCGGAATCCGCCCTCGCCAAGATCCCGCTGTACTGGATGATCCGCGAAAGCCGCCAGTTGGGGTTGGCCTATGATGATGACACCGTCGACCACATCGTACTGGGCAAGATCATCCCTGACGAGAAACGCTACACCCCGCCGGATGCCACGGCGAAGGAGCATAACTCCATGACCGTGGGGTGGCGCATGATGGAATATTTGCCGCGCCGCAAACCCGCAGGTTCACGGCGCGCAGGCTTTGGCGGCTATGTTATCCCTATGTCCGAACCCCGCGCCGTGCCGGAGGGGGCATTGATCCATGGCTCTGTCGAACAGGCCGGCCCCCTGCCCGCCCATGTCCCTGCCGACCATCAGATCGAACCGTGGGAGGCCCCGCAGGTCTAGCCACCCTTGCCCTGCGGCGGCTGCGTTGCCATATCTCCCCCAAGCAAAGGAGACGACATGAGCAACGAATTTCCCGGCTGGCATGGCACCACCATCATCGGCGTCCGCAAGGGCGGCAAAGTCGTGATCGCCGGAGACGGTCAGGTCTCTTTGGGGCAGACCGTCATCAAGGGCACCGCGCGCAAGGTGCGCCGCCTGTCACCGGGCGGGCATGACGTGATCGTGGGCTTTGCCGGATCGACCGCCGATGCCTTCACGCTTCTGGAGCGGCTGGAAACCAAGCTGGAGGCCACGCCGGGGCAACTGCAGCGCGCCAGTGTCGAGCTGGCCAAGGACTGGCGCACCGACAAATACCTGTCCAAGCTGGAGGCCATGCTGATCGTGACCGATGGCACCGAACTGCTGGTCATCACCGGCGCGGGCGATGTTCTGGAACCGGAACATGACGTGGCCGCCATCGGTTCGGGCGGCAACTTTGCGCTGGCCGCAGCGCGCGGCATGATGGACACGGACAAAGACGCCGAGACCGTCGCGCGCGAGGCAATGGCCATCGCCGCAGACATCTGTGTCTACACCAACGGTCGGCTGACGGTCGAAGCGATCTGATTTTTGGCCGGTGGCGGCGTCACACCCGCTGCCAATGGCCCCCGTCCAGCCGGTAGCTCCATGTCTCGCGTGCGTCAAAGACACCGTCGATTGCGCCCCAGCTTTGGACCCGCACCTGATCCCCCCACAGATCCAGCAGGTTGAACATGTTGGTCTCGCCGCGCACGCGGCTGGACAGGCAGGTGCCCGCCTGAACAAACAGCAGCTCTGGCCATGCCCGGAACGGCGCGATGATGGTGTTGTGCAGATGCCCTGACAGCACAATCTGCGCGCCACAGCCTGCCAGTGCCTGCAAGGCCTCGTCCGCGCCGCGCATCAGGCGTTTCTCGACCTCGGGGCCGTGTTGCAGCGGATGGTGCAGCATCACAAGCCGCGCGCGGGGATCATCGTCCAGAAAGGCGCGGCAGGCGCGCGTCACCCGCCGGTCCGACAGCCGCCCGCGCTGCCATGCAAAGCGGTTGACTGTGTTGATGCCGACCACAACCATGCCCTCGTCCTGATAGACCGGCTCCAGCTCTTCGTGGATGGCCTGACGGTAGCGTTGCCAAGGCTTCGTCAACCGCACCCACAGGTTATCCAGCGGCGTATCGTGATTGCCGGGAACGGCCAGCCACGGCACCTGCAGCCGGTCCAGAAAGGCGCGGGCACGGGCGAACTGCCGCCTGCGGGCGCGTTGTGTGAAATCACCTGAGATCGCCACAAGATCGGGCTGCAACTGGTGGATCGTGTCCAGCAGCGGCTCTTCAAGATCAGCACGATCCTTGCCGTAGTGCAGATCCGACAGATGCAGAACACGTTTCATGACGCTTCCTTTTCAGTGGCATCGGGGGCGTCGCCTGCGGGCACCAGAACGCGCAGAACCTGATCCGACATGGCAAAGCGCAAGGGCGCGCTGGTGCGCTTTTTCTCGCCGTCATAGGCCAGCAGAACGCGGTTGCGCCCTTCGATATCTATGTCGAGCGTATTGGCTGCGAACAGGTCATAGTCGACGCCTTCCTCAACAGTGCCAAGCGCCAGCTTGAACACGCGCCGGAACAGCTCCAGCCGGGTGCGGGCATTCACCAGCAGCACGGCAAATCCACCGTCGCGGACAACATCCGTCCCCTCCAGCCCGAAGCGGTCCAGTTGAAAGGCCGAGCGCGCCACAAACACCAATGCTGTGCGGTAGCGCCCACCGTCGCCATCCATCGTGATCCGCACCCGCATGGGTTTGCGAAACCGCAGGAAGGTTTTGACCACCGACCAATGGGCCATGATGCGGCGTCGGCCCCATTTCTGATAGATCGTCTCGCGCACTTTCAGGATCGACGGGTAGATGCCCACCGAGGCGTTGTTCAGAAACACCTGACCGTTCACCTGCGCAACCCGCAGATCGATGATGCGCCCGCGCGATAGCTGTTCTGCAGCCTCTTGCGGGTCCTCGGACAGGCCGAGCCCGCGCGCGAAATAGTTGAACGTGCCCAAGGGTAGAACGGCAAACCCCACATCACTGCCGAGAAAGGCATTGGCCACGGCCATGGCGGTGCCATCACCGCCTGCGGCGACCACCAGCGACGGGCGGCGCGCGCGGGTCTGGGCAATCGCCCGCATCAGCCCCTTGCCACCGCTGAACGATACGATCTCGCCGCCAAGGGCGCGGGCGGCGGCCTCGACTGCGGCCCGGTCGCGCGAATTGCGCCCGGACTTGCGGTTGGTGATGATCACCACAGGCCCCGTCTGTGTGACAGAGGCTGCGGCAGCGGGTAAGGTGCCGGTGTCAGGCATTCAGAGATCTCCAATCCTGTGGGTGAACACGTCGGGGCGCGGGCAGGTTCCGTCAAGATCCGCCGCAGGGCTTGGAATTTCCGCAGCATTGGTTATCTCAAAGCCAACCGTTGAAAAGGACACCCATGACTGACCTCACGCCCCGCGAAATCGTCTCGGAACTCGACCGTTTCATCATCGGCCAAGCCGAGGCCAAGCGTGCCACCGCCGTCGCCCTGCGCAATCGCTGGCGCCGCAAACAGTTGGGCGATGACCTGCGCGACGAGGTCTATCCCAAAAACATCCTGATGATCGGCCCCACCGGCGTCGGCAAAACCGAAATCAGCCGCCGTCTGGCAAAACTGGCCCGCGCGCCGTTCATCAAGGTCGAGGCCACCAAGTTCACCGAGGTGGGCTATGTCGGGCGCGACGTGGAACAGATCATCCGCGATCTGGTGGACACGGCCATTGTCGACACCCGCGAATGGATGCGCGAGGACGTGAAGGCCCGCGCCCATCAGGCAGCAGAGGACCGTGTTATTGAGGCCATCGCCGGATCGGATGCACGTGACCAGACGCGCGAGATGTTCCGCCGCAAGCTGAAGGCCGGCGAGCTGGACGATACGGTCATCGAACTGGATGTGGCCGAGACCGCCAATCCCTTTCCGATGATGGACATTCCCGGTCAGCCCGGCGGCGGCCAGATGGGGATGATGAATCTGGGCGATATCTTTGGCAAAGCCTTTGCCGGGCGCACCACGCGCAAATCGATGACGGTCGCGCAAAGCTATGACCTGCTGATCAACGAAGAGGCCGACAAGCTGCTGGATGACGAGACCGTCAAACAGGCGGCGTTGGACGCGGTTGAACAGAACGGGATCGTGTTTCTGGACGAGATCGACAAGGTGTGCGCCCGTCAGGATGCCCGGGGCGGTGACGTCTCACGCGAGGGGGTGCAGCGGGATCTGCTGCCCCTGATCGAGGGCACAACCGTGTCGACCAAACACGGAACGGTCAAGACCGACCACATCCTGTTCATCGCCAGCGGCGCGTTCCATATCGCCAAGCCGTCGGACCTGCTGCCGGAATTGCAGGGGCGTCTGCCGATCCGTGTAAACCTGCGCGCCCTGACCGAGGATGATTTTGTCCGCATCCTGACGGAAACCGACAATGCGCTGACCCGCCAGTATACGGCGCTGATGGCCACCGAGGAGGTCACCGTGACCTTTACCGAAGGGGGCATTCACGCACTGGCCCGCATCGCCGCAGAGGTTAACGGATCGGTCGAGAACATCGGCGCACGGCGGCTGTACACCGTGATGGAGCGGGTGTTCGAGGAGCTGAGCTTTCACGCGCCGGACAAGGGCGGCGAGGAAATCACCGTGGATGAAGCGTTCGTCGAGGCGCAGCTTGGCGATCTGACACGGTCCACCGATCTGTCGCGCTACGTGCTGTAACAGGTTTCCCCCGCCTTGCGGCGGGCGATCCGCGGGGGACGTGCCGTCCCCCGGCCCCCTTGCAGGTATTTGGCCAAGGAAAAGCAGGGGCGGGAGATAGATGGAACGAGAAAGGGCGACCCGTGGGCCGCCCTTTTGTTTTGGCTGGGGTTGGGGCCGATCAGGCCATCCACCAGCGTTCCGCCATACGGGCGTTGTCCATCTGCCAGAGGTTGCCGACCGTTTCGGGATTGGCGACCTTGTTGCTGACGGCCTGCACGTAGTTGGCGAACATCGGGATAATAACGCCGCCTTCGTCGCGCAGGATCATCTGCATTTCGGCGTATTGCTCGCGGCGCTTGGCGCTGTCGAGTTCCGCACGCGCGGTCAGCAGGAGCTCCTGGAAGCGGGCGCTGTCGCCCTCGTCCCACTGGCTGTCGTTCCACGGCACGCCGGCCTCGTAGGCGGTGGAGAACATCCAGTCCTCGGTCGCGCGGCCGGACCAGTAGCAGGCGCAGAAGTCCTTTTTCAGCCAGACGTTGGACCAGTAGCCGTCTGCGGGTTCCTGAACGACGTTGATGTTCACGCCGCCTGCCTTGGCAGAGGCCTGGAACAGCTGGGCTGCGTCCACCGCACCTTCGAAGGCTGCGTTGGAGGCCGAGAGGTCGAGATCGATGGAATCCAGACCCGCCTCTTTGAGGTAGAATTTCGCCTTGTCGGGATCGTAGGCGAGCTGTTCCATATCATCGGCAAAGTACTGGTTTGCGGGGCCGATGGGGCTGTCGTTGCCGACGCGGCCATGGCCCAGCAGGATCTTGTCGACCATTTCCTGACGATTGATGCCGTATTTCAGCGCCTTGCGCACGTTCACATCGTTGAACGGTGCGTTGTTGGTCAGCATCGGGAAAGTGTACTGCTGGTTGCCGGTCACTTCCTGAATGCGGACCATCGGGTTCGCTTTCAGCAGGGCTTCGGTTTTGAAGTCGATGCGGTTGATCGCATCCACCTGACCGGTCATCAGCGCGTTCATTCGCGCGGTGTTGTCGTTGATCGCGATGTATTCGATCTCGTCGAAGTGGCCCGCGCTGTCACCTTTGTAGTGGTCGGCGTAGCGGGTGGCGACCATGCGCACGCCCGGCTCAAACGACTGGACCTGATAGAGGCCCGTGCCGATGCCGTTGGCGATGGCTTCTTCGATCTGGCCTGCGGGGTAGATCAGGATGTGGTAATCGGACAGCAGGTAGGGGAAGTCCGCATTGCCACTGTTGAGCGTGAACTGCACCTGCAGGTCGCCGAGCTTTTTCATCTCGGTGATCGCTTCGACGATGGGCTTGGCGGCGGATTTCGCGCCTTCGGCCACGTGCATCTGCAGCGATTCGATCACATCATCCGCACCGAACGCCTTGCCGTTGTGGAAGGTCACGCCCGAGCGCAGGTTGAAGGTCCATGTCTTGGCGTCTGCCGAGGCTTCCCAGCTTTCGGCCAGCTCGCCGGTCAGCGTGCCGTCTGCCTTGACCTCTGTGAGGCTGTCAAAGACCGCGCCCTGTGCCGCAGCGATCATGAACAGGTCGGAGTGGGTCCGTGCGTCCCAGCTGTCCGAGGTGTTCGCCCCGCCAAGGCCCGCACGCAGGCGACCGCCCTTTTTGGCCTGCGCGCGCAGCGGCAGGCCGCTTGCGGCCAGAACACCGGCGGCGGCGCCGGTTGTCAAAAGTCCGCGTCTGCTAATCCGTGTCATTTGTCGTCTCCCTGATTGGTTTTTCCGCTTCTGCGGTTTTGTTTGTGGCCACAGCCTAGCGGCTGTCAGCGCATGTTATCAACTGCCGCATCGCCAATGTTGTCGACGCCACGTTCCTGCAGCAGATTCGTCAGCCAGTCGGGGTCCATTTCAGGCACCGATGACAGCAAAAGATCCGTATAGGGGTGATGCGGCGGCTGGAACATATCGAGCTTTGGCCCCTGTTCCACCACGGCACCGTTTTTCATCACAACCACCTCGTCGGCGATGGACCGCACGGTGGCCAGATCATGCGTGATGAACATATAGCTGAGGTTGAGATCGTCCTGCAGGCGGGCCAACAGGCGCAGGATTCCTTCGGCCACCAGTTGGTCCAACGCGCTGGTGACCTCGTCACAGATGATGAATTTCGGCTCGGCGGCCAATGCACGGGCAATGCCGATCCGCTGTTTTTGCCCGCCCGACAGCTCGGATGGCAGGCGGTCGGCGTATTGTTTGGCGGGCAGTTCGATCTGTTCCATCAGCTCGGCCACGCGGTCGCGTTTGGCCCGGCCCTTCAGACCGCCGTAGAATTCCACGGGGCGGCCAATGAGTTCGCCAATGGTTTTGCGCGGGTTCAGGGCGGTGTCCGCCATTTGATAGATCATCTGCACCTGACGCAGCTGGTCCTTGGTCCGCTGGCGGTAGTTGGCGGGCAAGGCCACGCCGTCCAGTTCCACCACGCCTTGGGACTGTGGCAACAGACCGGTGATCACACGCGCGGTGGTGGATTTGCCCGAGCCGGATTCGCCAACGACAGCCACGGTGCGCCCCGCATGAATGTCAAAGCTGACATCATGCAGAACCGGCACACGCCCGTAGGCGGCGGTGATATTCTGAACGCTGACAACCGGCGTGGCATCCACCGCCGGTGCGGGTTTCGCGGGGCGCATGAATTCACGCACGGCCCACAGGCTTTTGGTGTAGTCCTGCTTGGGATGGCTGAGCATCTCGCGGGTTTCGGCCTCTTCGACCTCATCGCCCTTCAGCAGCACTTTGATCCGGTCGGCCATCTGCGCCACAACGGCCAGATCATGGGTGATGTAGATGGCAGCGGTGTCGAATTCCTCGACGATGTTGCGGATCGCGGCCAGCACCTCGATCTGGGTGGTGACATCCAGCGCGGTAGTTGGCTCGTCAAAGATGATCAGATCGGGACGGCAGGACATGGCCATCGCGGTCATGGCACGCTGCAACTGGCCGCCGGACACCTGATGCGGATAGCGAAAGCCGATTTCGTCAGGGTTGGGCAGACGCAGCTTGCGGTACAGTTCGATCCCGTCCTCGGCGCTGTCGGATTTCGACGCCACGCCATGTTGAACGGGGGCCTCCGTGTGCTGGTCGATCAGCTTATGCGCCGGGTTGAACGAGGCCGCAGCAGATTGCGCCACATAGGCGATGCGCTTGCCCAGAAGCTGGCGTTTTTGTTCAGCCGAGGCGCTGAGCAGATCGATTCCGTCAAACTGGACAGACCCGCCAGAGATCCGCACACCATCGCGGGTAAAGCCCATCGCCGCCAGACCCAGCGTGGATTTGCCCGCACCGGATTCCCCGATCAGGCCCAGAACCTCGCCTTTTTTCAGGGTCAGATCGACGCCTTTGATGATCGGCATCCATGTCTCGTCAGACCGGCCTTCGATCTTGACGTCGCGCATTTCTACAAGGAAATCGGTCATTCTTTGAGCCCCGAGCTTCTGTGCAGCATCCAGTCCACGACAAAGTTCACCGCGACGGTCAGCAGGGCGATTGCGCCCGCCGCCAGCAGCGGCGCGGTGGCCACCTGCGGCGCAAAGACCGCGTAGTTGATAAAGCCGGACAGGTCTTTGACCATGGTGCCCCAGTCGGCCAGCGGCGGCTGGATACCAAGGCCAAGGAAAGACAGCGCCGAGATTGTCAGGAAGACAAAGCAGAATCGCAGCCCGAATTCCGCCAGCAGCGGTGCCGTCGCATTGGGCAGGATCTCGCGGAAGATGAGATAGCCCAGCCCCTCACCACGCAGCTTTGCCGCCTCGATGTAATCCATGACCACGATGTTCATGCCGACCGCGCGGCTTAGGCGGAACACGCGGGTCGAATCGATCACCGCGATGATCACGACCATGGCCGCCGTCAGACCCGCGCCCGACACCCAGGCCGAGGCCACGGTGATCAGCAGCAGCGAAAAGATCAGCGAAGGGATCGCCATCAGCACATCGACCGCACGGCTGAGCAACTGGTCCGTCCAGCCCTGCAAGGTCGCCGCAAGAAAGCCCAGCGTGCCCCCCAGCAAGAAGGCCAGAACCGTGGTGGCAAAGGCGATGCCAACGGTGTTTTGCGCGCCATAGATCAGGCGGGACAGGATATCGCGGCCGATCTGGTCGGTGCCCAGCGGAAAGTCGGGGTTGCCCCCCATCGCCGGATTGCCACCCGGAACGACGTTGGCCGCGGCAAAGACCTCTTCCTGACCATGCGGGGCGATGATGCCCGCGAATATCGCGGCGATGGCATAGAGCAAGATCACCAACAGCCCGAAGGCCGCCGTCAGGGGCATCTGGCGGAACGCCTTGCGCGTGCCTTCGGTGCCGACGTAGCGCCCGATCAGGCGGAACACAAAAGCGGCGACCGCCGAGACAGCGACGAAATGCACCGCCCAGCGCCAGAAGATGACAGAGGCGCGCGGTGCGCCTGCCTCGGACCCGTCGGGTTGGAAATACAGCCAGATCCCGCCCACAACCAAAGCCGCCGCCAGCGCAAAGCCAAAGGCCACGGCAAAGGACATGTCACGAAACCACGGGCGGTTGCCGGTTACTTTCTGCCCCGCGAAACGGAACAGCCAACCCAGCGCGGCCACTGCGGCCAACGCGATCACAAGTTGCAGCCAGATGCTCATTTGGGATGCCTCAGACGCGGGTTGCTCAGGATCGACAAGATGTCGGCGGCAAGGTTCAGCAGGATGTAGGCCCCTGCAAAGATCAGGCAGCAGGCCTGCACCACGGGGATGTCACGGTTTTTCACCGCGTCCACGAACAGCTGGCCGATGCCGGGATAGTTGAACACCACCTCGACCACGACCACACCGGTGATCAGATAGGCAAGGTTCAGCGCGATCACGTTGATGATCGGCGCCCAAGCGTTCGGCAGCGCATGTTTGACGATGATACGCAGCGGCTTGGTGCCTTTCAGACGGGCCATTTCGATATAGGGCGAGGCGAGCAGGTTGATGATCGCCGCCCGTGTCATCCGCATCATATGCGCGGTGACCACCAAGGTCAGGGTCAGCGCCGGCAGCAGCGTGGCCGTCAGCCGGTCGGCAAAGCCGATGCCCTGATAGATGTTGGAAATCGACGGCAGCACCGGATTGAGCACCGCAAGGAACAGCACAAGAATGTAGGCGAGGAAGAACTCGGGCGAGGAGATCGACGTCAGAGTGCCGACGTTCACCACCTTGTCGAACACCGAGTTGCGATAAAGCGCCGCCAGAATGCCCAACCCCACGGCAAAGGGCACCGCGATCAATGCGGCCACACCGGCAAGGAACATGGTGTTGTCAAACCGTGGCGCGATCTGCTGCACAACGGTTTTCAGCTCCGTCGCGCCCATGTTGCTTTGGAAATTCAACTGGGCATAGCTGACGCCCAGATCGCCGCGCAGCATATCGCCCAGCCAAATGAAATAGCGGGTGATAAAAGGCTGATCGAGCCCGAGATCGCGGCGGATGGATGCGATGGCCTCGGGCGTGGCGCCCTGACCAAGGATGGCCTCCGCGAAATCCCCCGGCAGCATGTTAACCGCTGTGAAGATGACAAAGGAGACGATGAAGAGCGTCAGCACACCCAGTGAGAGACGCTGCAAGACAATTCTAAGGACCGGATGCACGATAGCTCGGGTCTTCCCTGTTGTTCATTGTTTGCGCAACAGGTTAACGGGCTGAGGACAGATGTAAACCCTCTCGCCGAGCGATGTCATCCATGGCGCGCACCAGTTCGGCACTGATCCCGGGCTCTGACAAGGCGTGGCCAGCATTGCGTATCATACGCAAATCACTGTTCGGCCACGCCTGAGACAGCTCCCACGCGCGCTGAGGCGGGCAGATCATGTCGTAACGTCCCTGAACAATGACGCCGGGAATTTTGCTCAATTTATCAGCGTTATTGAGGATCCAACCGTCCTCGGACAGGAAACCGCGATTGGTAAAGTAGTGATTTTCCAATCTGGCAAAGGCACGGGCGTATTCGCCGGGGGCCTCGCCACCGTGGCCGTTGGAATAGACCGACGCCAAGGCGTTTTCCCACGCCGACCATGCTTGGGCAAAGCGGGTCTGCACCCGCAGATCGGGTCCGAACAAACGTTTGTGATATGCCGCAATCAGGTCGTTTCGTTCGTCCTCGGGCACCAAAGCGGTGAATCGCGCCCAGGGTTCGGGCCAGAATTGCCCCGCGCCGCCCCCGTAAAACCAGTCCAGTTCGGTCTGCGTCATCAGGAACACCCCCCGCAACACCAGATGGCTGACCCGTTCGGGGTGCGAGATGGCATAGATCAGCGACAGGGTTGCCCCCCAGCTGCCCCCGAAGACCACGGCCTTTTCGATGCCCAAGGTCTCGCGGATCAGCTCGATATCGGCGACAAGATCCCACGTCGTGTTGTGTTCCACGCTGGCATGGGGCCGCGACCGGCCACAACCGCGCTGATCAAACAGGATCACACGGAAGGCTTTCGGGTCGAAATAGCGCCGCATCGCCGGGCTGCAGCCGCCCCCCGGCCCGCCATGCAGGACGATCACCGGCCAGCCATCGGGATTGCCGCATTGTTCGACATAGACCTGATGTCCGTCGCCAACGTCCAACATCCTCTGGTCGAAGGGGTCGATCGGAGGGTAAAGGTACTGAACTGCGCGCATTTGACCGGGGATTTTATCCATGTCCTACCTATATTGCGTTGCAGCGACCTAAGACCATGGGGAAGGCAATGACAACCACCGTCGACGCAAACGAAATCGCCAAGTTCGAGGCCATGGCCGCAGAATGGTGGGACCCCCACGGCAAATTCAAGCCGCTGCACATGATGAATCCCGTGCGGCTGGATTACATCACAACACAAATCGCAGGGGAGTTTGACCGCGACCTGTCCGCCCAGAGCCCCTTTGACGGGCTGCGGATATTGGACATCGGCTGCGGTGGCGGGCTTTTGTGTGAACCTATGGCGCGGCTGGGGGCCGAGATTGTCGGCGTCGACGCCGCCGAGCGCAACATCCCCGTGGCCGAAGCGCATGCGCGGCAATCGGATCTGGAAATCGACTACCGTCACACCACCGCCGAAGCCATGGCCGCCGCAGGCGAGCAATTCGACGTGGTGCTGAACATGGAGGTGGTCGAACATGTGGCCGATCCGCTGGCCTATCTGACCGCTTGCCGCCAGCTTCTTAAGCTCGGCGGGCTGCACCTGTGCTCGACCATCAACCGCAACCCCAAAAGCTTTGCTGTGGCCATTCTGGGGGCGGAATATGTCATGCGCTGGCTGCCGAAGGGCACGCATGAATGGTCAAAATTCATCACCCCCGACGAGCTGTACGATCTGATGACGCGCGCCGGTCTGCGGCCCGTGGACCGCAAAGGGTATGTGTTCAATCCGGTGTCATGGAAATGGTCAATCTCTGACCGGGATTTGTCCGTGAACTATGTGACTGCGGCGCTGAAAGATGGCTGAACAGCTGATCCCCGAAGGGCACAACCTGTTTGTGATCGACATTCGCTACACCGCCGGTCCCGACAGGATCGAGCCGCTGCGCGAATCCCATATGGCATTCATTGCGGAATGTCTGGCGGAGGGGTTCATTCTGGTGTCCGGTCCCAAAGTGCCCCGCACAGGCGGGATGATCATTGCGGTCGCACCGGACCGCGCCGCCGTCACGGAGCGTATGGCGCAAGACCCCTTTGTCCGCGAAGGAGTTATCGCGTTGGAGGTGACCGAGTTCACCCCCGGTACGCAGCATCCCGTGCTGGCTGGTCTGTCACAGTAAGAGGGGGCGCTGCCCCCGTCCCCTGACGGGGACTCCCCCGAGGTATTTTGCCCAAGAAAAAGCCGGGGGTCAGGGCGTCTCCAGCCGGCCACGCAATTCGCGCAGGACAGGGATGGCGGCGCGGAGCTTCTCCTCTCCGAGATCTGCCATGACCGCATCGATCATCGGTGTGATCGCGGCGAGGGCTGCGTCGCGCGCGGTGCGCCCTGCCGGAGAGATCGACACCATTTTGCGTCTTGCATCGTCCCAGTCGGGCCGGATGTGGACGTAGCCCGCGATTTCGAGTTTCGATAGCGTGTTGGTCATGGCCCCCCGTGTGACGTGGAAGCTTCGGGCCAGTTGGGCGGGGCTTTTTTCGCCGCCACGCGCCAGTTGGTTCAGGACGGAGAAATGCGAGATCTCCATCTTGTTGGGCAGTTCCTTGGTCAGGCGGGCGCGCAGAAGCTGATCGGCGACCAGCAGTTCCGAGAACAGCGAGATGGCGAGGGCGCTGCTGTCGCTCATGCCGTGGGTCCCGTGAAGCGGCGGTCGTGGGTCAGGGCGGGGACCTTGTGGCGTGCTTTGGCGACCTCATTCAGGTCAATATCGAGCGTGTAGACGCCGGGGTCTGTGCCTGCGTCCAAAAGCACCTCGCCCCATGGGGAAATGACCAGCGAATGGCCGTGGGTTTGGCGTGGACGGCCAGAGCGGGCGCTGTGGGTGCCGCATTGCGCCGGTGCCAGCACAAAGCAGCCGGTTTCGATGGCACGGGCTTGGAGCAGCGGCTGCCAATGTGCGGGGCCTGTACCGATAGAGAAGGCGGCAGGCACGGTCAGGATTTGTGCACCTGCCTGGGCGAGCGCGCGATGCAGATAGGCAAAACGCAGGTCGTAGCAAATGGTGAGCCCCAAAACCGCCCCGGCTGCACGCGCTATGACCGCGTGGTCGCCCGATGCGAACCCCTCGGATTCGCGGAAGGTTTCGGTCTGGGTCACCTGCACGTCAAACATATGCAGCTTGTCATAGCGGGCGGTGATTTGTCCGTCGGGCGCGATCAGAAGCGAGCGGTTGGCAAAGCGGGTTTCCGGCGGCGCGGATTTCAGCGCAAGCGAGCCGAGCAAGACCCAGATGTCGAGATCACGCGCAAGTGCTGCTGTCCCGGCCAGCGTGGGATCGGTGGCTTCGGGATGGAGGACCGCCTGCTGATGCGCGCGGTCCATGGACACGCAATTGGTGACCTCGGGGGTGAGCGCCAGTTCGGCGCCTTCGGATTTGGCCTGCTGCAACATCTGCCGCAGCGTGTCGAGGTTGTCCTCTGGCACGTCGGACGACGTCATTTGCAGCAGGGAAATGCGCATGGGTCAGGCCTGCAGCATCGGGTCGAGTTTGCCTGCACGCTCCAGGTCGTACAGATCGTCACAGCCGCCCACATGGGTGTCCCCGATGAAGATCTGCGGCACCGTATGGCGGCCTGCGGCGCGGTCCATCATCTCTGCTTTGCGGTCGGGCTGTTGCAGCACGTCGATTTCGTTAAAATCCACGCCCTTTGAATTCAGCAAGCGTTTGGCAGCATGGCAAAAGCCACATAGCGGCGAGGTGTAGATGTCGATCTGCGGCATGTTTGGTCCCTTTCGGCGTTTGTGGCCAGTTAAGGGTAGTTAGGCATCCTGTGCAACGCGTGCCAGCACTGAAGTGCAAACCGACCTTGCGCCCGCTGCAAGACAGGCTTCGGCGCAGGCAGTCAGGGTGGCCCCGGTGGTCATGACGTCATCAACGATCAAAACCGGACGGTCCTGCAGCAGATCGGCGCGCAGGCTGGACACCGATATCCGGCCTGCGAGGGTTTCAAAACGCTCTGCCCGGCTTTTGCCATCCAGCGACGGGGTCGCGCGGTGACGGTGCAGCGCATCAGGGCACCAGTCGCAGCCCAGCTGCTTTGCCAGACAGCGGGCCAGAAGGGCGGATTGGTTGTAGCGGCGCGCCAGATGGCGGTGCAGGTGCAGTGGCACCGGAATGACCAGCGTGTCGGGCGTCACGATGGACCGTGTCACCCGCGCCATCCACTGCGCGGCTGGCTGGGCGATGTCTTCGCGGTCGCCATGCTTCAGCGACAGCACCAGCCGCCGCCCCACACCGGAATAGACCAGAGCCGCCCGCCCCTGCTGCCATGGTCGCGGGGTTGCGAGACAGTCGTCACATAGCTCGGACTCGCCCGATTGGCCGGGCAGCGGAGTGCCGCACAGATCGCAGCCAAGCCCGGAAATGAACCGCGTGTCCTTCCAGCAGTCGCTGCACAGGCCGAAATCGGTTTCCACAAGGCCGCCGCAGTTCAGACAACGTGGCGGGAACACCATATGCACGAGGGTTTGCATCTGCGTGGCCCAGAACCTATCTGAACGCATATGGAAACACCTCCTCGATTGACCGATCCCCGCGCCCTGACACGCAACCGCAACCGCGCGCGGCCTGACGCCTTGTTCCTGCACGAGATCGCGGTGGGCGAAGCCGAGGATCGGCTTTCAATGGTTAACAAAACGTTTACGGACGTGGCGGTTGTAACGCCTTTCCCCCGGATCTGGCAGAGCGCCTTTGCCGATGCCACTGTGGTCGCCGATACGCCGGTTCTGCAGCTGACACCGGGGGCGCATGATCTGGTGATCCATGCGCTTGCCCTGCATTGGGCGGATGATCCCGTTGGCCAGCTGATCCAATTGCGGCACGCGTTGAAGCCTGACGGGATGGCGCTGGTTCTGACGCTGGGCGGGCAGACCCTGCATGAGCTGCGTGCCTCTTTGGCGCAGGCCGAAACAGAGATCACCGGCGGCTTGTCCCCCCGCGTGTTGCCCATGGCCGACATCCGCGATCTGGGGGGATTGATGCAACGGGCAGGGCTGGCCTTGCCTGTGGCAGACAGCGCGCCGCTGAACACCACCTATGCCACGCCGCTGCACCTGATGCGGGAATTGCGCGCCATGGGTGAGGGCAATGCACTGGCCGCACGGCTGCGCCGCCCCACGCGGCGCGCCGTGATGATGCGGGCCGCGCAGATCTACGCGGAAACCTTTGGCACCGATGACCGGCGTGTCGCCGCGACCTTCGAGATGATAACATTGGCGGGCTGGGCGCCGGATGCCAGCCAGCCGCAACCCCTGCGCCCCGGCTCTGCGACCCATCGTCTGGCTCAGGCGCTTGGGACAGATGAAACCAGTTTGAAGGATTGACCGTATACGCGGGAACGATACTTAGGCAGCAACAGATAAAAAGAACGGGACGCACCATGCTCGACTCCAGACCCGAGGGCAGCCGCCCGGCTCATGCCCCTGCAGACCACCCCAAAGTCAAACCGGCCAAGGTTGGTATCCTTCTGGCCAATCTGGGCACGCCGGATGGCACCGATTACTGGTCGATGCGCCGCTACCTGAACGAATTCCTGTCCGACCAGCGGGTGATCGACTACCCGAAATGGAAATGGCAGCCGCTGCTGCAGCTGATCATTCTGACCAAGCGGCCGTTTACGTCCGGGGCCGCGTATAAATCGATCTGGAACGAGGCGGCGAATGAATCCCCGCTGATGACCATCACCCGCGCGCAGACCGAAAAGATAGCCGAACAGCTGCACGCCACCTACGGCGATCAGGTCGAGGTCGATTTCTGCATGCGCTACGGCAACCCGTCGACCCAGTCAAAGGTGCAAGAGCTGGTCGACAAAGGCTGCCACAAGATCCTGTTCTTCCCGCTGTATCCGCAATACGCGGGCGCCACATCGGCCACCGCGAACGACCAGTTCTTTCGCGCGTTGATGGAGCAGAAATGGCAGCCGACCGCCCGTGTGGTCGATCCCTATTTCGAACACCCCGAATATATCGAGGCGCTCGCCCAAAGCATCGAACGCGCCTACGCTCAGGCCGAGGTGAAACCGGAGCTTCTGATCTGTTCCTACCACGGCGTGCCAAAACGCTACTTGATGGAAGGTGACCCCTACCATTGCCAGTGCCAGAAGACGACGCGCCTGCTGAAGGAACGGCTGGGCTGGGACGACACGCAGATTGCCACCACCTTCCAAAGCCAGTTCGGCCCCGAAGACTGGCTACGCCCCTACACCGTCGAGGAAGTCGCCCGTCTGGCCAAGGAAGAGGGCAAAACAAACATCGCCGTTTGCGCTCCGGCCTTTAGCGCGGATTGCATCGAAACGCTGGAAGAGATCAACGAGGAGATCAAGGAAAGCTTCGAGCACGCCGGCGGCGAGCATTTCCTGTATATCCCCTGCCTGAATGACGATGACGCGCATGTGAAGGCGCTGTGCACCGTGATTGGTGAAAATCTGGGCGGCTGGGTCAGCTGACCCTTGGTGGCGGCCTTCGGGCCGCGCCGCACCTGACAGGCAGACAACAAAAAAGGCGGAACCGTCGCCCCGCCTTCTTTAATATCAAGCCCCGCTCTCAGGCGGGTGCATCTGACAATTAGTCAGCTGCAGCAGCCGCAACGATTGCGATCAGCATCAGCGGGATCAGCAGAGCTGCGGAAGAAGAAGACGCCTGGGTCTCTTCAACAACAACAACGGGCTCCACTTCCATGACAACGTCGTCCTTGGCGTAGGAACCGGCCATTGCGGAAGTTGCAGCTGCAGCGAAAGTAGCGGCGAGTGCGATTTTTTTCATTTCTATTCTCCAGATATTTGCCTGCGTTAGACGCAATGCGACCTATAGCAGGCACCCAAGACTTACCTCGTGAGTCGTTCTAAGCAGTATTTCAGGGCCTTTGCAATTGCTACTTGACCTGTAAAATCTGCCCGTCGCCTCTTTGTGGTCAAATAAGCAACACCTGCGCGCCAACTTGAACCATCTCGTACAGTTCTTCGACGTGCTCGTTGTACAGGCCGATGCAGCCGTTGGACGAACGACGGCCGATCTTGCGCGTGTCATGCGTGCCGTGAATCCGGTAATACTGCCAGCTCAGGTGCATGGAGCGCGTGCCCAGCGGGTTGTCGGGACCCGGACCTACGTAATCCGGCCACTCGGGGTTGCGCTTTTTCATCGACGGGGTCGGGCGCCAATCCGGCGAGGGGTCTTTCAGCGTGACCGAGGTGCGACCGCGACGGGTCAGGTCTTCGGTCAGGGGCACCGAACAGGGGTACAGGTGGTAGGTGCCGGTTTCCTGCCAGTAATGCAGGGCGCGCGATGAAAGATCCACAAGGATCGCGCCGCCCGACAGATTCGAGAAATACGGCTGCCAATCCAGCGTGCGGAAGCTGGAAATATTGCGCCGCACCGCGCTGTTGAGCTCGCGCTCGATCTCTGTGGTGCCTGCACCGTTCACATCCTGCGCCAACGCGGGGCTGGCCAATGCCGCAGCACTGCCTGCCAGAAAAGCGCGACGCCCCAGCTTGTTAGTTGACCGATCAGCCATGGTCCAATCCTCTCAGACGATAAAATTGCTGCTATCGGCATGATATGGCCGGAAAGCCTCAGTCGCAATTCAAAGGGTTGTGTTTGCGCTGTCTCACGCCGATGTGGGTTTGATTGGCAACGCATGAAACGCTAAGTCAGTTCAAAACGCACATCCGAAAGCAGCAAATATGAACCGTCGCGCCTTCCTTGCCCTGTCTTCTGTCGCTGCCATTGCAGCCTGTACCTCTGGACCCGCCACCACAGGCGGCGGAATTGGGCCGGACGGCAAACCCTTGCCGCGTGTGTACCGCATCGGCGCGTTCCAGCGCGCAGAGATCGAATATCGCATGCTTGATTCGGTGAACGCGCTGCGTCAGGCCTCCGGCGCGGCACCGCTTGAGCTCAACAGCCAGTTGCAGGCCGCCGCCGCGACCCATGCGCGGGACATGTCGGTGCAAAACCGCCCGTGGCATTTCGGCTCGGATGGCTCGTCGCCCGTGGATCGGGTGCAGCGCGTCGGTTATTCCGGCCGCCTTGTGGGCGAGACGATTTCCGAGACCTACGAAACAGAGACCGAAACCCTCGCCGCCTGGATGGAAGAAGAGCCCACGCGCCGCGTGATCCTTGACCCTTCTGCCACAGAGATGGGTTTTTCCTGGTATCAGGAGGACAACGGCAAGATCTGGTGGTGCATGGTCGTTGGCGCCGCTGGCGCCGCACAGATCCCCGGCCTGCAAGGCTGATCCACCACGACACTGCATTGAAAAGGGCTGGCGTTTGCGCGCCAGCCCTTTTGCGTATCAGGGGTTGATGATGATCGGGGTGCCGTCGGTGACCATCGAATAGATGTCGCGCATTTCCTTATCCGTCACCGCGATACAGCCTGCGGTCCAGTCGCGCGGCGCGCCAATGCGGAACCCGTTGCCGCGCCCGTGGATAAAGATATCGCCGCCCGGACTTTTGCCCACGGCCTCTGCCTTCGCGCGGTCCAGCGGGTTGGGATAGCTGACACCGATTGACAAATGGAAGGCCGAATTCGGGTTGCGCCGGTCAACGTAATAGATCCCCTCGGGGGTCTTTCCGTCGCCTTCGAACTGCTTGTGCCCACGCGGGGCAAAGCCCAGTCCGATATCATAGGCTTCCAACACCTTTGTGTTGTGCAGCAGGTACATCCGCCGCTCGCCCTTGTTCACCACGACCTGAGTTACCTCGGGCCCGCGGTAATTATAGTATTTTTTCGATGAACAGGCCGCTGCCGTCAGCAGGGCCAGGACCAACAGTCCAAACCGGAGAAATCGCATATCACTGCCTCGATGCGTTTTTCTTTTCCCATACCCCATAAAGGGGGGGCATGGCATCTCACGATTTTGAAATCTTGCCTATTGCAGGCTGAATTGCGCCGCCAGTTCCACATGGGTCGACCAGCGGAACTGGTCCACGGTCTGCACCCAGTCCAACCGATAGCCGGATTCGACCAGACGCGCCGCATCGCGGGCAAAGGTCACCGGATTGCAGGACACAAAGGCGATGCGCGGCACCTGCGCGATGGCAAGCTGCACGGTCTGGGCCTCGGCACCGGCGCGGGGCGGGTCAATCACCACCCCGTCGAATTTGGCCAGCTCGTCAGGCAGCAGCGGATTGCGGAACAGATCGCGTGCTTCATGTGAAACATGGCGCAGCCCCTCGGCCATGCGCCAGCCCTTGTCCAACGCACGCGCCATATCGGCATAGGCTTCGACCGCATGAACCTTACCCTGTTGCGCCAGCGGGAGGGCGAAGGTGCCGCAGCCTGCAAACAGATCCGCCATGTATTTCGCGCCGCTCATCGCCTCGGTGACGCAGGCCAGAAGCGCGGCCTCGCCCTCGGCGGTGGCCTGTAGAAAGGCCCCCGGCGGTGGCACCACACGCGCCTTGCCGAACTGCTGATAGGGCGGGCGACGGGTCAGCACCTCGTCATCCCACGCCAGTCGCGCCAGATCGAACTCCTGCGCGATACCGGCAAGCGTCACGCGGAACCCGTCGTCGATGGCCTTGCCGCCGGTGACCGCCACGTCCAGCCCGCTGTCGCTGTCGGTGATCTGAACGGTCAGCTCGCCTTTGCGCGATGAACCCGCCACGGCCAGCGCCTCGGCCAAGGGCAGGGCCGCCGCCAGTTTGGGACGGACAAGCTGACAATCGGGCACAGCAATCACCACGTCAGAGGCCTTGGCATGAAAACCGGCCAGGGCCCCCTTTTTCGTGCGACGCGCCGAAAAGCCCGCCCGGCGCCGCGATTGCGAAGGAGAGGTAATACAGGGCCGCATCTCGGCCTCCAGACCCTGCGCTGCAAGGGCGCGCACCACCACATCGGTCTTCCATCCTTCGACAAAACTGTCAGAGGCATGTTGCAGCTGACAGCCGCCGCAGGATTTCGCATGGCGACACGGGGGAGAGACACGGTCGGACACCGGCGTAACGATCCGCGGCACGGCCATGACACCGTTGTTCACTGCGCCTTCGACGACTTCGCCCGGCAGGCAGCCGGGAACGTAGATCGGCCCCTCGGCGATCCCGTCGCCGCGATGCCCCAGACGGTCGACGGTGACGCGCTGATCTTCGGACATGGTTGGCTCCCTCGTGGTGGTGGCTTCAGGGGCCTGCCTTACACGTTCCGCGCGCCACCGGCTATAGGGGTTATTCTGCAGCCTCTGCCCCGATAAACCCGCCGGATTGCCGCGCCCAGTAACGCGCATACAGGCCCTGTTGCGCCAGAAGATCCTCATGCGTGCCGGATTCGACGATGCGACCGCCCTCCAGCACGACGATGCGGTCCATCTCGGCAATGGTGGACAGACGGTGCGCAATGGCGATCACCGTCTTGCCCTGCATGACCTGACCCAGCGCGGTCTGGATCTCTGCCTCAACCTCGGAATCCAGCGCGCTGGTCGCCTCGTCCAGCACAAGGATCGGGGCGTCTTTCAGAATGGCCCGCGCCAAGGCTATGCGCTGCCGCTGCCCGCCGGACAGTTTCACACCACGCTCACCCAAGCGCGCCTCGTAGCCTTGCCGCCCCGCCGTATCCTGCAGGCCAAGGATAAATTCATGCGCCGAGGCACGGCGCGCCGCCTCGTGCACCTCGGCGTCGGTGGCATCAGGACGGCCATAGCGGATGTTCTCCATGGCAGAGCGGTTGAACATGGACGTGTCCTGCCGCACCACGGCCACTGCCTCGCGCAGGGCGGTCTGCTTGATGTCGCGGATGTCGGTGTCGGCCAGCAATATGCGACCCTGTTCCACCTCATGTAGCCGCAACAGTAGAGAAACTGCAGTCGACTTACCGGCCCCCGACGCGCCGACCAAGGCCACCTTTTCCCCCTCGGCGATGGACAGATCGAACCCGTCCAGCGCGCTCGTCTCGCCACCATAGCCAAAGCCGACCTGATCAAAGGTGATCCCCCCACGCGGCGCAACATCCCGCGCACCGGGACGATCTGTGATCGCATGGGGCGGGGCGAGCGTGCCTACGCCGTCCTCGATCTCGCCCACTTGGGTAAAGATCGAGATGGCCACGCGCCCCAGCCGGTTCGTCAGCATCGACAGCCGCGAGGTCATCATCGCCGTCATGGCAATATCGCCCACAGTCGCGGTCCCTTGGCTGTACAGAAACAACGCCATCAGGATCGACACCATCGGCAACAAGCCCCCAAGCGTCATCAGAACCATGCGGAACAGAGCCGAAAGCTCCCCGAAATCGAGACTGCGCTGGCGGTACACCTCCAACGTGGCGCGGGTGGTGTCGTCCTCTGACTTGTCGCGCGCAAACAGCTTTACCGTCGAAATATTGGACAGCGTGTCGACGATTTGCCCGATCACCTGCGTGCGCGCGCCCGCACGTTTCGCGGACCGCCCCTGCACCCGTGGAATGAAATAGCGCAGCGCCGCAGCATACAGCACCGACCAGCCCACAAACACCAGCAACAACCGCCAGTCCACGCCCCCCAGCAGCACAAAGGCACCGGCAAACATGGCCAGCGCATAGACGACCACATCCGTGACCTCGACCACCAGATCGGTCAGTGCGCGGGCCACCTGATTGGCCTTCTGGCTGATGCGACCGGCAAAGTCGTTTTCGAAAAACGACATGGAATGGCCCAGCGTGTGATTGTTGATCCGCGCCAGAACCAGCGGAAACAAGCTGGGCTGCAACATCACCCCCGACACAGCCGCGTCGAACAGGAACAGAACGGGCCGGAACAGCATGTAAAAGCCGATGCCGAACAGGATCTGTGGCCAGAACGCGGACCAGAACGCCCCCTCGCCCGCCGCCTGCGCCCCGTCGATCACCCAGGCGGTGTACCAGGCGGCGATAACCTCGACCAAGCCGACCATGCAGGTGATCGCCACGGCCAGCGCAATCGCGTGCCAAGACCCCTTCAGCGCCCAGCGCATGAACGGCACCATCCCCTGCGGCGGCGGCCCGTCGGCGGGCTGAAACGGATCAATGCTGGGCAGCCAGTTGCGGATCATTCTGCAGCCTCCTGCCCCATGCCGATAAAGCCGCCGGATTGGCGGTCCCAATAGCGCGCATACAGACCCTGTTGCGCCAGAAGTTCGTCATGTGTGCCCATTTCGGCGATCCGCCCCTGATCCAGAACGATGATCCTGTCCATGCTTGCAATGGTGGACAGCCGGTGCGCGATGGCCATGACAGTCTTGCCTTCCATCACATGGTCCAGAGCCTGCTGAATGGCGGCCTCGACCTCGGAATCCAAGGCGCTTGTGGCCTCGTCCAAAATCAGGATCGGCGCGTCTTTCAGAATGGCCCGGGCCAGCGCGATCCGCTGGCGTTGCCCGCCGGACAGTTTCACACCCCGTTCGCCCAGATGCGCGTCATAGCCCACGCGCCCCTCACCGTCCTGCAGCTCAAGGATGAACTCATGCGCCTCGGCGCGACGGGCGGCGGCGTAAACCTCTTCCTCGGTGGCCTCCGGCCGACCATAGCGGATGTTCTCCAAAGCGGAGCGGTTGAACATGGACGTCTCTTGCGTGACCATCCCGATCTGGCGGCGCAAACTGTCCTGCGTGACCTCGGATACGTTCTGCCCGTCAATCAGAACGCGGCCTGTTTCGGTGTCATAGAGCCGCATCAACAAGGCCACGAGCGTGGATTTCCCCGCACCAGACGCCCCGACAATGCCCAGCTTTTCACCGGGATGGATCGTCAGGTCGATGCCGTCCACCCCGCCTGTGTCGCCGCCATAGGCAAAAGCCACCTGATCGAACCGCACCTCAGCCTGGCTCACATTAAGGGTTTTCGCGTCAGGCGCATCCACCAGATCGTGGCCAACAGACAGGGTGGTCATGCCGTCCTCCACCTCGCCCAGATGGCCGGAGATCACCATGATCGAAAAGCTGATCCAGCCGGTCATTTGCGCCAGCCGCAGCGACGCCCCGCCGATGGCCGCAATGTCACCCGGCGTGACGCTGTCACGCAGCAGCACCGCAGCCCCGATCAAACCCACAGGCAGCACGCCTGCAATCGCGATCAGTCCCAGACGAAAGCTTGTCGTGGCCTCCCCGAACCGCAGCGCACGGGTGCGCAAGGCGCCCAGCGCGCCCAGCGTGCGGTCGTCTTCGGACTGGCGACCGGCGAACAGCTTGACCACCTTGATATTGGACAGCGTATCGACCACCTGCCCCGTCACCATGGCCCGCGCCCCTGCCCGCGCGGCAGAGCGTTCGCGAATGGCCGGCAGATGCGCCCGCAGAAACAGCAGATAGCCCACAAACCAGACTGCCAGTATCACGATCAGCCATGCGTTCACCGCCCCCAACAGCGCAGCCGTCCCCAACACGGTCGCAAGACCCAGTGTCAGGGCGTTCACGCTTTCGATCACGGTTTCGGTTAGCGAGTTCGCGGCCTGCACCTTTTTCTGCGCCAGCCGTCCGGCGAAATCATTGTCGAAAAAGCTCACCGATTGGTCGATGGTCCAGCGGTACAGCCGCGTCATCACCAGATTGAACACGTTGGGGCCAATCATCACCGTCTGGGTCAGCGCAAGCCCGCCAAACAGCAGCGGGCGCAGCACCACCATCACCAGAATAGCCGTCACAAACAGCGGCCAATGCGCCGACAGCGGCCCCGCCTCGCCCACGGCGTCGACGATCAGGCCCAGCAGGTACATCGACAGCACCTCTGTGCCGCCAGCGGACAGGGAAATGACCGCGCCCAGCGCGATCACCGGCCATGCCCCGCGCAAGGCCCAGCGGATGAACCGCCACAGGCTTTGGGGCGGCGGCCCTTTGGCGGCGGCCTCGGTGTTGATCAACCCGCCTGCCCGTTTCAGGATCGCTTCGATCATTGTGCTGCCTCTTCGTCCGTCTTGATGTCCAGAAAACCGCCCGATTGGCGCGCCCAGAACGAGGCATATAGCCCGCCCTGCGCCAAGAGCACGTCATGGCTGCCGTCTTCGACGATGCGCCCCTGATCCATGACCAGAATCCGGTCCATCTGGGCAATCGTCGACAGCCGGTGCGCGATGGCGATCACCGTCTTTCCCGCCATCATCCCGTACAGCGTGTCCTGAATGGCGGCCTCGACCTCGGAATCAAGCGCGCTTGTCGCCTCGTCCAGGATCAGGATCGGCGCATCCTTCAGGATGACCCGCGCCAGACTGATCCGCTGCCGCTGACCGCCGGACAGTTTCACGCCGCGCTCGCCCACTTGCGCATCATAACCGCCGCGCCCCTGTGGATCGGTCAGCGTATCGATAAATTCATGCGCATGCGCCTTTTGCGCGGCCAGTATCACCTCGGCGTCCGTCGCACCGTCGGACCCGTAGCGGATATTGTCCCGAACAGAGCGGTGTAACAGAGACGATTCCTGCTGAACCATGCCAATCTGTTTTCGCAAAGAGTCCTGCGTGACCCGCGAAATATCCTGTCCGTCAATCTCGACCCGGCCCTGTTCGGGGTCGTAGAACCGCAGCAACAGTTTGACCAAGGTCGATTTACCCGCACCCGAACGCCCGACAAGCCCCACCTTCTGACCGGCGGGAATGGTCAGCGTCAGATCATTTAAGCCCCCTGCCCCGCGACCGTAATGATGCGTGACGCCGCTCAGCCGGATTTCACCATCGCGCATGACCAGCGGTGTCGCATCCGGCGCGTCGACCAAGGTGATCGGCTGGGCGATGGTCTCCATCCCCTCCTGCACGATGCCCAGCTCGCGGAACAGCGACGTGGTGGCCCACATGATCCAGCCGGTCATGGCGTTCAGCCGCAACACCAGCGCGGTGGCCGCCGCGACCGCACCGGCGGTGGCATTGCCTGCCATCCAAAGCGCCAGCGCCATGCCCACCACACCCACGATCAACAGCGCGTTCAGCAAGTTCAGCGCAAGATCCATGGTGGTATAGAGCCTCATTTCCCGTTGAAAGGTCACCCGCGCCTCTTCAATCGCCTCACGCGCATGGTGCAGCTCGGCATCCCCTTGGGCGAACATCTTGACCGACGGAATATTGGTGTAGCTGTCCACGACGCGGCCATTGATTTGGCTGCGCGCGTCCGAGCTTGCCTTGGACGCAGGGGCGACATTGCGCACGGTCCAGCGGATCAGCGCCCCATACAGAACGACCCACGCCGCAAGCGGGATCATCAGGCGCGGATCGGCGTCGCCCAGCAAGACCAGCGCACCGACGACATAGGCCAGCGAAAAGGTCACCGCATCAAACGTCTGAAAGGCCACTTCGCCCACGGCGGGCGGGGTCTGCATAATACGGTTCGCGATCCGACCGGCAAAATCATTCTCGAACCAGCCCACCGACTGCCGCAGCACATGGCCATGCGCGCGAAACCGGACCAGCGTTCCAAGGTTGGGCAGGATCGTCTGGTTCAACAGCGCCACATCCAGCACGTTCAGCAAAGGCCGCAGAAACAACAAGAACCCCGCCAGCGCGATCAACGTGGCCCCATGGGCCGACCAAACCTGCGCGGGATCGCCTTCAAGGATATCAACCACCCAGCCCATCGCGTAGATCAGCCCGATATCCACCGTGGCCACGACGACGGACAGGATGCCGGCGGCCATGAACACCCGCCTGAAGGGCTGCGCATACTGCAACAGGAACGGCCACAACCGGCGCGGTGGCGTGTCATTGGCGGCGTAGGGTTGATAGGGATCAATCAGATTTTCAAAGAAACGGAACATTCGGAAGCGCCTTTATACCGGCGTTAGACAATAGGATGACGGGCGCGCAAATCGACCGAAAGATCAGGTCGTTCAGGCGTGGCTGGATCGGGACCGTGCAATTGTCATCTGGCTGCCTCCGAAAGAGATCATGCTTCGTGTAGCCTAGATATATGCCTGTGTCACGCTTTAGATACGGTCGAGCAGCGCGGCGCGGTCCAAGGCACAGCCGCTGTCGATCCAATCCTGCTCCAACCGCTTGAGCGCCGCGCCCAGCGCGGGGCCTTGGAGGTGCGGCTGCAGGTCTTTGGCCCGGATCGGAAATCTGGCGGTTGCGGCGTGTTCGAGACTGTTTTGATCGATATGGGGCAGGGGTGTTTCAAAGCTGGCAGCGCGCAGGGCGACAGTGTCCAGCGCAACCTGCACGCCATGGCGATAGGCGATCTCTTCCACGGACTCCGTGCCCGACATCAGGCTCTGATACAGCGCAAGTTGCTTTTGTTGCGGTTTCGACAGGCGCAGCGCGGCGCCGTCACGAACCCCCATAACCGCCAGCCTGCGCAGCGGATCGGGGGACAGGCCCAGCGCGGCCTCATGCACGAGCAGCGGACCCAATGGCGTCTCTGTCGCGCCTTCAAGAACCGCAGCCAAGACACCGCAACGCGCCATCACGCAGACCGCCATATTCGGGTCTGGCGCGGCACACAGTTTAACAACCTCTGCGCCGATGCGCTCCCGTGACAGCTGCGCCAAACCGTCGATGTTATTGGCAATGGCGGACAGGGCCTCGGGGTCGATGCCCGCGGTTTCGTCACCATACCACGCGAAAAAGCGGAAAAAGCGCAGAATCCGCAGGTAATCCTCGCGGATGCGCCGGTTGGGGTCTTCGATAAAGCGCAGGCGCCGCGCGCGCAGATCCGGCAGACCGCCCAGCGGGTCGATCACATGGCCCTCACGATCCGCATAAAGCGCATTCATCGTGAAATCGCGACGGATGGCATCGGCGTGGATGTCATCGGCAAAGGCCACCACCGCGCGCCGCCCATCGGTTTCCACATCCGCACGAAAGGTCGTCACCTCATACCCCGTGCCATCGGCCACCACGGTGATCGTGCCATGATCAATGCCTGTGGGGACGGGCTTTAACCCCGCCGCTTTGGCGAGGTCCATCACCTGTTGGGGCCGCGCAGATGTCGAGATATCCACATCAGACACCGGCTGCCCCAACAGCGCATTGCGCACACAGCCGCCCACCGCGTAGGCCTGATGGCCCGCGTCATCTAACATCCGCAGCACCGCCTGTGTGCCCGCAGCGGTCAGCCAATCGCCTGTGACCTGCGCCTGCGTCATTGCGTCCGCTCGGCCAGGGCGCGCAGCATCCGTGCGGTGGCCCCCCAGATGTAATACGGACCGTAAGGCACGGTGTAATAGAGCCGCTTTTGCCCCCGCCAGCGACGACCCTGCACGCTGTAACGCGCTGGAGTCATGACGTGATGATAGGGGGTGTAGAAAATCTCCTCGACCTCGCCGGGTTCGGGAACGGGGTCAAAGGGTGTGTGGATCAGCGCCAGCACCGGCGTCACGGAAAAACCTGTGACGGTTTCGTGCGGCGGCAGGGTGCCCAGCACCTCCACATGGTCAGAGGGCAGACCGACCTCTTCGCGGGCCTCGCGCAGGGCTGCGGCAACCTCATCCGCATCGCCCGCATCGACCTTCCCACCGGGAAAGGCGATCTGACCGGGGTGATGTTTCAAATGCGAGGCACGTTTGGTCAGCAACAGCTCCAACCCATCGCAACGCGGGGCAAAGCCGATAAGCACCCCCGCCGCGCGCAGCTTGCGCCCCTCTGGCAGAGGTGTGGGACCATTGAGGTCGAAATCCGACGAGGGCGCGCCCGCGATATGGGGCGCGCGCCTCAATGCGGCGATCTGGTCACTGACCGCCATCCGCCTCGAACCCTACGGTCGCGGGATCCAACACGTAATGCGCGCCGCAGAACTGGCAGTCCGCTGTCACCTTGCCGTCTTCGGTCGTCATCTTCTCGATGTCGCGGGCCGAATAGATCGACAGCGACTGGCGCACGCGATCCTCGGAGCAGGTGCAGCCGAATTTGATCGGCTGGCTGTCGTAGACGCGGGGCTGTTCCTCGTGGAACAAGCGCACCAACAGGTCGGTCGGCGGCACAGAGGGGCCAATCAGCTCCAGCTCTTCGACGGTGCCCAAATGCATGTTCACGCGGTTCCAGTTCTCTGCCTCGTCGCCGTTGACCAGATCGTCCGCGCTGAGCAACACACCCTCTGGCGCATCGCCGGCTGGCGCGTCCTTGGCAAAGGGCGACGCCTTTGGCATGTGCTGCAACATGATGCCGCCCGCGCGCCATTTCTCCGCCTGACCGGCCTCGGTCGAGCGACCATAGGACAGGGCAAAGGTGGTCGGCAGCTGTTCGGACTGGGCGAAATAGGCCGCCGCGCAATCGGACAGGCTGGTGCCCGCAATCGGGGTGATCCCCTGATAGGGCTGCATGCCGGTGCCCTGATCGATCATGATCGCAAAATAGCCATCGCCCAACTGTTTGAACGGGGTCTCATCGGTGATGCGGTCGCCGTCAAAGCTGGCGTAGGCGCGGATGCGGGCCGGTTCACCCTCTTTTTCGGGGCCGTAGTAGTCCGTCGCAATCATGCGCACCGGGCCATTCGTCTGCACCTGCAACGACAGCTTCCACCGCAGTTTCACGGTCTGGCCAATCAACGCGGTCAGCAGGGCCATTTCGGCCACCAATGCCTCGACCGGTGCAGGGTAGTTGTGCTGTTTCAGAACGCCTGACAACACGCCGTCCAAACGGGCCACGCGGCCACGCATGTCAGAGCGGTCAAGCTGGAAGGGCAGGACGGTATCGTCCCAGGCGATCTTGTCACCGAAGCTCATGAGGAGATCCTTGGGGGTTTTCTTGGGTGCCGATGGCTGGCAGTTAAGGCGAGCATATAGGCACAAATGCAGCAAACGCAAAGGGGCAGGGCATGCGCAGATATGGTGATGCACCGATCGAGGGTCAGAAATACACATTTCGGCCGGGCGTTTACGTCATGCTGCCGCGGGATGGCGCGCTTCTTTTAACTTTGCAATCAACGCCTTATCCTGAATTTCAGCTGCCCGGCGGGGGGATCGACCCCGGTGAAAGCCCCCTGCAGGCACTGCACCGCGAGGTGTTCGAGGAAACCGGCTGGAAGATCGCGGAGCCGGTGCGGCTTGGCGCCTTTCGGCGATTCACCTGGATGCCGGAGTATGAGATCCACGCGGAAAAGCTGTGCATCGTCTATATGGCGCGGCCTGTGCGCCGCCTCGCGCAGCCGACCGAACAGGGGCATTCTGCGGTCTGGATGCCCACCGAACTGGCCGCCGAAGAGCTGGGCAATCCCGGTGAACGCGATCTGGTTGATCTGCATCTGCTATAGGGGCGGGCGGTTGACCGGATGGTCGAGCACGTCGAATTCCAGCAAAGCGGCAGAGACATCATCCCCCAGCTTATCGGGGTTCTCCATCTCCGATGTCAGCCGCCAGAACATATCCTCCATCAAATCGGGACCGGCGCCGGACGCGGCGCTGTCACGAAACAGCCGGATCAGACCGTCCTCCCCCAGCATGTCGCCGTTTTTCATCACCGCCTCGGTGAAACCGTCCGAATACAACAGCAGGCGATCACCGCGTTTCATGTGAAACTCGTGTTGGTCATAACGGACCTCATCCACCAGCCCGATGGGCAGGCCCCCATCGCCGATAAACGCCACAGATCCGTCCGCGCGCAGCAACAGCGGCGGCGAATGGCCAGCCTGCACCATCCGCATCCGGCCGCTCCGCAAATCGCCGGCGACAAAGGCCATGGTCAGATATTCCTCGACCCCCGGATCGGCAGCCAGCCGTTGGTTCAAAAGGCGCGCCACCTCTGCCGGTTCGCGCATGTGGAAAAACCGGTCAAAACGCCGTTCCAGCGCGATATTCTGTTCGGGAAAGGTGCTGGAGAGGTAACCCGCCACGCGCGCGGTCACCATGGCAGAGGTGATGCCATGACCCGAGACATCGATGCTGTACAACCCCAGCCGCGCATCGCCCGGACGAAACATGCCGACCAGATCACCGCCCACATGCCCGCAAGGTCGCAACAACAGGCTGATCCGCGAGGTTTCGAGCTCGCACACCCGCTCCGGCACCAGCGATTGCTGGATGGTGCGGGCCTGCCGCAGATCATTGTCGATCGCCTGATGGATTTCGCGCAGCTCATCCAGCGCCTGTGACAGATCACGGTTCTTTTCCGACAGTTGCCGCTGCATGGACAGGATACGCTCGCCCGCATTGATGCGCGCGCGCAATTCGTCATTGCTAACGGGTTTGCTGAGAAAATCGTCCGCCCCCGCGTCCAACCCCTGCGCAACATCGCCCTTCTCGCTTTTGGAAGTGACAAGGATGAAATAGCCGTAATGGTCGCCGTCCATCTTTCTGAATTCGCGACAGAAATCCAAACCCGTCATGCCCGGCATCATCCAGTCGGACAGGATAAGATCGGGACGGGTAGAGGCGCAGATATCCAGCGCATCCTGCGCGGATTCAGCCACCATCACGTCGAACCCCCAACGGGTCAGCATGCTGCTGATCAGCTTCAGCTGCAGTTTGCTGTCATCGACAACAAGCACACGCCGGATGGACGATGCGACGGGGGAATCGATCCTGGCAGGGTCAGCTTGCACCACATGGCCCTTTGACTGGCAAACTACATTGATGTGCCCCTCTTAGAGCGTGTTTCTTAACAGGGGCTGAAACCTCAAATGCGACGCAATATCCCGCAGTTCAAAAGGCTGCGTTCACTTTCTTGCGGTAGCCATTTCCATCATCAGGAGGGTCACATGATTGAATGGGCACGCGTTCGGGAATTGGTGGATGAAATCGGGGCCGAGGATTTTACCGAGGTCGTCGATCTGTTTCTGCAAGAGGTGGATGGCGCGATTATCGCGCTGGACGCCGCAGGCAACAACCCGATCCTGATCGAGGAACAGATGCATTTCCTGAAAGGGGCTGCGCTCAACCTCGGGTTCGAGGCACTGGCCCAGCTTTGCCTCAAGGGGGAGAAGGCGGCCAAGGCAGGCCGCCCCGATGTTGTCACACTGGCGGAGATCACGGAATGCTACCGCCTGTCGCGATCGTGTTTTGAACAGGACCTGCCGAAGAGACTGGCGGCATGACCGTCAGATCAGCATCTGTGCCAGTGTCTCGTCCTCGGTGATATCCTGATAGGTGAAGCCATTGGCATCCAACTGCGCGAACAACCTGTCAAAGCTCTGCGGGGCGTCGGTTTCGATCCCGATCAGAACAGAACCGAAGTTGCGCGCCGATTTCTTCAGGTATTCGAACCGCGCGATGTCATCCTCTGGGCCCAGAAGGTTCAGGAAATCCTTTAGCGCGCCGGGGCGCTGGGGCAGCCGAAGGATGAAGTATTTCTTTACCCCGGAATAGCGCTGCGCCCGTTCCTTGACCTCTGGCAGACGTTCGAAATCGAAATTACCGCCGGAGGCGATGCAGACGACGGTCCGCCCAAGGATGCCTTGGCCAAGATCCTTCAGCGCGTCGACCGCCAGTGCACCCGCCGGTTCCAGCACGATCCCCTCGACGTTCAGCATGTCCAGCATCGTCGTGCACAAACGGTCCTCTGCGATGGTGAGGGTATTGGCCAGACCCACACCTTTGAGCCGGGCAAAGGTCTGGGCGCCGATTTTGGCCACCGCAGCGCCATCGGCAAAGGTGTTGACCTGCGGCAGGGCCACCGGCTTGCCCGCCATCAATGCCGCCTGCAAACAGGCCCCACCGGCTGGTTCGACAAAGGTGTATTGCGTCTGCGTCCCGTAGTAAGACAGCACCCCGGCCCCAAGACCGCCGCCCCCCACAGGGATCACCATGTGATCGGGCAGGCGGCCCAACTGGCGTTCAATCTCCACCGCGACAGAGGCCTGACCCTCGATCACGTCCTCATCGTCAAAGGGCGACAGGAAATGCCCGCTCGCCTCGGCGCAATAGCACTGCGCCGCCGCCAGACAGTCATCGAAGTAGTCACCCGTCAGGCGGATCTCGATATTGTCGCCGCCGAACATCCGCGTCTTCTGGATCTTTTGCTGCGGCGTGGTGACCGGCATGTAGATCACGCCTTTGACGCCCAGATGGCGGCACATGAATGCCACGCCCTGCGCGTGATTGCCCGCGCTGGCGGCAACATACAGCCCCACATCCGGACGCTTGCGCATGGCGTTGAACGCGCCGCGCAGCTTGTACGACCGCACCGGCGACAGGTCTTCGCGTTTAAGGTAAATCTCTGCACCAAAGCGCGCCGACAGGTGATCATTGCGCAGCAGCGGCGTGGCGGGAAAGACATCGCGCATGGCCTGTTCGGCAGCACGGGCAAGGGTCTGGAAATCGGTCATAACTTTGGGTCCCATAGGTCACGGACAAGAGGCAAGCAGTTATTGGCGGCGCGCGGTCTTTTGATGCACCACGCTGAGCGCGGTGGCCACCACCAGCATCTGCACCCAGATCGAGGTGATGATATAGACAGGCTCCAGCGCGGTAATCGGGGTATGGTCGGGCAGCACCGGCAAGGCCAGAAGCAGCGAAATCGCCACCGTCCCGACGGCAAGGCCAAGGCAAGGCAGCTTGGCCTTGCGGGTCTGTCGCCACGCCTGAACGCGGCTCGGCGGATCACCCAATGGCACGCCCACCAGCAAGGGGCTGAAACGGTAAAACGCCCAAGCGACGCAGATGCTGAACAGGGTCTGCAACACCACGGCGCGCAGCGATCCGTCGTGCCAGCCATCCCCGCTGATCAGTGACATCACGATCAGCGCCGCCGTCATCGCAGCCCCCAGCCCGAACAGCCGCAAACTATAGCGGCGCAGGCTGCGGGGCGGGAACTCTCCGCCCAGTGCCGTTTGCGGGTCTTGCAGCAGCAAACACCTGTGCCAGCGGATCGCGAACCACGCAAAACACAGCGAAAGCGCAATCCCTTCGACGGTAAGAAACGCCAAGATGCCCAGCGCATTGCGACCAACCAGATAAAACGACCAGCTGCGCCCCAGCATAATGACCCCGACCGCCGCCAGCACAGGCAGGACAGACAGGCGCAGCCCCGCAAAGATACGGCGGTTCAACACCGCAAGCGTAGGCCAGATAAAAGCGAGAAAGCGCACGACCGAAGTCTCCGGTGGATCTGTGCCTTTAAGATGGGCGTGCAGCAGGGGTGTCAAGCCCGCCAGAGGCATGCCACCTTGCCCAAAGGGAAAAAACCCGCTATCGCGCCAGCGATCCGAACAAAGGAAAAAGATATGTCCGCGCCCAAGAAAGTCGTGCTGGCCTACTCCGGTGGCCTCGATACCTCGATCATCCTGAAGTGGCTTCAGACCGAATACGGTTGCGAGGTCGTCACCTTCACCGCCGATCTGGGCCAGGGCGAGGAACTGGAACCCGCACGCCAGAAGGCAGAGCTTCTCGGTATTACGCCGGAAAACATCTACATCGAAGACGTGCGCGAAGAATTCGTGCGCGATTTCGTCTTCCCGATGTTCCGCGCCAACGCGGTGTACGAGGGTCTGTACCTGCTGGGCACCTCTATCGCGCGGCCGCTGATTTCCAAGCGTCTGGTCGAGATCGCCAAGGAAGTGGGCGCAGATGCCATCGCGCACGGCGCCACCGGCAAGGGCAACGATCAGGTCCGCTTTGAGCTGTCCGCCGCAGCCCTTGACCCCGACATCAAATGTATCGCGCCCTGGCGTGAATGGGACCTGTCCTCGCGCACCAAACTGTTGGAATTCGCCGAGCAGAACCAGATCCCGATCGCCAAGGACAAGCGCGGCGAAGCGCCGTTCTCGGTCGATGCGAACCTGCTGCACACCTCGTCCGAGGGGAAGGTTCTGGAAGATCCGGCGGAAATGGCGCCCGACTACGTCTATCAGCGCACCGTCGCCCCAGAGGACGCGCCCGAGACACCGGAATTCATCGAAGTCACCTTTGAAAAAGGCGACGCGGTTGCCATCAACGGCGAGGCGATGAGCCCGGCCACGATCCTGACCAAGCTCAACGAGCTGGGTGGCAAGCACGGCTGTGGCCGTCTGGATTTCGTCGAGAACCGTTTCGTCGGCATGAAATCCCGCGGCATCTACGAGACCCCCGGCGGCACCGTCCTGCTGGAGGCCCACCGCGGCATCGAACAGATCACGCTCGACAGCGGCGCAGGTCACCTCAAGGACAGCCTGATGCCCCGCTATGCGGAGCTGATCTACAACGGCTTCTGGTTCTCGCCCGAGCGTGAGATGCTGCAGGCCGCCATCGACAAGTCGCAGGAACTGGTGTCCGGCACCGTGCGTCTGAAGCTGTACAAAGGCTCTGTCACCTGTGTGGGCCGCTGGTCCGACGCGTCGCTGTATTCCGAAGCGCATGTGACCTTCGAGGATGACGCCGGCGCCTATGACCAGAAGGACGCGGCGGGCTTTATCCAGCTGAACGCCCTGCGCCTGCGCCTGTTGGCCGCCCGCAAGAACCGTCTGGGCTAACACCACCTGAACCTATTGCAAAAGACCCGCCCGATGTGGCGGGTCTTTTCGTATCTGCTGCGCCGTAACGTCTTTGTTGCCCGTGTGATCCCCGACGCGCTAGCCCCTACGCACAGCCAAGGGGAGGAACACATGGCACTTCAGGACATCGCAGAGCGGATGCAGCGCGGGCTGGACAAACGTCCGCTGGCCGAGACGATCAAATTCGACTGTGGCGACGATGGCGCGATCACTCTGGATGCCGGTCAGGCCGTGATCGAGGACCGCCCCGCGCAATGCACCATCCACATCTCCGAGCCGAACCTGCAAAAGCTGATCGGGGGAAAGCTGAACCCGATGACGGCCTTTGTCATGGGTAAGATCAAGGTGACCGGCGATATGAAACTGGCGATGAAACTGGGACAGCTTCTGGGCTGATGATCCCCGTGAAACAACCGGCGCCTCACTGGGGAGAGAGGCGCCGGTACTGATTACTTTGGGGACATTGTAACTGTGTCCGCCCCGTGAGTGACTGGGATTAAGGGCAGAACACCCGCGACCCAAGCTGCCACATACAGAACGCGTGACGGCGCATCAGGCCGGGATACATCAGGAAACACAGAACTATTTACCAGCGCGGGTCTGGGGAAGGCCCGCTGACAACCCTGTATTCACGTTTGAGCCGACAATAAGTTTCAAAGTTTTTTCAATTTTTCACGCACTCTCACCATGCGGTGAGACGGACGCTCTCGCTGTTGCCTTGTCACCGATTAACGGGTCAGGCTGCGACCAAAGAGGAGCGTAATCATGAAGATCGTTAAACACATCGCATTGGCCGCAGTGGCTGTCGGATCGCTGGCCATGGCCCCGCAAGCGCGGGCGGCTGATATCGTGGTGGCCGGGGGCTGCTTTTGGTGCGTCGAGGCGGATTTTGAACGGGTTTCAGGTGTGTCAGAGGCTGTTTCCGGCTTCACCGGCGGGTCTGTGGCAAATCCCAGCTACAAGCAGGTCACCGGCGGCGGAACCGGCCATTACGAGGCGGTCAAGATCGAATACGACGCCTCGCGGGTGTCCGCACGGTCACTGTATGACAGCTTCTTCCGCTCAATTGATCCCACCGATGATGGCGGGCAGTTCTGCGACCGGGGCGCCAGCTATCGCACCGCGATTTTCGTCGACAGCGCCGATGAACGCGCCGCCGCCGAAGCTGCAAAAGCCGCCGCTGAACAGGCGCTGGGGCAAAAGATCGTCACCCCGATCCTGAACGCCGGCGCCTTCTATGCCGCCGACGGATACCATCAGGATTATTACCAAAGCGATGAGCGTATCGTGACCCGTTTCGGCCTGTTGAAAAAGTCCGACGCCTACAAACGCTACCGCGATGCCTGTGGCCGCGACCAGCGGGTCAAGGCGCTGTGGGGCGATGCCGCCCCCTTTGCCAAATAGGCTCTATTCCGGCGGAAAGGCGTCGCGCACGTCTTTTAGATCGGGGATCACATCGGCGGTGCCTTGACGGGTGACCATCACGGCACCGGCCTTTTGTGCAAGCGTGATCGCCTGCGCCATCGGCATCCCCTGATCCAGACCCGCCAGCAGATAACCGGTAAAGGTGTCGCCCGCGCCTGTGGTGTCGACGGGCGTCACCTTATGCGCCGCAAAGTCTTGCTGTTGTTTCCCGTGAAACCAGCGACAGCCCTCGGCCCCCAGTGTCATGACAACATCGGCCACCCCCAGATCGGTCAGCCTCTGGCCGGTGGCCTGTTCAAGCTGCTGGGCCTCGACCTCGTTCAACACCAGCATGTAGATGTGGGGCAGGGCGGCCTGCACCGCAGCCACGTCAAAGGGCGCAGCGGCATAGACCGTGCGCATCCCCTTGCTCCGCGCCAAACGCAGCCCATCCGCCTGCGCATTGGTTTCGTTTTGCGTGACAAAGCTGTCCTGCGGTCCCGCCTCCGCCAGTGCAGCCATGACCGAGGCCAGAGCGATTTCACGGTTCGCGCCGGGAAACAGGACAATGGTGTTTTCGGCGCTGGCGTCCACATTGATGATGGCATGGCCGGTTGGCACGTCCAGCCGCTGGATGTGCTGGGTCAGAACGCCGCTTTCCAACAGATAATCCGTGGCCCAGCCGCCATCCGGTCCGACAGCGCCCACATGCACCACCCGAGACGCCGCCCGCGCCGCCGCGATGGACATATTGGCCCCCTTGCCACCCAAGCCCCGGCTATAGTCTGCGGCGGCCAGCGTTTCGCCGGGTAGGGGCAGGTGGCCCACCCGGTAGAAATGGTCCGCGTTGATGGAGCCGAGGTTGTAAATCGTCATCGTCAGATCGTCCGGTTTGGGTGCGCAACAGATGCGCACCCTATGCCGGGCTCACCCCACCTTACAAGCGGCCAGAACCGCCATGTTCAGGATATCATTCGCGGTGGAGTTGGTGGAACAGATCTGGATCGAATGATCCACACCCGCGAGGATCGGGCCAATCACCGTCGCGCCCGCCATTTCCTGCATCAGCTTGACCGAGATCGAGGCCGAGTGCCGCGCAGGCACCACCAGAATGTTCGCCGGACCGCTCAGGCGCTGGAAGGGATAGGCCTCCCGCGCCTTTTCGTTCAGGGCCACGTCGACGGTCATCTCGCCCTCGTATTCAAACGACACGCCGCGACGGTCCAGAACCTGCGGCGCGATATGCATCTTTTCGGCACGCTCGGACACCGGATAGCCGAAGGTCGAGAAGGAGACAAAGGCCACACGCGGCTCCAACCCCAGATGGCGGGCCACATCTGCACCGCGTTCCGCGATGGTGGCCAGATCCTCTTCGTTGGGCCATTCGTGCACCAATGTGTCAGAGATCAGCACCACCTTGCCCTTGTGCAAAATCGCGGTCACGCCTGCGGCCCCGTGTTTGGCGTCTGCGTCGAACACATGGTTCACCAGCTGCATGACATGCGCCGATTTCCGGGTCGCCCCCGTCACCAGCCCGTCGCCATGCCCATGCGCCAGCATCAGCGCGCCAAAGACATGGCGGTCGCGCGCCGCCAGCCGGTGCACATCCTGCCGGTCCATCCCACGCCGTTGCAGACGCTCGTAAAGGAAATCCTTGTACTGGCTCAGATGGCGGGTGTTAGCGGCGTTCACCACCTCGATTTCGCGCACCGCATCGGCCAGCCCTGCGTCTTCGAGCTTTTTGGCCACGTCCGCTTCCCGGCCCACGACCAAGGCCTTGCCAAAGCCGGACCGCTGGTAGGTCACAGCAGCACGCAACACACGCGGGTCATCGCCTTCGGCAAAGATCATCCGCGCCTGTGCTGCCCGCGCCCGGTTGTTGATCGACCGCAGGATCGGCGTGGTCGGGTCCATCCGACCTTTGAGCCGCTCTGTGTAGCCGTCCATGTCCACGATGGGGCGACGCGCGGCACCGGTGTCCATGCCCGCCTTGGCCACAGCCGGCGGAATGCGCCAGATCAGTCGCGGATCAAAGGGCGTGGGGATGATATAGTCCCGTCCGAAGGACAGGGTTTTGCCATAGGCGAGACCCACCTCATCCGGCACGTCCTCGCGCGCGAGTTCGGCCAGCGCTTCGGCGCAGGCGATCTTCATCTCATCGTTGATGGCGCGGGCGTGGATGTCCAGCGCGCCGCGGAACAGGTAAGGAAAGCCCAGAACGTTGTTCACCTGATTGGGGTAATCGCTCCGGCCGGTGGCCACGATGGCGTCGGGGCGGACCTCATGCGCCTCTTCCGGCGTAATCTCGGGGTCGGGGTTGGCCATAGCAAAGATAACAGGGTTTTCCGCCATATCCGTGACCATTTGCTGGGTCACAGCACCCTTTGCAGACACCCCAAGGAACACATCCGCACCGCGCATTGCATCCTCGAGCGTGCGCAAATCGGTGGCGACCGCATGGGCCGATTTCCACTGGTTCATGCCTTCGGTGCGGCCCTGATAAATCACGCCCTTGGTGTCACAAACGATGCAGTTTTCGTGACGCGCGCCCATGGATTTCAGCAGCTCGATACAGGCAATCCCCGCAGCCCCCGCGCCGTTGAGGACAATTTTCACATCCTCGATTTTCTTGCCCGAGATATGCAGCGCGTTGATCAGACCCGCAGCACAGATGACCGCCGTGCCGTGCTGGTCGTCATGGAAGACGGGAATGTCCATCTCTTCCTTCAGACGCTGCTCGATGATGAAACATTCGGGCGCCTTGATGTCTTCGAGGTTGATACCGCCAAAGGTCGGGCCCATCAGCTTGACCGCCTCGCAAAAGGCATCGGGATCTTCGGTGTCCAGCTCGATATCGATCGAGTTCACATCCGCGAAACGTTTGAACAGGACGGACTTGCCCTCCATCACCGGTTTCGACCCTAACGCACCTAGATTGCCCAGACCCAGCACAGCCGTGCCGTTGGAAATCACCGCGACGAGGTTGCCCTTGTTGGTGTAATCATAGGCCAGTTCGGGGTTGGCGGCGATGTCTTCGCAGGGCACGGCCACACCGGGCGAATAGGCCAGAGACAGATCGCGCTGCGTGGTCATGGGGACGGTGGCCTGCACCTCCCACTTGCCTGGGGTCGGTTCAAGATGAAAGGCGAGGGCTTCCTCGCGGGTGAATTTGACTTTGGACATGGGACTCCCGCCTGAAATCTGGTTTTACCCGGTGGTCTGCAGCCTTATTGTCACGCCGAACGGACGGGGAAAAGATACGTGAGCGCTAACAAGGGAAATAAAAGTACCGTCACGCCGATGATGGCGCAATATTTGGAAATCAAAGCGCAGTATCCTGACGCTTTGTTGTTCTACCGCATGGGTGATTTTTACGAATTGTTCTTTGACGACGCTGTGGCGGCGTCCGAGGCGCTGGATATTGCCCTGACCAAGCGCGGCAAACACGAAGGCGAGGACATCGCCATGTGCGGTGTGCCGGTGCACGCGGCCGAAGGGTATTTGCTGACGCTGATCCGCAAGGGATTCCGCGTGGCGGTGGGCGAACAGCTTGAAACGCCGGAACAGGCGAAGAAGCGTGGCTACAAGGCGGTGGTCAAACGCGATGTCGTGCGTCTGGTGACCCCCGGCACCCTGACCGAGGACACGCTGCTGGAGGCACGCCGCCACAACTATTTGTGCGCTTTGGGCAATGTTCGGGACGAATGGGCGCTGTCCTGGACCGATATCTCCACAGGGGCGTTTCACGTGATGCCGCTAAGTCAGGCCCGTATTGGCGCGGAACTGGCGCGGCTTGCCCCGTCCGAGGTGTTGGTGTCCGAGAAGACCGACGAGATCCTGCGCGAGGTGCTGGCTGATCTGGGCGTTGAGCCCACCGTGCTGGGGGCTGCGTCTTTTGAATCCGGTGCGGCGGAGACGCGGCTGTGTGCCACGTTCCATGTGAAAACGCTGGCGGGCTTCGGCAGCTTTGCCCGGGCGGAACTGTCTGCCATGGGGGCCTTGGTCGATTACCTCGACATCACGCAAAAGGGCCGCTTGCCGCTGTTGCTGCCCCCAAAGCAGGAGGCAGGCGCGCGGTTAATGCAGATCGATGCTGCCACCCGCCGCAATCTGGAGCTGACCTCTGCCATGTCTGGCGGGCGTGCGGGCAGTCTGTTGGCCACGATCGACCGGACCGTCACGGCAGGCGGCGCGCGTTTGTTGGAACGGCGGGTTTCCTCGCCCTCGCAAGATCTGGCGACGATCCATGAGCGGCTGGACGCTGTGCGTTGGGGGGTTGAGGGATCGGCCTCGGACGCCTTGCGCGAGGTGTTGCGCCGCGTGCCGGATGTGGAACGCGCGCTGTCGCGGCTGTCACTGGACAGGGCGGGGCCGCGGGATTTGGCGGCAGTGCGCAACGCCTTGGCGCAGGCGGTGGGTCTGTCTGAACGGTTGGATGGCATGGAGCTTCCACCGCTTTTGGGGCGGAGTAGAGCCTGTTTGACGGGTCACGAGACGCTTCTGGACCAGCTTGAGGCGGCCTTAGTCGCAGAGCCACCGCTGCGTCTGTCTGATGGGGGCTTTATCGCGCCCGGGTTTGACGATGGGCTGGATCAGGCACGAACGCTGCGCGACGAAGGGCGTGGTGTCATCGCCCGTATGCAGGGAGAATACGCCGAAGAGACCGGGATCGGGTCGCTCAAGATCAAGCATAACAATGTCTTGGGCTACTTTATTGAAGTCACCGCAACCCATGCGGACAAGATGCATGCCTTGAACGAACGGTTCATCCACCGGCAAACCACAGCCAATCAGGTGCGCTTTACCACGACCGAGCTGTCCGAGCTGGAAACGCGGATATTGAATGCGGGGAATGAGGCGTCGGAGATCGAAAAGCGGCTCTATGACGCCTTGAAAGCCGCCATTCTGGAGCATGCCGGTGTTCTGGGCGAGCTGGCCGTATCGCTTGCGGAATTCGATCTGGCGCTGGGATTGGCGGAACTGGCACGGCAGCGCGACTGGTGCCTGCCGCAGGTCGATGACAGCCGCGCCTTTGCCATTGATGGCGGGCGGCATCCGGTGGTCGAGGCCGCGCTGCAGAAGGCGGGTGAACCATTCATCGCAAACGACTGCGGGCTGAGCGCCGGGGGCGATGCGGCCTCGGTGACTTTGCTGACGGGTCCGAACATGGCGGGTAAATCCACCTACCTGCGTCAGAACGCGTTGATCGCACTGCTGGCGCAGATCGGGTCTTATGTGCCGGCCCGCAGCGCGCATATCGGGGTGGTCAGCCAGATCTTTAGCCGCGTGGGGGCGTCGGACGATCTGGCGCGGGGGCGGTCGACCTTTATGGTGGAAATGGTGGAAACCGCGGCCATCCTCAACCAAGCCGACAGCCGTGCCTTGGTGATCCTTGATGAAATCGGGCGGGGCACTGCGACCTATGACGGTCTGTCCATCGCCTGGGCCACGCTAGAGCATCTCCACGAGGTCAATCGCGTGCGCGGCCTGTTTGCGACGCACTATCATGAATTGACGGTGCTTGCGGGCAAATTGGCAGGGGTGAAAAACGCCACTGTGGCCGTGAAGGAATGGGAAGGTGACGTTATTTTCCTGCACGAAGTGCGGGAAGGCGCGGCTGATCGGTCGTATGGTGTGCAGGTGGCGCAACTGGCGGGACTGCCCAAGGCCGTGATCACGCGGGCGCGGGATGTGCTGGAGGCGTTGGAGAAGGGCGAGCGGGAGCGGACCTCCCCCAAAGCATTGATCGACGATTTGCCGCTGTTTTCGGCCGTGGCGCAGCGCGAGGTCCCTGTTTCACGGGAAACACCGTCAGAGGTCGAAGAAAAGCTTAAAGCGATCAACCCTGACGATATGTCCCCGCGCGAGGCGCTGCAGGCGTTGTACGAACTAAAGGGGCTTACGCCCTGACATTTTCGCCGTGGACCAACAAAAAAGCCGGGCAGAGCGCCCGGCTTTTCTATGCGATATGAACGGGTCTTAGCTGGCCGGGGTCGAGCTGACACCGACCTGTGCCGGACGCAGCAAGCGGTCGTTCAGCATGAAACCCTCGGCCGAGACCTGAATGATCTCGCCAGCGGTGGTGCCGGGCACGGGGGCCTCGAACATGGCCTCGTGGATCTTGGGATCGAACTTGTCGCCAATCTCTGGCGCGACACGGGTCACACCGTGACGGTCGAACACATTCAACAGCTCTTTGAGCGTGAGCTCCACACCTTCGACCAAAGCGGTGGAGGCGCCGGAATCCGTTTCCTTCGCCGCGATCAGGGCACGGTTGAGGTTATCATACACCGGCAACAGATCGCGGGCGATGCGTGTGCCGCCGTAGGCCTGTGCCTCTTGGCGGTCCTTAGCCGCGCGTTTGCGGGCATTGTCTGCCTCCGCCAGCGCGCGCATGTATTTGTCTTTAAAATCGTCGCGTTCCGCGCGCAGCGTGTCAACTTCGAGCGCCTCATCCGAAATCTCTTCGTCAGCGTAATCAGCTTCGGCGGTTTCCACGTCGTCCAGGAACTGTTCGTCTTTCGAGTCTGCCATTTGTCTACCTCTGGCTCCGGTCGGTGATCAGCTTGCCGACCAGTTGCGCTGTATAATCCACGATCGGCACGATGCGCCCATAATTCAGGCGGGTGGGCCCGATGACCCCCACAGCACCGATGATCTTTCGGTCTGCGTTCATATATGGAGACACCACCAGACTGGAACCCGAAAGTGAGAAAAGTTTGTTCTCTGAGCCAATAAAAATGCGGACGCCCTCGCCATCTTCGGTCAATTCGAGGAATTCGGCGATGTCCCGCTTGCGTTCAAGGTCATCAAACAGGCTGCGGATGCGGTCGAGCTCTTCCTCGGCGGCCTCATCCAGAAGATTCGCCCGCCCCCGCACGATCAGCCGTTCCGACTGATTGTCCTTGCCATCCCAGACCGCGATGCCCGCATCAATCAGGTCAGAGGCCAGGCTGTCGATCTCTGTCCGGCGGCGGACAATTTCCTGCTCCATCACGCGGCGCAGTTCCGACAGGGTGCGCCCCTCTGTCAGGGCATTGATGAAATTGGCCGCCTCGCGCATGGCAGAAGGGGTCAGCCCCGGCGGCGGGGTAAAGACGCGGTTTTCCACATGGCCATCCGCGAAGACAATGACCACCAGCGCACGGTCCTGCGCCAGAGAGACAAATTCAACATGCTTGAGCGGCGCTTCGTGTTTCGGGGTCAGCACCAAAGACGCCCCACGCGTCACACCCGACAGGGCGGAGCCGACCTCGTCCAGAAGGCCACCAACGTCAGAGGCATTGCGCCCCACGGTTGCGTCCAGCTTTTCACGGTCGGTGTGGTCCAGTTCGCGCACCTCCAACAGCCCGTCCACGAACATCCGCAAGCCCATTTGCGTGGGAATACGTCCGGCCGAGACATGCGGGCTGTCGAGCAGGCCCAGAAATTCGAGATCCTGCATCACGTTGCGGATCGTCGCGGCGGAGACCTTTTCCGTCAGCGATCGCGTCAATGTGCGCGAGCCGACCGGCTCTCCGGTATCAAGGTAGCCTTCGACCACGCGGCGGAAGACCTCGCGTGATCGGGCGTTCATTTGCGCCAATAGTTCGCTTGCGTCGATCATGCTATTCCCTTCACCGGTCATTAAAGCGCTCTGTCCTGCGACGTCAATCGGGGTTGCGCTTGGGGCAGGGGCGCGACTATCCCCGATGCAAACATCGACAAAGGAGCGGACCATGCGACCGTCAGGACGAGAACTAAACGAAATGCGTGCGGTTTCAATCGAGACCGGAGTTATCAAGCATGCGGAGGGCTCTTGCCTGATCAAGATGGGCGACACCCATGTGCTGTGCACCGCCTCGCTGGAGCCGCGTGTGCCGCCGTTTATCAAAGGATCCGGTCAGGGCTGGGTCACCGCAGAATACGGCATGCTGCCGCGCTCGACCACGTCGCGGATGCGGCGCGAGGCGGCCAGCGGCAAACAGGGGGGGCGCACTGTTGAGATCCAGCGTCTGATCGGGCGGGCCTTGCGTGCGGGCGTGGATCGCAACGCACTGGGCGAACGTCAGATCACCGTGGACTGCGACGTGATCCAGGCGGATGGTGGCACACGCTGCGCGTCGATCACCGGCGGTTGGGTTGCACTGCGTCTGGCGGTGAACAAGTTGATGAAAGCAGGTGATATCGTGACGGATCCGCTGGTGTCGCCTGTGGCCGCTGTGTCCTGCGGGATCTATGCAGGGCAGCCGGTGCTGGACCTCGACTACCCCGAGGATTCAGAGGCTGGTGTGGATGGCAACTTTATCCTGCGCGGCGACGGTGCGCTGATCGAAGTGCAGATGAGCGCCGAAGGGTCGGTTTTCCAGCGCGCGCAAATGGATGCGCTGATGGATCTTGCCGAAAAGGGCGTGTCGGAACTGGTGGCCGCACAACAGGCGGCGGTGGCGTGATGCGCGATCTGATTGGCGATACACTGTTGGTGGCGACCCACAACCAAGGCAAGCTGGACGAGATCGCAGCCCTGCTGAAACCCTATGGCGTGACCTGTGTGGGTGCGAAGGAAAAAGGCCTGCCCGAACCCGAAGAGACGGGCACGACCTTTGTCGAGAACGCCCGGATCAAGGCGCACGCCGCGGCCAAAGCCACGGGCTTGCCAGCGTTGTCCGATGACAGCGGGATTGAAATCGACGCGCTAGACAAGGCCCCCGGTGTTTATACGGCGGACTGGGCAGAAACGCCGAACGGTCGGGATTTTGTGATGGCGATGACCAAATCGCATGACGCTTTGATCGCCAAAGGGGCGGCGGCGCCTTGGACGGCACGGTTCTGTTGCACGCTTGTTCTGGCGCTGCCGGATGGGTCTGATCACGTCTTCCCGGGCGTAATGGAAGGGCAGGTGGTCTGGCCCATGCGCGGGGATCAGGGTCACGGCTATGATCCGATTTTCCAACCCGACGGCTATGACATCACCTTTGGTGAAATGGACCGTTGGGAGAAGAACAAGATTAGCCACCGCGCAGATGCGTTCCGAAAGTTCGTCGAGGGCTGTTTTGCCTGATCTGCAGTTGCACAACTGGCAGCAGGGGGGCTTTGGCCTTTATGTCCATTGGCCCTTCTGCGAGGCGAAGTGCCCGTATTGTGATTTCAACAGCCACGTTGTCAGCCATATCGACCAGCGCCGCTGGGCTGAGGCTTTGGCCCACGATATTCGGCGCTACGCTGCGGAAACGCCTGATCGGGTGCTGTCTGCCATCTTCTTCGGTGGCGGCACGCCGTCGCTAATGGCGCCAGAGACCGTGGCCCATGTTTTGAACGCTGCGCGGGACTGCTGGACCTTTGCCAACGATATCGAGATTTCGCTTGAGGCCAATCCAAGGTCGGTCGAGGCAGGCCGGTTTGAACGTTATGCCATGGCCGGCGTCAATCGGGTGTCCTTGGGTGTTCAATCGTTACGCAGCGAAGACCTGAGACGGTTGGGCCGCCTGCACGATGTCGAAGAGGCCAAAGCTGCCTTCAAGATTGCACGGGATGTGTTTCAAAGGGTGAGCTTTGATCTGATTTACGCCCGACAAGGGCAAAGTCTGCAGGCCTGGGAGGACGAGCTGGGGGAGGCGCTGGATATGGCGATTGATCACCTGTCACTGTATCAGCTCACAGTCGAGCCCGGGACGGCGTTTTGGGACCGAGCCCAAAGGGGCGGTTTGCGTGGACTTCCTGACGAAGATCTTGGCGCCGATATGTATGAACTGACCCAGAAGGTTTGCTCTGCGGCGGGTTACGCGGGCTATGAAGTGTCGAACTATGCACGCCCCGGATCTGAGTCGCGGCACAATCTGATCTATTGGCGTTACGGAGATTGGGTCGGGGTCGGTCCGGGGGCGCATGGAAGATATTCCCTGGACAATGGGGAACGTATCGAAACCGTTGGACATAAGATGCCGGGCGCTTGGATGGCGGCGTCAGAAGCGGGGCTGGGCGAGGTGTCTCGGGAGGGTGTTTCCCGAGAAGATCAGGCTTCGGAATACCTGATTATGGGACTTCGGCTGACCGAGGGTATAGATCTGGAGAGGCTCCACCAGATGTCGGGGGTGCATGCTTCCGAGGCACCGTTAACCGATCTGATTGATATGGGGCTCATGTGGAAAGATGCCTCCCGCGTCGGTGCGACAGCGGAAGGCCGAATGGTTCTTAACAGTGTGATTGAGAAGCTCGCGCCTTAACGATAGGTGCTGAGCAACGCGCATAGCGCGTCGAGATGTTCCAGCGTGTCATAAGAGATTGTGACACGCCCTTTTTCCTGACCCGGCTTGTGGTCAATGATGACCTTCATCCCCAAAGCCGCTGACAAATCCCCCTCCAGCGCTTTGGTATCGGCGTCCTTGTCCATTTTGAACGCACCGCTGGCGGAGGGCTTCATCGGGGGTTTGTCCAGACTGGGTCCGGCTTTTACCAGTTTTTCGGTCTCGCGCACGGACAGGCCTTTTTCGGCCACCGTCTTTGCCATCTCCTCAGGGTTCGTCGCGGTGATAAGGGCGCGGGCATGGCCGGCGCTGAGCGTTCCCTCGGTAACCATTTCCTGAACAGTTTCGGGCAGGTTCAAAAGCCGCATCAGATTGGCGATATGGGATCGCGATTTCCCAAGAGCTTCTGCCAGCTTTTCCTGCGTATGGCCGAACTTGAACATCAGTTGGCGGTAGCCTGCGGCTTCTTCGATCGGGCTGAGATCGGCACGTTGAATGTTTTCAATGATGGCGACTTCGAGGACTTCGGTGTCGTCAAACTCGCGGATCAGGACCGGAACTTCGTGCAGCTTGGCCATTTGAGCGGCTCGCCAGCGCCGTTCGCCGGCCACGATCTCGTACATGCCATCGGTTTTGGGGTCAGGACGCACGATAAGAGGCTGAATGACACCCTTGGCGCGGATCGAATTCGCCAGGTCGTCAAGGTGCTCGGAGGCAAACACACGCCGCGGCTGGTCGGGATTTGGCCGGATCGATTCGATCGGGAGTTGGCGGTCAGGGCGGCGCGGCGCGTCCGATGTCGATGCTTCCGGCTGCGGTGCAACATCGGCCATCAATGCCGACAGGCCACGGCCCAATCCACGGCGTTGTTCTTTTTTGTCTGCCATCATTGCCTCCTACGCGTTATGCGACGCGGTTGTATTTTTGTGTGAGTTCTGTGGCCAAAGCCCGATAGGCAGCGGCGCCCTTTGAGCCAGTGTCATAAGCGAGGACAGGCAGCGCGTATGACGGGGCTTCGCTGACCCGCACGTTTCGCGGGATCACGGTCTCGAACACCAGCTCTCCGAGATTGGCGCGTGCATCTGCCTCGACCATTTGGGAGAGGTTATTGCGTGCGTCATACATTGTCAGCACAATGCCCTCGATCCTGAGCGAGGTGTTTGCCGACTGGCGAACCTCTCTCACCGTCAACATCAGTTGGGACAGTCCCTCCAATGCGAAAAATTCGCTTTGTAGCGGGACAAGGACCGAGTGGGAGGCAACCATCGCATTCACCGTCAGCAGGTTAAGGGATGGCGGGCAATCGATCAGGACAACGTCAAACTGGTGGTTATCCATAGCCGGCTGACGGAGCGCATCATGAAGCAAATAGCTGCGTTTTTCGTTGGCGATCAATTCAATGTCAGCCGAGCTAAGATCCACAGTGGCCGGGATCAAGGACAAGCCTACAGTGGATGTCGGTAAGATAACGTCGTTCAGCTCTGCTTCGTCCAGGAGCAGATCATAGGTTGTGAGTGCGCGGTCCTCAGTCTCAATGCCTAAACCGGTGGAGGCGTTGCCCTGCGGGTCGAGATCCACGATCAGAACTTTGTTCCCAAGCTCGCACAGGGCCGCACCAAGGTTGATGGTAGTTGTCGTTTTACCTACGCCGCCTTTTTGGTTTGCTACCGCGATGATTTTCGGCTGGGCGGGACGCAGGGGGTTAGACATGTTTTATTTCTCGCAAATGGAGGATAACGGCCTCGGGGTTGGTTTCACTTTTAAACTTCGCCAGTTCAAATTTCCATTCAACTTCTGCTTCTTCGACCTCTTTTCCCCAGCTTTTTCCTTTCAGAAAGAAGGCGTCGCCTTTTGGGCCGAGATGTCGCGCAGTAAATGTGCAGAGGTCCTTTAGGGATGCCAGGGCTCGCGCCGTGACGACATCAAGATTGAGCGGATCCAGATTTTCAATCCGATCCACGGTAACGTCGACGGATATGCCGGTTTCCCGGGCTACGGACCGAAGGAAAGCCGCTTTACGTTGATCGGATTCCACCAATGTAATTTTAAGATCTGGACGCAGTTCAGCAGAAAAAATTCCGAGTACCATACCCGGAAATCCGCCACCTGACCCAAAGTCCCCCAGTCGCTTTGCATCTCTAGGAATATGGGTCATCAACTGGGCAGAATCGCGGATGTGGCGGTCGAAGAGATCAGGCAGAGTGGATCGCGCAATCAGATTGATCTTGGGGTTCCACTTCTTAACAAGCGTCTCGTAAATCGCAATCCGCTCGATTGTTTCACGTGAAACATCCACACCCAGATCGGAAAACATCATGCGCTTTTCCGATCGGATTTTTTGAGCTTTGCTAGGATCAACATCAAAGCGGCTGGGGTCATACCTTCGATCCGCGAAGCTTGCGCGATACTAGATGGGCGGGCACGTTCTAACTTCGTGCGCAGTTCATTGGAAAGGCTGCCGAGCGAGCTGTAGTCGAAATCCGTAGGAATTTTGACAGCTTCGTCCCGACGCAAAACTTCAACGTCTTGGGCTTGCCGGTCTATGTAGTTTGCATACATAGCTTCTCGCTCGATCTGTAACGCAATTTTTGGATCGATATCTGCGAATTCTTCACCTGCTCCGGCGAAGGTGCCAACCGTCACATCCTTAAAAGACAGCAATTGGTACGCGCTTCTTCGTGTACCATCCTGATTGACCGATATACCGATTGCCCGTGCTTCTGATGGGGTAAACATCTTATTCCGGAACCGAGCCTTCGTAGACGTTAATGCTTCCATTTTTCTGTGAAACTGATCCAGGCGGTTTTGCGATATGCAACCAACGGCTTCGCCCATCGGCGTTAAACGTTGATCGGCATTGTCCGCACGAAGGGAAAGCCGAAACTCGGCCCGGCTTGTGAACATGCGATAAGGTTCCGTGACCGATCTTGTGGTCAGGTCGTCGATCATCACACCGATATAGCTATCTGTTCGAGAGAAGGTGATATTTTCTGTTCCCTTGGCCCGCGCGGCAGCGTTCAAGCCCGCGACAACGCCTTGGGCCGCGGCCTCTTCATATCCAGTTGTCCCATTGATTTGACCCGCCAAAAACAATCCAGGAACGGTTTTCAGCTCTAGGGTCTGTTGCAAACTGCGGGGATCCACAAAATCGTATTCAATTGCGTAACCAGGTTGAAGGATCGTCACCTCCTCCAAACCTCGAATGCTGCGCACATACTGCTCCTGGACGTCTACCGGTAGTGAAGTCGAAATCCCATTGGGATAGACAGTGGACGTATCTAGCCCCTCGGGTTCCAGGAAGATCTGATGAGAGGTTTTATCGCCGAAACGAACGATCTTATCTTCGATCGATGGACAATAGCGCGGTCCAACGCCATCGATATGACCGCCGTACATTGCCGACCTGTCCAAGTTATCTCGAATGATGTCGTGGGTCGCCTCATTTGTATGAGTTATACCACATGAAATTTGCCGCGCCTCGACACGATCCGACAAAAACGAAAACAGGGTTGGTTCGTCATCACCGGGCTGTTCCTCAAGGATGTCCCATTTGATCGTGTTCCCATCCAAACGGGGAGGGGTGCCAGTTTTCAAACGACCCAAGTTCAACCCAAAGTCATCAATACGCTCTGCCAGACGGGTCGATGCGTCATCCCCCATCCGTCCGCCGGCATATGATACATCTCCGATGTGTATCAGACCGCGCAGGAATGTTCCGCTCGTCAGCACAACGGACTTACTGCGAATCTCCGACCCATCTGCAAGAACACATCCGGAGACCGCACCATTCTCCACCAAAAGGTCAACGACTTCGCCCTCGATGATGTTCAGGTGCTTCTGATTTACCAATGCATTTTGTACAGCATGGGCGTAACGTGAGCGGTCAGCTTGGGCCCGTGGACCTTGTACTGCTGGACCTTTTCGGCGGTTCAACAGCCTGAATTGTATTCCAGCGTAATCGGCCGCGCGCCCCATAATACCATCGAGCGCATCAATCTCCCGAACCAGATGCCCTTTTCCAAGCCCACCAATGGCCGGATTGCAGGACATCACACCCAAATCGCTGCGTTTCAAGGTGATCAAGGCTGTGGTCACGCCCATACGGGAAGCGGCGGCAGCAGCATCGGCACCGGCATGGCCCGCGCCTACGACGATGACATCGTAGTTCGATTGTTTCACGTGAAACACTCCTTACTTCCCAATGCAGAAGGACGAAAAGATTTCGTCCAGCAGATGCTCTACATTAATCTTGCCCACAAGAGCTTCCAGATGACGCGCGGAAACGCGGATATCCTCGGCAACAAGATCCAGCTGCTCCGAACCGCTGTTTAGTTGATCTAGTGCAGTCTGCAACGAATTTAAACTGCGGGAGATACTACTACGGTGCCGCTCGTGTGAGGCTAACCCAGCACCGCTCACACGATCTGACAGAACCTCAGAAATATGCTCAAGCAGCCGATCAACACCATAACCCGTTTTGCCCGAAACTCCGTCCGGTACAGCGATATCCTGTTTGGGTTTCAGGACAAGGTCAGACGGCAGCACCGGCATCAACAAATCGCGTTCATCATTCGCCAGGTGAATACGAATGTCAGCGTCCCCCGCACGTTCGCGGGCGCGCTGCACGCCTATGCGTTCGACCGGATCATCCGTATCTCGCAACCCTGCGGTATCAAGGAAGGTTACGGCAAAGCCTTTTACCTCTAAGCGAACTTCGATCACATCACGCGTGGTTCCCGCGACATCCGATGTGATCGCCGCATCACGTCCTGCGAGATAGTTAAGAAGCGTGGACTTGCCAGCATTGGGCGGTCCAACGATGGCCACTTCGAACCCGGTGCGAATCTGCTCTGCCGCTTGGCTCCCTGAAAGCTCTTGAGACAGCTCTTTCTGAACGTCCAATAAAAGTCCCAAGACGTCATCCGTCACATCAACCGGAACTTCTTCGTCAACGAAGTCAATTGTCGCCTCGATCAAAGATGCAGCTGTAATTAGAGACTGTCGCCAACTTTGCACCCTGTCAGTAAGCCGGCCACTTAGAACCGAACCCGCCAGTTTGCGTTGACTTTCGGTTTCCGCATCAATGAGATCAGCCAATCCCTCGACTTGCGTAAGATCGAGGCACTCGTTCTCGAGAGCACGCCGCGTAAACTCACCGGGATCTGCCAGTCGATGGTTCGGCAATCGCGCAAGCTCACGCATCACCGCTTTCACAACAGCTATACTGCCATGAAGGTGAAGCTCAAGGACGCATTCACCAGTAAAACTGGCGCCATGTTCAAAAGCAATGAGCATCGCCTGATCCAAGAAATCACCCTCAGGTGATTTCAAGATCCGGAGACTTGTCATACGAGGCAGAGGTTTATGGCCGGCCAAATACTCGGCCGCACGCCACGCATCAGGGCCGGACACCCGTACGACTGCGACCCCCGCCTTACCAGGCGCCGAGGCCAAGGCGAAGATCGTATCCATCGCGGCCTCAGCTGTTCATCGAGTCGAAGAATTCCGAGTTTGTCTTCGTCTGCTTGAGTTTCGAAATAAGGAATTCAACCGCATCCGTCGTACCCATCGGGTTCAGAATTCGCCGCAGGACAAAGGTCTTCTGCAGATCAACTTTATCCACCAAAAGATCTTCTTTACGCGTACCGGACTTAAGGATGTCCAGAGCGGGGAAGACGCGTTTGTCAGCAACCTTGCGGTCAAGAACGATTTCCGAGTTACCGGTGCCCTTGAACTCTTCGAAGATAACTTCGTCCATACGCGAACCTGTATCAATCAGAGCTGTCGCGATAATGGTCAGTGAACCACCTTCTTCAATGTTTCGCGCCGCACCAAAGAAACGTTTTGGTCGCTGCAACGCGTTCGCATCCACACCACCGGTTAGAACCTTACCAGACGATGGCACCACAGTGTTGAATGCACGTCCAAGTCTTGTGATCGAGTCCAAGAGGATCACAACATCTCGTTTATGTTCCACCAATCGTTTGGCTTTTTCGATAACCATTTCGGAAACGGCGACGTGACGTCCCGCCGGTTCGTCGAAAGTAGAGGAGACAACCTCACCCTTCACCGAACGCTGCATGTCGGTCACTTCTTCCGGTCGTTCATCAATCAGCAAGACGATCAAATAACACTCAGGATGATTCTTCTCGATCGAATGCGCAATATTCTGCAGCAACACCGTCTTACCCGTGCGCGGCGGCGCGACGATCAAGCTCCGCTGACCTTTCCCGATTGGGGCCACGAGATCGATAATCCGTGCGGAGCGATCTTTGATCGTGGGATCTTCGATCTCCATCTTTAACCGCTCATCCGGATAAAGCGGTGTGAGGTTGTCGAATGCGATCTTGTGGCGCGCCTTTTCGGGCTCCTCGAAGTTGATCCTTGCGACAGAAACCAGAGCAAAGTACCGCTCGTCGCCATCAGGTGCCTTGATCTCGCCTTCAATGCTGTCACCAGTGCGCAGCGAATATTTACGGATCATATCTGGCGAGACGTAGATATCGTCAGGACCCGGCAGATAGTTCGCTTCCGGTGAGCGCAGGAAACCAAAACCGTCCTGGAGCACTTCCAAAACACCATCCCCGAAGATCTGCCAGCCGTCATCCGCGCGTTCACGCAGAATCTGGAACATCATCTCGCCTTTACGCATCGTAGAGGCGTTCTCGATCTCCAGCTCTTCGGCCATGGCCAATAGATCCTTTGGGCTTTGAGCCTTCAGATCAGCCAGGTTCAATTTCTCTTCGGTCATGGACAATGTCACGCCATGCGATCACGGCGCGCTTTCTTCTTAGGATGGGAGAGTGCAGTTCCAGAACAGGAACGATCCTGAATTAAAGCGCCGTCAGTCTTGCGTCAATGATCAAGTTCGCGAGGCTCTTCTCAGTAAAATTAAAAGAAAGAAAATAGGTTTTAGGTGATTTTAGGGAGGCGGGAGCCTGTGGATTCTTCACATGCCGACAGGGTTCTCAACACATATCAATCATCTGGATAACTATGGGTACTTTTTTCGATATATATTTACCGATTTCAAAATTCATTATATTTTTCAGAGTGTTATGAGGTCGGGATCTGAAAAAATTTCTATGAAAAACTCTGTTGGCAGGGCGGATCAGACCAAGTTTTCCAGATGACCTTAGTTTTCAAAGTACACAAACGGACAGCTTGTCTGAACGGTTCGATAAACCGCTGAGTCTTGCACAAGCTTGCATGTCTGGTGCTTTTTCCGCAGAACCATCCGCAGGAAAACCCATGCGCTTATACAAAGACTTACCCACATGAAAGTGGACTTGACTCTCGCTTCTGCCTCTTCGATCCGGCGCCAAATGCTGGAATCGGCGGGCCTACGCGTAAAAACTGTGTCTGCTGCCATCGACGAAGAGGCGATCAAAGAATCGCTGATTCTAGAAGAAGCCTCGCCCAGAGATATTGCGGATACGTTAGCAGAGGCGAAGGCACGCAAAATATCGTCGAAGGCCCCGGGTGGTCTTGTGCTTGGATGTGACCAAGTGCTCGAGGTTGATCGTACTTTGCTTTCCAAACCACAATCGCGCGCAGATGCGCGGGCACAGTTGCTCTCATTGCGTGGTAAAACCCATCGGTTAATGTCTGCGGCAGTCATTTACGAAGATGCCAAGCCTGTTTGGCGACACGTCGGGATCGCCAGATTGACGATGCGCCAGTTCTCAGATGATTACTTAGACAGTTATTTGGACCGGAACTGGCCTGATGTCGGTACATCTGTTGGCGGGTATAAGCTTGAGGCCGAGGGTGTGCGTCTGTTTGCACACGTTCAAGGCGATCACTTTACGATCCTCGGTTTGCCATTGTTAGAGCTGTTGAACTATCTTTCACTGCGAGGGGAGATACCCGCATGAGCATGAAGCGCATCCCTCTTGCGGGAGTCATCGGGTCACCGATCGCACATTCTCGGTCGCCCCGCCTGTTTGCCCATTGGTTGGCAACCTACGAGATCGCTGGCCATTACATTCCTATGGATATCGCTCCGGACGCCTTGGAATCTGCTTTGCGGGGCATGTTTGACTTGGGATTCGTTGGTTTGAACGTGACGATTCCGCACAAGGAACGCGTTTTGGAGATCGCAGATCACAGCACAGACCGGGCCCGTTTGATCGGTGCCGCAAATACGCTGGTGTTCCAAGAGGATGGCACGATCCACGCCGACAATACAGACGGTTATGGGTTCACGGAGAATTTGCGGCAAGGTGCGCCAGATTGGGCACCAGACAGCGGACCGGCGGCCGTGTTTGGTGCGGGGGGCGCGGCGCGCGCAGTTTTGGCATCTCTGCTCGACGCTGGTGTTCCTGAAATCCGCCTCACCAATCGGACGCGTGAAAGAGCGGAGCATCTGGCAGCGGAATTCGGTGATGCCGTCAAAGTTCATGACTGGGTTCAAGGCGGAAATATCATCGAAGATTGCGCAACCGTCGTGAACACAAGCTCCCTTGGGATGACAGGAAAGCCGGAATTTCGGGTGCCGCTTGATGGTTTGACACCGAATATGGTAGTGACTGACCTTGTGTATACACCCCTACAAACACGCCTTTTGCGTGAAGCTGAAGAGGCGGGTTGCACGGTTGTAGACGGCTTGGGCATGTTGCTGCACCAAGCGGTTCCGGGGTTTGAACGCTGGTTCGGCCTGCGTCCTGAGATCGACGAAGCCACACGCGCTGCTGTTTTGGCATGAAGTATCGGTTGGGATTGACCGGCTCGATGGGCATGGGAAAGTCCACGACAGCGGAAATGTTTGCGGCGCAGGGCTGTGTCGTCTGGGATGCAGATGCAACCGTCCACGCCTTATACGCCCAGGGCGGTGCGGCGGTCGCACCTTTGGGGGAATTGTGTCCCCAAATCGTTGTCGAAAATGCAGTGGATCGAGGTGCGTTACGTGCCGCTTTGGCAAGTGATGATACGCTCCTTGCCAAGGTTGAAGCTGTTGTTCATCCGCTCGTACAGGCAAGCAGGGGCGCGTTTATGGCGGACAATCCTGACAAGATCGGTGTGTTCGATATTCCCCTTTTGTATGAAACAGGGGCGGAGGTCGACATGGACGGCGTGGCCTGTGTAAACGTTTCACGTGAAACGCAAATCTCGCGTATCCTCGCACGCGGGACAATGAATGAAGCTGACATTTCCCGTATCCTGAGCCGACAGATGCCGAATTCGGAAAAATGCGCTCGGGCCGACTGGGTTATCGAAACGGAAAGCTTTGACGAGGCCCAACGTCAAGTCACAGCTATCCTCGCTGACATACAAAAGGTGACACCTCATGCGTGAAATCGTGCTTGATACGGAAACCACCGGATTTGACCCGAATGACGGCGATCGCATCGTCGAAATCGGCGCAGTTGAGCTGTTCAACCACATGCCCACCGGTAAGACATATCACCAATATATTAACCCTGAACGCGGAATGCCGGATGAAGCTTTCGGCGTTCACGGCATCGGACCGGACCTTTTGTCAACGCCGCGACCGGCGCAGGCAGGTGAGGTCACGCTGAAGGATAAGCCGCTGTTCGCAGATATTGCAGATGATTTTCTGGAATTTGTGGGGCAGGGCGCCAAGCTGGTTATTCACAATGCCAGCTTTGATATGAAGTTTCTGAACGCTGAGCTGGGCTGGGCCAAGCGACGGCTCTTGCCCAATGACATCGCGATCGACACTTTGGGCATGGCGCGGCGCAAGTTTCCCGGCTCCCCTGCCACGTTGGACGCGCTGTGTCGCCGTTTCGCAATCGATAACACCGCGCGAACGCTTCACGGCGCATTGCTCGACTCGGAAATTCTTGCCGAAGTGTATCTGGAGCTGATCGGGGGCAAGCAACCTGATTTCGGTCTCAGCGCGGTTCAGGAAAGCAACACAGGCAGTGACGTCCAGACATCTTGGCGACCTTCGCCACGTCCGAGCCCTTTGCCGTCGCGGATAACGGAAACGGAAAAGGCGGCTCACGCCGCCTTTGTCGAGAAACTTGGTGAAGCTGCGCTCTGGTCCAAGACCTGAGCGCGCTTTATCAGGCCGTGCCGACCGGCTGCTGTTCGGACGCGCGGCGCTGTAGTTCTGCACGGTAGAGCGCAAGGAAATCAATGGTTTCCAGGTTCAGCGGTGGGAAGCCACCGTCGCGGGTCACATCCGATACGATGCGACGCACAAACGGGAACAGCATGCGCGGGCATTCGATCAGAAGGAACGGGTGCAGCTGATCCTCGGGCACGTTGTCGATCTGGAAAACACCGACATAGTCGAGCTCCAGCAGGAACAGAACGCTGTCGTTGGATTTCGATTTGGATTCAACTTTCAGCTTCATCAGTACTTCGTACTGGCCTTCGGTCGAACGTTTTTTGGCGTCGAGGTTGACCTGAACGGAGACGTCGGGCTGAACTTCGCCATTCACGCCCTTTTGCGCCAGAATATTTTCGAACGACATGTCGCGGATGAATTGCGCCAGTACGTTCATTTTAGGCGGTTGTTGCGGTGTCGGTGCGCCGCCGTTGGTCTCTGCCATGTGTCGTCTCCGGTTGAGAAAAATTCGGTTCGTGTGGGGAATAGCAGGCGCGGCGGCGGCGCTCAATGCTTGTCAGGGGCGCGCGCCGCTCGACCGATCAGTGACGGGTCCAGCCGGAACCGGGGTGTGTCGGGGATTTTGGTGGTGACGTGTCTTGGAGTTCCTCGGTGTATTCCCCGTCGATCACGTCGCCACCGCTATGCGACGGACGCTGCTGGCGGGGGTCCTGAAAGCCGCCGCCCATATCAAATCGCGCGACTTTTACGCGTTTTCCCAATTGCCGCATGATCGCGATGCGGATCGGCGGGGCTAGCAGGGCAAAGCCGACAGCGTCGGTAAAAAAGCCCGGTGTCAGCAAAAGCGCGCCGGACAGCAGGATCATGGCACCATGCGCTAGTGGCTGGCTGGGATCTTCGAGCCGCGAAAAGCTGCCGCGCAAGTCATTCATGGCCCGTGCGCCCTGCTGTCGCACCAACCACGTGCCCAGCATTGCCGTCAGGATCACAATCGCGAGGGTCGGCCACAGGCCAATCAGCCCACCAACCTGAATGAAAAGCCCGATTTCGATCAGCGGCACCAGCAGGAATGCCAGAAACAGCCACATGGTAAATCCTCCGTTTGTTGTGCCCGCCGGCCGTTCCGGGGTGTCCGGTACAGTGGACTTGTTCAGGCACGTCACCTACATAGGTATCCGAACCGAAAGTTTCCAACCAAAGACCGGCGAGGCCTTGATGCAAAGTTCACTTCTCCAACTGCTCATTCTGGGTGGGATTGTTGTGTTCCTCGTTCTCAGATTGCGCAGCGTTCTGGGCACACGCGAGGGCTTTGAACAGCCGCCTGCGCAGGTGAACGCACCCGAACCGGCCACACGCCGCGATTTTGAAGTGATCGAAGGCGGGCCCGACCACGACATCGTGGACCACGTCGCAGAAAACAGCCCTGCCGCCGAGGCGCTGGCAGAGATGAAGCGCATCGAGCCGAGCTTTTCCGTGTCCGAATTCCTGTCGGGCGCGCGCGGTGCCTATGAGATGATCCTCATGGGATTCGAGCGCGGCGACATCGCGGATTTGAAGCCGTTCCTTGCGGATGATGTGTATGACACGTTCTCGGATGTAGTTGCCCAGCGTGAGGCCCAAGGTCTGACCATCGAGGCACAGTTTGTCGGCGTTCGCGAGCTGGGGCTGAGCGATGCGACCTTTGATCCTGCGACCAGAACAGCCGAGATCACCGTGCGCCATGTTGGTGAACTGACATCTGTTGTCAAAGACGCCGAGGGCAACGTGGTCGAAGGCTCTCCCACGGCGGTCAAACGCCAAAAAGACGTGTGGACCTACGCCCGCGTCATGGGCAGCAACGATCCCAACTGGCAACTGGTCGCCACGGACGAATGATCCGGCATGCTCTTGCGCTTTGTCTGGCCTTTTGGCCGATGACCGGCACGGCGCAGGATGCGCCTGAGATCGGCTATGCCATTCTCGGGTTCGACGATTTGAACGGATGGGCGCAGGATGATCATCATTCTGCGCTCGATGTTTTTCGCAACACCTGTCACGATTTCGACGACCCCGATTGGCGCACCCTGTGCCACGTGGCCCATGAAGCCAAGAATGCCCGTGACTTCTTTGAACTGTTTTTCCGTCCTGTCTTGATCAGTGATGGTGCAGAGGACGCGCTGTTTACCGGGTATTTCGAACCGGAACTCGATGGCTCTCCGGTGCGCACGACCCGATACCGCTATCCGGTCTACAGCATGCCGCCAGAAGCGCGCACCAATCGCCCCTGGTTGACGCGGCGCGATATCCTGACCTCTGGTGTGATGGAAAACCGCGGGCTGGAAATTGCCTGGGTTGATGATCCGGTCGAATTGTTTTTCTTGCAGATCCAAGGGTCTGGCCGCATCCGTTTCCCGGATGGGCGGACCCTGCGGGTGGGTTACGGGGGGTTTAACGGGCATCGCTACCGCTCGGTCGGACAAGAAATGGTGCGGCGGGGGATCTACGAGTCACATCAGGTATCGGCGGATGTGATTAAAAGTTGGGTCCGTAGAAATCCCGGCGAAGGGCGTGAATTGCTGTTTCATAACAACGGCTACGTCTTCTTCCGTGAGGTGAGCGAGGTGCCTTCGGACAAGGGGCCGCTGGGGGCAATGAACCGATCAATCACCGCCATGCGGTCGATCGCGGTTGATCCCAAATATACGCCGCTGGGGGCCCCTGTCTGGATCGAAAAGGCCGGCAAAGCCCCGCTAAACCGTTTGATGATCGCGCAGGACACCGGCTCTGCCATTAAAGGCGCGCAACGGGCGGATGTTTTTGTCGGAACAGGGGATCAGGCGGGGCGGATTGCCGGTCGTATGAAGGACCCCGGTCGAATGGTGGTTTTGATGCCTATCCAACGCGCCTATGCCTTGCTTCCGGAATGGGCAGAATGAGCCGTCGCCGCAGACATTTGCGCGCTGAGGAGATGGACCTGTGGCGCCAGGTGACGCGGGACGCAGACCCGATGCCACACCAATTGCGGCCTGCTGCGTCAAAACCAGATATTCAGGATGGCGCGCCCAAGCGCGCAGTCCCCGATCCCGAACCGCCCGTGTCTGAATTTACCATCGGTCAAAAACTATCCGCTGCACAGAGCTATGCGGCGCCGCAGACAACATCTGATCGTTTGCGACAGTCCTCGGTCCGCATGGACAGCAAGTCCTTTCAGCGTCTGAAGCGTGGTAAACTAAAGCCTGACGCGCGTATCGATTTGCATGGCATGACCCTCAATCAGGCGCATCCGGCGTTGAACCGTTTTATCATGACGGCGCAAAGCAAAGGTCATCGGCTGGTTCTGGTCATTACCGGCAAGGGAAGCCCACAGGACCCGTATGATCCCGCGCCGCGCCGCCGTGGCGTGTTGAAACAGCAGGTGCCTTTGTGGCTGACCATGGCTCCGCTGAATTCGGTGATCCTGCAAGTCTCCGAGGCGCATCTGAAACACGGTGGAAGCGGTGCCTATTACGTGTACCTACGTCGCGGGCGCTGACCCTAATTGGTTACAGCGGAGGTCTGCGTCGCAAGTCCAAGCGTCGACCCGAACAGACCTAGAATGGTCCGCATGTTTGAGACAGGGCTTTCCGTGGCAAGCACTGTATCCCCCGGGCGAATATCGAAATGGCGCGCGCCAAATAGGCCGTCTGCCGTCGTCAAATCAAAGGTGAAAACCACCTGCGAATGCGTCGGGCCACGTCCTACGATGTCGTTGGGATAGTCTCGGAGGACAAGCAGACCTTCGGGATCGGCACGCGTATCCGATAGGCCGCCAACCAGCGAAAGCGCCTCCATCCCGGTTAGGCGATCCTTGGGAAAGTAGATCAAATCCTCGATTCCTGACGCGCCGATTGCGGTAAAGCTGCGGTTGTCTTCCGTCACGATCACGCTGTCTTTTGGATAAAGAATAACGTTTCTCTGGCCATCGGACATAAGCGCATTTGCCGACATTTCGTAGGTTCGCCCGCCGCGTATCAGACGCACTTGCGGATTGCGGAGATCGGGCGTGATGCCCCCGGAGTCGGCCAAGAGGCCGAGGATCCGGTAAGTGTGGGATGGAATTGGATAAGAGCCAGGCTTGTTCACGCCACCGACGATTTCAACCGCATGGCCGCGCCCTTGGGTCAGCGAAACCTGCACCTGCGCAGAGGGAACGATGGGTTCAAGACGTTTCTGGATCTTGCCACGCGCGGCATCCGGCGTCAGGCCGCGCACAGCTATCTTGTTGACATAAGGCAGAAATATAGAACCAAGTTCATCAACTTTAAGAGCATTTATCTTGGTGTATCTTTCACCGGGGTTGGTGAGCAGCGAGTTTTCCGCGCTGTCCCAGACGGTCACATCCAACACGTCTCCGGTTCGGATAATTTCAGCGGCTTGAGTGTCATTGCGCGTGGGCCAACGGTGGATCGGCGTCGATTGGGCCCAGTTGCCGACAACTTCTGCGTTCGCTCGTGTGACGGGGATCACTTGGAAATCACCGGTGTTTTCCGCCGCGGCTTTGACGATTTCAGAGTGTAGCGCGGCGCCGCGCGGCAAACTGCACGCGGCCAACGCAAAGGCGAAAGCAACGAATAAAAGGGGCCAGGGTCTTCTCATTGTGCCTCTCGCCAGAAAGTTCAGGCTGCGTTGGCAAAATTCAGAGGTGATTAAGTCAAATCTGCCAAAGCTCTGGGTAACCATGGCCTATGACTCATTAGAAAATCGTTTACCACGAACCGACATCAAGGTCCGCCGCGTTTGGATGAAACGCCTTACGCGGATGTTGGACGTCGTTTATGGGGTCGGCCTGTTGGTACTTATGTCTCCGTTTATGGCGTTGATCGCCTTGCTGATTTTGGTCTGTGAGGGGCGGCCGGTCTTCTACGTATCCGAACGCATGAAGACACCGGAAACCGGTTTTCGCCTGTATAAGTTTCGCACCATGCGTGTGGACAACACGCCTTTGAGGGCCACTGGAGGTGATCAAAACGGGCGGATCACACCGACGGGGCGGTGGCTGCGCCGTCATCGCTTGGATGAACTGCCTCAGCTTTTCAACGTGTTACGTGGTGACATGTCGTTTGTGGGCCCGCGCCCCCCGTTGCGACGGTACACGGAAATGTTTCCTGATCTGTACGCCGCTGTTCTAAAGGATCGGCCAGGTATTACCGGCTTGGCAAGCCTTGTGTATCACGCGCATGAGGCGCGCATTCTTGCCGATTGCGAAACCGGACAAGAGACGGAGCTGACGTATTGTCGTCGCTGCATTCCGGTGAAAGCAAAACTGGATCTTCTGTACGCCCGTCACCGCACACCGCTGTCTGATTTACGGCTTATGCTGGCGACGGTTTTTCCCGTCATATCAATGCATAGGACAAACCGGGCCCTGTTTAAGAGGACATTTTTAAACGTTAAGCGGACGGTAAGCCCGCGCCTTTAAACCGGTCATCGGTGGGAGAAAGGCGAGTGGGATGGCGAGCGATAATGAGCTGGCCCCAATCATCATTAAGCGCAAGAAAGTGTCCGGGGGTGATGGGCACCATGGTGGCGCGTGGAAGGTGGCCTATGCGGACTTTGTGACCGCAATGATGGCCTTTTTCCTTTTGATGTGGCTGTTGAACGCGACGACTGAAAAACAGCGCAAGGGGATCGCAGATTATTTTACCCCGACAATCGCAATTGCGCGGGTGTCGGGTGGTGGCAGCGGTGCTTTAGGTGGAGATTCGGTCTTTGCCGAAAATACCTTGCCGCGGGTTGGAACGGGCTCAACCAGCCTACGGCCCGCGTCCGAGAACGGCGAAACCGGGGCCTATTCCACGCCCGGGGACAGTTCAGATGCGGATGACACAGGCGAGGTCGAAGAAGAGCAATTCGAAGAGGTCGAAGAGCTTTTGATGGGGCGGGGTGGTGAAAGCATGCTCGCCGATGAAACCCTCGAACACATTGTCACACGTGTCACTGACGAAGGGCTCATCGTAGAACTGTATGAGACAGAGGTCGGCCGGCTGTTCGATGAGCGTGCCAATCCGACACCTTTGTTAGAGCAGCTCGCGTTAATGGTCGTCCGTGCGGCAGAAGCTATTCCCAATCAAATGGCGGTCGAGGGGCATACTCCAGCATATCCGCGCGCATTGGCGGAGGATCCTGCATGGACATTATCTGCGGAACGCGCTGCCGCGTTTCAGTCGCTTTTGGTTGCTTACGGGCTTGATGCTCAACGGGTGAACCGCCTGACATCCCATGGTGATCGAGAGCCTTCACAAGATAATCCTATGAGTATCCGTAACAGCCGGATCGAGATCGTTTTCTTGAGGGACGTATGAACACAATTCTGCCGCAAGCTTCACCGGAAGATTCGATTGGATTTTAGATGTTAGCCCGTCGTTAAATCCGATGCCCTTATCTCTGGTCTCGAACATTGAGCGAGACAGCAGAAAGGCGTGTCATGACGATCTCATCTTCCCTCAACGCAGGTGTGGCAGGGCTGGCAGCGAACGCCAGTCGTTTGGCGACAATTTCCGATAATATCGCGAACTCTGCGACACAGGGATACAAGCGTGTCGAAACCGAATTTTCGGCAATGGTCACTTCGGGCAGTAGCGGCACATACACGGCGGGCGGTGTTCGGACGACGACGAACCGCCTTGTGTCCGAAAATGGTGCCCTGGTGTCTACCAACAATCCGACCGATTTGGCGGTTCGGGGTACAGGGTTTCTGCCTGTCGCGCAGGCGACAGAGGTGCTGGCCGGGAACGGCAGCCCTCAGATGTATATGACGACCACCGCTTCGTTCCGAATTGATGCAGAGGGGTATCTTCGGACCGAGTCGGGGCTGATGCTGATGGGATGGGAGGCCAACGCCGATGGCTCTATTCCAACTTATGCGCGTGACACGTCGGCCAGCCTTGAACCCGTTCAGATCGCTCTAAACCAATACCTCAGCGAGCCAACAACGGCGATCACGATGGGGGTCAACCTTCCAGCGACCGAAACAACGGCAGGTGCGGATGGCGACACATTGGAACTTCCGGTCGAATATTATGACAACCTCGGGCGATCCGAGACGCTGACGGTCAGTTTTACACCGACAGTCCCGGGAACTGGCTCATCCAATGAATGGACAATTTCGATTGCCGATTCTGCCAGCGCGGGCGCTATAATCGGGGACTACACCGTCACATTCGATAATACGCCCGGTGCTGGCGGTACGTTGGCGTCTGTCAGTGCGCCGATTACGAACGGCGGCACCTATGATGCATCAACCGGTTCCGTCATTGTCAACGCTGCGGGCGGCCCGATTGAAATCACCATTGGTCAATTGTTTACCAACGGTGGTCTCACACAGCGGTCTGACAGTTTCGCACCGCTGAATATCGCCAAGGATGGCTCCGAGGCGGGCAATATGACCTCGGTCGAAGTGGATGAAAACGGGCGGGTTTACGCATTTTTTGATACAGGCATCAGCGCTGTGATCTTTCAGGTGCCGCTGGTCGATGTCCCCAATCCGAACGGAATGATCGCTCTGAACGACCAAGTGTTCCAGCCGTCGGCGGACAGCGGCAGCTTCTTCCTGTGGGATGCCGGTGACGGGCCAACCGGTGAGATTGTGCCCTACGCGCGCGAAGAATCCACCACCGATGTCGCAGGTGAACTGACCGACATGATCCAAACGCAGCGTGCGTATTCGTCGAACGCGAAGGTGATCCAGACCGTCGACGAAATGTTGCAGGAAACGACCAACATCAAGCGCTGATTTAATCGTCGCATAGCAAGGAGGGCAGGACATGTCCCTATCAAGTGCATTGAACATCGCGTTCACCGGCTTGAAGGCCAACACCCGTGCCGCTGGCGTGGTATCGACCAATATTTCGAACGCCACGAACGAGGCATACGGGCGTCGCGAACTAGGACTTTCCGCCCTCAGCGCAGGAAATCTGGGCGGGGTAAATGTCACCACTGTTATCCGCCAATCAGACCCCGTCTTGCTTGCGGATCGCATGGTGTCGGACGCCAGATTGGCCAATGCAAACGATATGTTCAGCTTTGCCAGTCGATTGGAAGACATGGTTGGGGACTCCGGTACTGCGGGCTCCCTGACCGATCGTGTGACGTCGTTTGAAAATGCCCTTTTGTCGGCCTCATCCAATCCCGCTTCGACTCAGCGGCTGGAATTGATTGCGACAACCGGGAATGATTTGGCGAATGCAATCAATGATCTATCCTCTGAGATCCAGATTTCTCGACAAGCCGCTGATACATCTATCGCGACGCAGGTGGGATATCTCAACGATGCAATTTCGCGACTTGGCGACCTGAATGATGTGCTGATCAAAGCCAGTGCGACGGGAACCGAAACCGCATCGGCGCTTGATGAACGCCAGGCAATTCTGAACCAAATTTCAGAGATTGTTCCCCTGCGTGTGGTGGAGCGTGAGAAGGGGGACATCGCGCTATTCACGCAGAACGGGGCAACGTTGCTGGATGGGCGCGGGTTCGAGATCGGGTTTACCACCACCGGATCGATTGACGCTGGCACGACTTTGTCAGGTGGGCTTTTGTCCGGTCTGACACTGAACGGTACCGCCGTTTCGACGAGCGATACAGGAATGTTCGCCGGTGGAAGTTTGGCGGCGCAGTTTGAGATTCGGGATGAAGTTGCTGTGCAACGCCAGGCTGAACTCGACGGCATTGCCCGTGATCTGATTGAGCGTTTGGGGCCGGGCGGACCTGACTCTACGCTGGCGGCAGGCGATGCGGGTCTGTTCACCGACAACGGCGTGGCGTTTGTGTCGACAAATGAAACTGGTCTGGCAGGGCGGCTTCAGATTAACCCGATTGTCGCGCCCGGTTCGGATGAAGTTTGGCGCATTCGTGACGGCTTGGGCGCGGCGACTGCCGGAAATGTCGGCGATGCATCGCTCGTGCAAAGGATCGCTGACGCGTTGAGCGATGCGGTTGCCCCAAGCTCCGCAGCGCTATCGTCCGTCGCGCGCAGCTTTATTGGCCAAGTGTCCCAATTTTCGTCGGCTGTGGCGGGGGAACGGGTGCGCAGCGAAAATGCCTACACCTTTCAGGTCGCGCAAAACACGACGCTGAAAGAGATGGAGTTGTCGAAAGGCGTCGATACGGACCAAGAGCTCCAGAAACTTATGCAAATCGAACAATATTACGCAGCAAATGCAAAGGTCATCTCGACAGTGGATACTTTGTACGAGCGGCTGTTGTCTATCTAAGGAGAAGCCTATGGAAGTCGTTGGTGATATGGCCCGCGCACTTATTTTGCGCACCAATCAAGTTTCGCTTCGCGAGGAGATGGACAAGCTGGCCGTGGAGGTTGCGACCGGGTTCGTGACTGATCCCGGCCAACACCTTGGGGGGGATGTATCCGGGCTGCTTGCAATTGATCGATCCCTTGCGAGGCTTGAAGCGTATCGTGTGAATACGACCGAAGCGACGTTTCTGACGAGTTCGATGCAGGTCACGATGGATGAAATCCAGACCAGATCAGAGAGTGTGTCCCAATCGCTTATTGCGGCGGAATTGACTCCGAATGGTGCCCTGCTGTCGACGTTGGCGGATGACGCCGAAAATGCGTTGGCCCAGATTATGAACGCATTGAATCGAAATGTTGCGGGGCGGTTTCTGTTTTCCGGGACTGCAACGGATCAAAAGGCGCTCGCCCCTTCAGATGATCTGTTGAACGACGCGCGTACTGCTTTGGCCGGGGCAAGCAGCTTGGCCGATGTCGAAGCGGCTTTGGATCCTCTTTTTGATACGGGCGGTTCCTTTGAAACAACCACTTATACAGGGTCTGACACAGGAATTTCGCCGCTCCGGCTCAGCGAAACGGAAACTGCAGATGTAGATATTCGGGCGACAGATCCCACGTTCAGACAGGTTCTGAAGCCCCTTGTTATGGCGGCTCTGGCAGCGGACCCCACTTTGGGATTGTCGACCGATGTTCAAGTCGAAGTCCTGTCCAAGGCCGGTCGGGACCTTCTGGGCGCACAGGAGGGCCTGGTAGAGCTTCGCGCTGGGCTGGGTGCGCTGGAGGCGCGCGTCGAAGAAACGACCACCAGAAATGCGGCTGAAATCACCGCCACGCGTATTGCCAGATTGGAGCTGGTCGGGACCGACCAATATGAAACTGCGTCACGCTATGAAAGCATCCGCAGCCAACTCGAAAGCCTTTACGCGATCACCGTTCGGTCTCAGCGGTTATCCCTGGCGGAGTTCCTTTGATGCTGCGTCTCATTTGTTTTGCGCTGGCCTGTTTTGGCCTGTTTTCCACAACCAGTTCCGCTCAATCTGTCCGGATCAAGGACTTGGTAGAGGTCGATGGTGTCCGTTCGAATGATCTTGTCGGCTATGGGTTGGTGGTTGGGCTGAACGGCTCCGGTGATGGTCTGCGAAATTCTCCATTCACCGAGGAGATTATGCAGAACATTCTTGAACGGCTGGGCGTGAATGTCACCGGCGAGCAGTTCCGGCCACGCAACGTGGCAGCTGTGCTTGTGACCGCGCGGCTTCCAGCTTTCGCGCGGACCGGTGGACAAATCGATGTAACAGTTTCGGCAATTGGCGACGCCAGCAGTCTGCTTGGGGGGACCCTTATCATGACACCGCTGAATGCTGCGGATGGCCAGATCTACGCGGTGGCTCAAGGAACAGTCATCGCTGGTGGCGCCGAAGCAGAAGGAGATGCAGCACGGATCGTCCAAGGTGTCCCCACTTCAGGCGTGATCCCATCGGGTGCAAGGGTAGAGCGCGAGGTATCTTTCGATTTCAACGCGCTATCGACCATTCGGCTAGCGTTGCGGGAGCCTGATTTCACGACAGCGGCCCGTATCGAGGCCGCCATCAACCGCTCCTTGGGCCGCAGGGCGGCGACAATGTTGGACGGGGGAACCGTTACATTGGATCTGAGCCAAGCCCGTGCAGGTTCTCCGGCCCGAACGATCGTTGCAATCGAAAACCTGTCTGTGGAGCCTCAACGCCGAGCGCGTGTTGTCGTTGACCAGCGCTCAGGTACCATTGTCATGGGCGCCGATGTCCGGATATCGCGGGTTGCTGTGTCACAAGGTGGATTAACACTTCGTATTGAAGAGGCTCCGCTTGTCATTCAGCCAAATCCGTTCGCCGAGGGAGAGACGGTCGTGGTTCCTCGGACTGGCGTCGGGATCGAGGAAGAGCCGGGTATCGGTCTTGCTGAAATCCCGTCGGGTACCAATTTGTCAGAAGTTATCGCAGGCCTGAACGCCCTTGGTGTCGCTCCGCGTGACATGATCGATATCCTTAAAAGTATCAAAGCCGCGGGCGCCTTACACGCCGATTTTGTTGTGATGTGATGAGATCAGACAGAAAATCTTAATACCCGCACTTCATTTTGTTGAGCAGATCGAAATGGGAGAGCTTAGATGCTTGGGATGATTGGCATCGTCGTGCTTTTCGCGATGGTTTTTGGCGGATACTTAGCTGCAGGCGGTAAGATGGGCATTATTATTAAGGCCCTTCCGTTTGAATTTATGATGATCGGCGGCGCTGCCGTTGGCGCATTCATGATCAGCAATGACGGCGGCACTATTAAACACACGATGAAGGACGTCGGTAAGGTTTTCAAAGGCGCTAAATGGAATAACGAAGATTATCGGGACCTGCTTTGTTTACTGTTTGAACTCATTCGGTTAGCCCGCCAAAATCCGGTCGCGATTGAAGAGCATATCGAAAGTCCGACGGAGTCTACAATATTTGGAAAATACGAAAAGATAGTGGGTGACAAATACGCTTTAGAATTAATTTGCGACACCATGCGATCCGTTTCGATGAACTACGATGATCCTCACCAAGTTGAAGAGGTATTGGATAAAAGGTTGGAAGGCATGGCTCATCATGCTCAGCATAGCAGTCATGCTTTACAGTCAACTGCAGATGCCCTGCCCGCTCTTGGAATTGTCGCCGCGGTACTTGGCGTGATTAAAACGATGGCCTCGATCGACCAACCCCCTGAAGTTTTGGGCAAGCTTATTGGCGGCGCTCTTGTGGGCACATTTCTAGGGGTCTTTCTAGCGTACGGCCTAGTCGGCCCATTTGCAACGAAGGTCAAAGCGGTGGCAGAAGAGGATATGCACTTTTACCACCTTATACGAGAAGTGTTAGTGGCCAACCTTCATAACCATGCAACAAATATTTGCATTGAAGTTGGACGCCAAAACACCCCTGGGCACTTCCGACCGAGCTTTGAAGACCTCGAAGAAGCATTGAAGTCGGTAAAACAGGACGCCGCGTAATATGAGGTTACTCTATATAATTTTAGCGTGCGCACTGCCTTCATGCGCCTCGGCTCAGTCACTTATTCTGAGGTCGGGCGATCATGTCGGGTTCACCCGATTCACGCTACCAGTTCCACAGGGGGTTAATTGGAGTCTGGATTGGGAGTCCGGCACAAGGGAATTTTATGTTTCGTTTGATCAAATGGGCGGAGAAATAGATTTACGGGGAGCTTTTGATCGAATTGACAGGAATAGAGTTCGGTCTGTTAACCGGATCAACTCCGAAGGGTTGTCATTCACTATGGCATGTAATTGTTCTGTGAATTCTTATGAAGATGGTGGTCTTTTGGTTATAGATATATCCGATGATCCGATTAATGGAGATTCTCGAGCATACAGCGAGATTACTTATTCCGAAGCGGAAGAAAATATCGTGGTGCCCCAGAATTCTCTGTTGACGCAGGCAGGTAGCTTTGAACAGAATACCACGATAGAAAATCTCCCGAATTTTTCGTGGGCGTACGACGTCCTTAAACCCACGGGAAGCTATAATACCGGGCGTTTAAACAGCGGACTTGGCTTTGATCGATCCATCAACAACTTAAGTTTATTTAAAACGGTTGGACGCAACAGCGAGGAAATTAGTACGAAAAAGAGTTCGAATAGTTCCGGGGAATTGCTAGGGACTGATCGAAAATTCTTAGTCGTTGATCCCAAAATTTCGAAAAAAATAGAAATGGGTATTAGAGAGAACGATGCGGTTTCCGTTGGATACGAAGTATGTGAAGATGCTGAAAATGAAATCTATCCGATAATCGATAGGGAGTTGACTGGGTACGAAGTTGATGTTCCTGAGCTACTATCCAGTTTATACTCCGATATCGATATCATGGATAGAGATAATTTGTTCCGTTATGTTGGTGCGCTTATATCTTACGGATTTGGAGTTGAAGCTAGACAGGTTTTAGATGTCTATGCGGGAGGAGGCTCAGGAGTTTACCGGGAGATCAGCTTCTTAGTAGACGGGGATCAAACCGGAGGTGACGCTATCAATCTTTACCTCCACTGCGATGATAGTATGAGATTCTGGAGTGTATTGTCTCGTCCATCGGGGTATGATGCAAATGATAATGAATTATATGCGCTTAAAAGAATAATGAATGAACTGTCTGCGCCTCTTTTTTTCGCCCTAGCGCCGCGTATTGCAGAAATTTTAGAGAATAGCGGCGAATTGGATGCTCTGTACGCGCTTCAGGATAGGCTTGTGTCATTGGATGGTCACGAATCCAGCTTTGGTTCGAGCTTGGATACTAGGATGATAGACGGCTCTATCGCCGTTGATCCAAGCTCGGTTTTTGTTGCTCGAAATGACGATTACTCCGTGGAAAAGCTGGTGAATCTAATTGATATTCATTTGTTGGAAGGCAAATTTGTAAGCGATCAAACGATTTCTTATACGGAAAGTCTTTGGCCTGAATATAGACAGGAAGAGATCGGTCCCAAGCTAGGAACTTCGTTGGTCAAGGCGTACATTTCACGCTCTCAAAACAATAACGCAGTGGAATTCATAAATGAGAATAGTATATATATGGGGGATGCCCTAGAGGAAATACTCCCGTTTTTAATGGATTCTATCGTCAGTGTAGAAAATGATGAAGATTTTATAGTCCCATTTCTCAACTTGGAACGAAATTTACTTCCTGAAAAGCTAGATGATATGTTGATAAATAGGTTGTCTAGTATGGGAGTACTCGAAATTTTCAATTACATGGATCATAATACAGAGGTGGCAAAGACGCCGGGCGCGGTGAAGGGGCGTGCTGGTGTTTTAGCATACGAAGAAATTGGGGAAAGTGTTATTTCGGCAGGCTCGAGCCCTAGTGTACTGGATGGAGAAATGAGTTCCGATTCAAGATTTGATGGTTCAGAGGGGGGTGGAGCGTATATATTGGGCGATAAATCGGTGAATATCGACATTAATTATTTGTCCGAAGAACTTCAAGTTATTAGGCGTTTTGTTTCCGATTTAGAAGGTGAACTGCATTATGAATGATCATCTTATTTCGCGATTTTTTGAGAAAAGGGCGAAAGATCAGTAAGCGGTCGATCGACTTAACGTTTCTGCTTCGATGTGGTTATTATCTTATCACGGCGGAAGCTTTTAGGTTCAGGACCCACTGACTTCCCGGTATCAGCGTGATTCACGGCTCGAAAATCGAGCGGTGAACATGTCTGATCTCTTCTGGTTGAGTGATGCGCAGATGGCGCGTCTGGAGCCTTTCTTTCCGAAGTC